>NZ_JAUJED010000023.1:417734-454731 GCF_030442075.1 Vibrio sp. TMPB1044 | reverse complement strand
AAAAAAAAGGGTAGTCCATTGGACACCCCTTTTTCTACCGCTCTAACTCTCTATCTAGTTTATTATATTGGTCATTGTTGTTGTCACGCTCCTGATTAAAATCAAACGTTTTTTGAGGGGAGGGTTCTTTGCTGTCGAAGTGTTCAAGCTCTTTATCTTTGATTTCTTTTGTGTGTTGATTAATATCAGTGTCCTGCTTGTTGGTTAATGAATCATGGTCTTGAGTGGGTGTGTCGAATTCCTCTTTTTGTTGATGCGTTTGTTGATGGTATTGTTCAATACCCTGTTTGATTTCCTCAAGCATATTGTCAGGCGAAACAAACTGAATATTTCTCCCTGAAAAGTTAGCCATGATTTTTTCAATGTTGTTGGGGTTTAAGTCAGTATTACCTTGACTCAGGACAATCACTATATTCTGTCTGAGTTCATCGGTGGAAATATTCTGGATGTCATTCTTATGATTGACATTGATAATGTCGTATTGACCTTGGTGGGCTTGATTGATGATAAAAGCATTTTCGATTGAGGTACTGATGATGGTGGTGTGTAAATCACGGCCTTGATGAAATTGCGTCATTTGTTTGGATTTCGTGCCTAAGGTCCTTGGATTGATGTCGAGTGCTGGGTCTTTATTTCCTTGCCCGTCTAAATAAGTGACTTCAATTGCTTTTGTTTCTCCTTTTTTATCGTGAATGTTGGTTATCATCGCAGGGTGAAATGCCTTGTCCTCTGAGGAATACACCGCTTGATGAAAATGAACATGGTCATTCTTAGGGTGTTCAATCCCGAATTTATTGAGGTAAGTTTCGGCTAATGTGCCTGTGAGTGGTTGACTGGTTTGTATATATTCTTTCGCTCTCTCTTCAAATTGTGCCATGTGTTTTGGCGTCGTATTCAGTAATTGATCATGTTTGGGGTTGGCGGTGAGTTGGTATTTATCAGGATTATTGAGCATGTTATGGGCTTCTTTCATTGCCTCCTTATAATTTATTTCCTTATGACTCATCATCAAATTGATGAGTGAGCCTTTTTCACCGGTGGTATAGTCTTTAAAATACCCTCGATATTCCCCCGTTAATGACACTTTTATCGCCGATTTACCGATACCAAAAGTTAAATAGTCACGGTCTGATTTAGATGGGTTCGGTTGTCCCAATAGGTTGATGGCTAAGCTTTCGGTGTATTTAGGTAACGCTTGGTTGATGTGTTCTTTAAATTGGTGGTAGTCAAAATCTCCATTCCTATTTTGATAACGCACGTCTTCATGAGGTAGGGCCTTGTCATTAAAGTAAGGCGTACTGTGTGGTGCAATGTTCTCGATGGTTTCAATGGCACTGTGTTTATTGACCTCTTTCGATAACCAGCTCTTCATCATCTGTTTTGGGCTGTCAGTAAAGAGTTTCACATGACTACTCGCCCGGCTTAAATCGATGTAAGCGCGTCTTAAGTTCGTCAGTGCGCCTTTACCCTTTAGGGTGGTAATGACGTTCTGATACGTCGCGCCTTGCGCCATATCTGCGGTTCTGGTGTAAGCGTAATCCCAATGCCCGTCTTTCAGTTGGTTTGGATTAAGGCTTAACGTTTGCCCCTCTTTCGACAGCGCGGTGATTTCTTCTTTGGTGGCATGACTGATGGTGTATTCCACATTGGCTTTAATGCCTCGCGCTTTGTCGGTAAAGCGGGTCATGATTTTATCCCCGGTTGAAAGTGGCTTTTCTGATTGAACGAAGAGTGACGTGTATTTGTGGTCTTTGTTGCGTGGCAAAAATGGCTTTGTCTTACCTGTATTTACGTCTTGAAGAGTCACTAAACCGTGCTCCGAATCAACGTGGGTAATGATGTCGTACTCTCCTGGCTTGGTGCTTAAAATGAGCCCTTTCTGATAAGGCATCATGGTGGTCAACTCTTCTTTGCTATCACCTGTAGAGCGTAATCGGGTGGTGATGATGTTTTCTTGGCCTATCTCCTGTGTTTTCATCAGTCCGGCACGAATGTGCTCAGTGATGTGGTCACGCTCATTATTTGTGTAAGCGATGATCAGCGTGTTTTCTCGTGTCTCGGGCGTGCGGGCAAGGTAGTCCTGCGCCACCGCGTAAGGCAGCTTTTCAGTGGCGATGAGTTGCGCTTTGCTTTGGTCTTTCGCATTCTCATCGAGGGTTGAGACGATATGTTGCGTGCTACCGAGTGTATCAGGGCCTTGCTGAGAGAGTTTATCGAGGGCGCTGTCTGGCTGCTTATCTACAATATTGTGTACGGCACTAAGCAGTATTTCATTCTTTTGACGAATGATGTCGGTCATAAAAGCCGTATCGATGAGTCCTTGTCTCATGCTCAATTCAAACGGTTTACCTGCATTGAGAGAAAGCAGTTGCTCTTTATCCCCAAGCAAGGTGGCTTTGGAGCCGCTTTGTAATACAAGGTCGGTGAGCTCTTTGGCTTGTTGGTTGCTGACCATGGAGCTTTCATCGAGGAAGAACAGCGTGTTTTTGTAGTCCTCTGGTAAGGTGATGCCACGTCTTAGGTCGGTCAGTAAGCTTTCCAGCGTTTGCGCTTGTAGTCCTTTGCTTTCCAGTTCGCTGACGGCGGCGTGCGTTGGCGCCAGACCAATCACTTGCGAAGGTGGCTGGTTACTGGCTTGGGTGGCGTGTTGAATCAATTCAAGGTTGGATTCGAGCAGGGTGGATTTACCGGTGCCCGCCAAACCTTGCACGGCCACAAAACTGTCTTTGGTCGTTGAGATAAGGGTGATGCCGTCCTTTTGCCCTTGGGTAAGGCGAGGCTGTGCATCGAGATAATCTCTGACTTGTTGGTGGGTGGCAAACGACTTGTGTTGATTTTTCCCTTGATCAATGTTTCGTAAAATGTGTTTTTCGGTATCGAGTGCCGCTTGGGTGGTCCAGCGTGTACCATCGCTGTATTCGGCAGAGAGGACATCACTTCGTTTGGCGAGCTCTGTTTCAATTTGCTCTTTGATTATCGGTTGATTGGCCTCTTCAAAAGCGTAACGGATCGCTTCGACGACTAACTCTTTTTGTGTAAACGCCGCTTCTTTTTCAGAAAGATGACCCAGGGCAAAGTTCAACGCTTTCTCTTGCAGTGGTGAATTGTGCTCTTTGTTTAAGAGAGTGAGGGCTTGCTCGATGTCGCTTTTGACTGTGGCGGCGGTGGTTTCAGAGAGGTAGCGGTCGTTGACGTTTTGAGTCTGCATGACTCGCTCGATAGCAGAAAGCTTCACTTCGCTTTTCTCAAGCGCGGCCTGGGCTTTATCGGGGTTGTCGGTAAACACATCGATGCGCGCGCTTTTCTCGGTCAGCTCGTGAAAGAGCGCTTTCGAGAGCGTAAAGGCTTTGCCTGAAAGGAGGGTGTGCGCCCTTGGTTCGATATGACTGGCGGTATGGACATAGTCGTATTGTAGTGGTGCGTCTTTCAGGGCTTCAACGGGGATGGTGTTCGATTCGCCCTGCGTGTCCGTTAACGTTAGGGTTTCTTTAGAAATATCCGTGACTACGTAACGCTCATTGGCGTTCAACTCAGATGGAAAGTGCTTACCTGTGATCATGAGGCGTTCACCTTGGTTAACTTGCAGCGAGTCAGGTTTAAAGATCTGCATGTTGAGGGCTTTGAATCCGGCGGAAGCGGGATCGAGGGTGTATTCTTGTCCATCGGTTTTGCTCAGGACATGGAGTCGATTGTTTGCCTTATCCGAGGTTGAAACCACTAACTCTTGAGGTTTTCCGTCTTCCCAATGGCGAAGGGTCATACCTGGCTTGTAATGTTGCGCTAACTCCTGTTGGGGCTTAGACAAATAATGAGGCTGCTGAGTGAACAAGGTGATACCGCTGCGGGCAAGTTGACCCTCGTTCTGCAGAGAGGACCGGATCGCATCCGTCAATCGTCGTTGTTCAAGGTGAGAAGTCGCCAGCACTTGTGTGTTTTCTTTGTTTGGTAAGTGGGTATACGCTCTAGCGAGGGTGCGTGTATCGCTGTTGTGCAAGGTAACCTTACTGTCTTTCTGTTTGCTGTCTACCCAAGAGTGCGAGACGACGTTGCCTCTGCGATAAAGCTCGATGGCGTTATAAGATTTAAAACCTTGGCGACTGGACGTGTTGTTCAGCAAGATGACTTTGCTACCCGATCCCTTAGCTTTTGCGTTTAAAGCCATCAACTCATTGGCGCTCATTTTGTGGGCGCTGTCGACAAGAAGGATGTCTTTGTTGGTCATAGGGACGTCTGAGTGCAACAAACTATGGACAGAGTGGCGCTGCTCTTCTTGAAATCGGTGTTTTATCCAGGTTGCGACCGTATGACTTTCACGTTGGATGGTTTGGCTATGACGGTGTTTGTCTTTGGCGTTTTGTGACACTAAGTGGACACGTTTGCCGACATGGTTGCCGACGTTCAAGAGGTTTTGCGCGATTTGTTCACTGTTGCCAAACACATTCACCACATGAAACTGCTTGGTGGACTGGTAAATGTCCGCCACCTTTTGGCGGTTGCCTTGAGTGAGGTTTAATTTATCTAACGTAGCGTCATTGACTGGCGTGCGCATATGGCGCGTACGCCCTTTGCTGGCCGCCATTAACGCTTGTTCGGTTTTCAGCATGGCTTGAGTGGTGTATTGACCTTTTTCCGAAAGAGGGATGAGAGCACCGTTTTTCACCCATTGGTCAGCGACCATTTTAAGGTCAATCGCATTGGCTTGTACGCCGCCTTTGGTAAACTCGGCCGCGGCTAATTCTATAATCTTTTCCAGTTTTAATGCTGTGTTGTATTGCCCTAAGTGTTCAACGGCGCGACCAAACGCGTCTTTAGCGATTTCTTCAGGGTTCTGTTCTTGTGGAGTGATCCCCAGGGCGTTTTTAACCAGTTCTTCGGGCTTATGGCCTGCATTGCGCACCGTTTGTTGCCAATGAGCATTGAGCGTTGCCTCACTTTCGTAGGTTTTGGACTTGCGCGTATCAAGGTTGGCTACGTCTTTTGCCGCGCGGGATTCAAAGCCTAAGTCTAAGGTTTGTTGTTCTATTTGTTGTGAGCGAGTGGAGAAGGTGTCGATTAATACTTGAGGAACGCCTTCAACATCAAATTGACCATTGCCGAGGGCTCGCGTTGTATAGCCTAACTCTATAACTTCTTTAGCCAATTGGCTCTGGTATAAAATACCGTAGTATTTTTGGAAGTGGTAAATGCGCTCGCCTGTCCCATTGATGACGCCGCCTTTTTGTTTGAGAGAAGAGGCGAGTGTACGCAGTTGCCCTTCTTTGTCGCGGGTCATGTTTGCCGTTAAGGCATGGGAATGGAGTTGTGGATCGTTTTCACGACTGGTTTTATGGCGGACGACCGCAAAGGCCATCGATTCGGTATTGATGAACTCACGAGCGCCTTCGTCATTGATGTGCGTGGCTTGTGCCACGTCTTTTTCTAGTTGCGATAGCGCGAATTTGACCGCGTCATTATGTGCATCAATAAGGCGAGTATCCCCGCCAACGAGTGCGAGCGTGCTTAATCTTTTTGGTGCTGAAAAAGTCAGGTCAAAACCACATTTATGGTCACCCCGTTTACCTTTGATGGTTTCATTGCCTAAGTGTCCAGATAAAACGGACTCTAACGTTTTTTGGTTAACCGGTTTACCGATTAGGCCTGCTTCTTTGGCTAACTGACCGTGCCAAAAAGTGTTTTCATTGGTACTGCTTTCTTTGAGGTAGTAGTTGTCGTTACTGTCTTTCTCGAGTGACGTATCAAAGGTATTTGGTGTGTTTTCTTCGTTCAAGTAATACTTGGCGGCGCCAGAGGCGGATTTAAGAGGGCTAATAGACATCATGAGGTGTTCTCCTTTGTTGGGGCGCAGCAAAGCCGCCACGTCAGCGAAATGTCGGTGATTTGGATTCCGTGCGAATGGGTTAGCGACGGTGTTGATGCGAATGAGAGGGGGCAGGGCTTGTTACAGGGGAGGGCTAAATTGTTTTTGCTCTCAGTGAGCATTGATGTTGTATTTCGTGTGGTTAATCGTACATCTCGCCCTGTTCTATTTGTGTTCTGGACGCCTCTTCGGTTTCTCGCTGAAGTGCATTTTGTGTGTCTTCTGCGAGCTGTTGGTTTTGGGTTGCGTTATTGGTCGGGTTTTTCTTTTTCGAGGCTTTGGCAAGGGTTTGTTTCTGACGGGCTCTGGTTTGCTGCTGCTCTTCTTCGTTTTCGTACGTACTTTGCTGAATGGCAAGTAATCGGTTTCTTTGGGTTTCATCGAGTTCATGCAAAGCAATTAATTCATGAAAAATTAAGGCTTGATCGATACTCTCCATTGCTTTCCCTCCGAGTATGCTGCGTTTGATGAAGGAGGGTTGGAGATTGCTCATGCGATCGTATTTCAGTTGCAGTTTCGTGATGAGCATGGAGTTAGGCGTGCGCAAGTAACACTCTAAATCATCCAAACCTTGGATTTCCGCTGGAGAAACCACCGGGCGTGTTTTGTTTTGATGGCCGAGTGAGACACCGTCACGCAGTGCGTTCGCACCGTAAGAGATATTTTCTCGTGAGATATCGATTTCTTGATCACCAAGGTCCTCCGAGGAAATGGCGGCCATCGCTTTTGAAGGGGCGCGGAAGAAAAAGCGCGTGTTGAGCAAATCAAAAATGACTCTGGCCGCGTTGCGCCCATAAGTGGTTTCTAATTGAGCGTAAGATTGCAACCCCAGTAAATAACACCCCCCAAATTTACGCACTTCAGAAATAATGTGCGTGAGTTCAGGCAGTTTATGTAACGTAGGCATTTCATCAATGATCACCCAAATTCGGCGGTCGTCATCGGGCTCCATTCCTAGAATGGCGTTGGAGGCAATCGCAAGCCACATCGAGATCAGTGGTCTGAGGGCGGTGTGTTGTCTTGCATTACTGGATAGGAACAGAAATCCTTGTTGTGATTCGTCTTGTACCCAATCTGTGATCGAAAATGGCGCCCGTTTACGGTGGCCTTGGGCGTCTTTTTCATCCAAACCATGTAAGTAACGTAAGGACTTAATGTAAGTCGCTAGGACCGATTTGATGGATATCGCCGTCTTCTCGATACTTTTCGAGACGAGGGAGCTCGCTTCGGTGTCTTTTAAGTGGTCACCTAACGTTGAAAGCTCAGACGTTAAGATAATGTGCAGCAAATTTTCAATCGTACATTCGTGTTTGTCATCGATCATCATTTGATAGGTGGTTGCCGAGAAAATGGTTCGTGCGGAGTCTACCCAAAATGGGTCGCCTTCACCGTGTTGCGGAATAAGTGCGGCCGCGAGCGATTCAAAGTCCGGAGCTTCTTTAGCATCACTCCAAATATCCCACGCTGCGCAACGTTCATCGAAGGGATTTAAAATCACGTCTTTGTGCGGTTCATAGAACTTACTGACAAAATCGCAGCCTTTATCGTAAATAATGGCTTTGTCTCCGCGTGCTCGTATCCAATGCAAGAGTTTGCGAATCGCAACGGACTTACCTGCCCCCGTAGTGCCGTCAATCATCAGGTGTTTGACTTCAAATCCATCCACAAAAAGCTTGTGACCATCGAGCGCAAAAGGGGAGAGTTTTTTCTTCTTTTTTAGCTCTGCGGTGACGGCTTTAGGCTCAGCCAATTGAAAGCCTCGAATGTGATTATCTTCGCTCTGCTTCTGCCCTTTTCTCTTAAACCAGTGGTTAATCATCACAAACAGCACGGTGGAAGCGGCCACATAGACCAGTAGGCCAACAAACAGGGCTTGTAGCAATTCTTGGTAGCACTGTGCCAAGATGGGGTTTTGCAGTTGTTGGCCAAGGGTGCTGCTGTAGCGTTGCTCTTCCCATTCGACCACCACGTTGCGCTCTAAGCTAAAACCTAACTTGTTGAAAAGCTGAAATAGACTGTAGTAGTAGGCCCCCGTTAATGTGTTAGTCGAGGTGATGAAGTACGTGGTGAGAAGCCCTAGCAAGGCCGCGAAGATATTGAGGTACTTGATTGTGGTCACGTTCACTTGCCACCACATACGGATGTTGTGAAAAGTGATTTGACCACCACGAGTCGTAGACATAGAAAAACTCCTTGTGAAGGAAAACAAAAAAAAGCGCCCACACTGAGTGCGGCGCTTTTGGTCGGTAGAATGAAATCAGAAATAAGGTGACAGGCTGCAAAGGAGGTGTATTACGAGTGCCAAGGTTAAGGTTCGACAGAATCGCTTGGTGATCACAATTAAGATTGACCAGTTTCAAAACGTTTTTGGACAGAAATGAGTTTCGGAGAACCAAGTATTAGCAAATCACGAATTAGCATAAGTATGGAAAGTCACTAAGCTCACTGTCCAGTATTGATGGTGCACATCATTCAGAGAGAAGGTATGTCTGCCCCGTTGTGCTTAATTCCTAAACGATATACTGAGTTTCAGGCATACCTAGCCCCGTAAGCTTGTTCAGTGCTTTGATCATTGCGTAAGTCTCATCAACCTGAGCGTTGTAGTTCCTCAAGCTTAATTTTCCGCCTAACAACTGTTTCACTCGATACATTGCTGTCTCTGATAGTGAGCGCTTATGATAGCCATACCGATTTTTCCACTCCTTGTTAGAGCCGTAGAGCTTTTGGCAACCTACTGCTAAGTTGCGAGGATGCCCTTGCTCCCAGAAGGCTGCCCCTTCGCGTGGCGGGATGAGCGGAACCGCTTGTTTGCTCTGTATAGCATCATGGCAATTCCTTGTGTCATAAGCGCCATCGCCTGATATCTCAACGATTTTACGACGTGTCTGCTTAAGTAAGTTGGGGAGCACTTCGCCATCGGTTACGTTAGATAAACTTAACTCTGCTGCGATTATTTCGTGGGTACTGGTATCTACAGCGATATGCAGCTTACGCCACACTCTTCGCTTCCCGTCAGTACCAGCTTCTTGACCTTCCATTCACCTTCGCCATAAACTTTGAGGCCAGTAGCATCAATGGCCAGGTGTTGTATTGCTCCTCTGGTTTTGTTTTTAAATGAAACCTCAACTTCTTTAGCTCGACGACTTATACAGGTGTAGTGTGGACAAACAAGCGGGATGTTAGCTAGTTTAAATACTGAGTCTAGAAAACCTTGCAACACTCTCAATGGCATAGAGAAAACGCGTTTCACCATCAGTGCGGTAGTAATGGCTAAGTCACTGAATCGGCGTGGTCTACCACGCTTGCCTTGTTTGTTTTGCTTCCACTCGGCTATCGTTTCCTCATCAATCCAAAAGGTCAAAGAGCCACGGTTTATTAAGGCTTTATGTACTGTTTCCAGTTAGTTGTTTTGTAACGAGGTTTAGGCATGAGGCTACGACGATTAAGGGGGTAGCCGATCAGATCGTAGTTTCTTGATTAAGTTCCATCGATTTCAGTAACAAAGCCACGTTTAGGTTCAATCTTGAAATTTGGACAGAAAAAACGAGTCTGTAGCAATAAAGCTCCTCATCATAAAATTCGTTAACCCAAATAAGTTTATATCTACATGAACTAAAAAAAGAAAAAAGAATTTTTTGTTCTATCTTTAAATTGAACACCTTGTACATACTTAGAATGAACGCTTTACTCAAATACAACGTTTGGCAGGGAAAATGAAAGCAGTCAAAAAAGATCTCATGGGCAATTTCAAATATTCGGAAATGCCTTTTTCATGGAAAACAAACACCGACCAATTTCAAATTGATATTGCGGGATTGACTGATAGCCTTAATTCTAAGGTCGCTATCAATAGTATTGATGACTTTTGGGAGCTGTTTTCTAAAAGAGATCAAAAGCTCGTCATGGAACATTTTCGGCGAGCTGCAGAAGGTGACACGCCCGAACCAATCAAGGCATGTATTGCTACACACAATAACAGTATTGTTCTATGTGTAGTGGCAGCTAAAAAAATGACAGGGCACCTTATTTCTGGTGTTGTTATTCCTCTTTTTATCACACCGATCTCGGAAGACATCTCTTCGTTTTTCTACCAAATTTTTGAAAACAAAAGCCACGGTATAGTCATCACCGACGAACAGACACGAATTATCGCGTGCAATACCTACTTTGAGAACTCGTCCGGGTACAAAATAGATGAGTTGTTAGGACAAAAAACGTCCATATTCAATGCGAGGAAACATGGCGATGTTTTCTTTAAAGAGATGTGGAGTAAACTTACCAAAGACGGCTATTGGAATGGTCTCATTCTTAGCGAAGGTAAAACGGGGACAGTAAAACCGCAAGAGCTGAAAATTCAACGTTTAGAGTCTATCAGAGGTGGTTTTTATTACCTTGGAATGACTCAGGACTTATCAAACAAGTTGTATCGAGTAGCGGGTATAGAACATGGTGGTATAGAGCTATTAACACAGTTACCTGGTGAAGATGAGTTTTTCTTAAAAGTGAAAGATACAGCAATCGCTCTAAATGATAATCAAGGCCTAGTGGTGATTTCATTTATTCCTTGTTTTGATAAAGAGTTCGAATTCGAGAGCAAAAAGCAACTTGCAAGTGCTTTGGCCTACTATGAAAAAGATTGTTCCGCAGGCTTTATTAAAAAAACCGTGTTTTCAATCGCCATTGTATACGAACGCAACCAAGACAAACCCCATTCGCTCTCCATATTTGATGCCATAAAAGTGCGGTTTAAGACTCTTAGGCAACGAGTTGACCCTGCGATATACACAGCTATCACCGAGTGTACCATTGGTTGCTCTGTACTTGGGTTAGATGCAAACAATGAAACCAAACTTCTTTCACACTCACTACAAGCAATGTATGAAAGGCATACTTCAGGAAGCAGAAATATCTGCTTTTTCAACAGCGCCTTACATGAAAAAATCAAGCGCCGTGAAATCCTAGAAGATATTGTTAATCAGTCAGTCTTGAACAAGGAGATGGAGGTTTTCTTCCAGCCCATTGTCAATACATCAAACTGGAAGGTAACCAAGTTAGAAGCTTTGTGTAGATTTCGGGATTACAACGGTAATTTGTTAAACACCCAAGAGATGATAAAAGTCGCTGAGGACATGAAGTTAGTTTCTGATTTGGATTTAGCTATCGCAGATATGGCTATAAGCTCCCGTAATGAGCTCGTTGAGCTTTATGGGACAGGTGTAGAGTTGACTATTAACATTTCACTAAACTCAGACAAGCCAATGAAAGCGCTTTTCCGTGATTTATTCAATCTGTTTAAAAAGCATATCCAACACCTGCCTTATATCACCGTTGAGTTAACTGAATCTGCGTATTTTGACAGCGAGCAGAAGGACTGCAACTTACTGTTTGATTTGAGAAAAAAGGGACTAAAAGTTGCCATTGATGACTTTGGTACCGGATATTCTTCTTTTTCCTACTTAAGGGGGGGTAACTTTGACTTACTTAAAATTGACAAAGAGTTTGTGTCAGACCTTACCGTTGGCTCTCATAATTATTACATCGTAAGAATGATCACACAGCTTGCTCATACATTGAATGTGGAGGTGGTTGCAGAAGGCGTTGAAACGCTTCAAGAGGTTAAAATTCTTAACGATCTGAAAGTAAACTATATGCAGGGTTACTACTTTGAACGACCTCAACCTATCAATAAGCTTTCGCGTAAAACCGTGAATGTCGATGGTATTAACGCTCTCGAAGAGCCCAATACCGAGGAGGCAGAGCTGATGTCTTACCCACCAATATTAACTCCCCAGCATACCCTGCGTGAGATTAAGGAGCTCTTAGAAACAACTCAGTTCACTGCATTTCCAGTCGTTATAGACAGAAGGTGTGTAGGAGTGATTACTAAAGAGCAGTTTAACTTGCATGCCACTCCGGCAATGGGAACAGACAGAGAAACGACGCATGAGTATCAATCTATGTTTAAAGTGGCTAGTGCTATGATGAACTCAACAATCACAAGAGTGCACGAAACCATCCATGGCGAGGAGATACATGAAAAGATACGCAATAAAAATCCGTTCCCATGGGTAGTGATTAACGACTCAGACGAATACGTCGCTATTATTGATATTTATAACATCGTTCATTTTCTGAATGCCAATCAGTGATACTCAATCTTGGTATGCTTCTTTATTTAACTCAGTAACCAATCCTGAAACTATGAGAATGGGCTGACTAGACTTTTTCCGACAGAGGCGATGACGTTAACTCGGTTTTCAAAATAGCTCAGAACACTCATAATAAGCCCGCGCCTCTCTTCAACAAGACATTTTAAAATGGGATTGACAGTCTAGGGGCATCTTCCACACTTATGTTTAAAAACTCATGTCCTGACGCAAATGATGAACTTGATACTCCTATTTTCTACAGTCATATACGGCAATATAATGTGCTACTGACCGCATAAATCCCCCGTGGAGCTATCGTTAATTTCTCTACACCTTTCACAAACATCTCTTGTCGTCATTCATATTTTACAGATAGAAAGATTGGTATCCATTGCCTCGATAATGTAAACACAAATAAATCATTATTTGTTGAAAAAACCATCCACTCCGTTTTATCACCTACATGCGCATTGGATCGCCATCAATATGTTTGACACATTAGTAGAGTTTGGGCCGATTGTTAGATATTAACTTAACAAACTGGAACCCGCTGACTTGGTTTGGTCGGATAAGCGACACCTGTTACCAGGTGCCGCTCTCCTAAGAACCCAGCGTGCAACTTTCACTGCACTGGGCTCAAGCCTCCGCGAAGGCGTACTATGTACACCCACTTGCCAATAAGGCAGATTTTGCAATGCACATTTGAAGCTTCAATACTTACGACCAAAACTATTCTGGTTAAAGAGTAGCGTTGATGTTAATTAGGAGAGGCACTAACTTTATATAAAGTCATCATTTGCGTTTCTCCTTTAATAAAGTTCCTCAAATCATCTTGCAACGGGAGACCCGCTGGAAGTAGGCTCACTTTCGTGCCAGACATGAGTCTGTATCTGCATCATTACAATACAGCATTAGCTTTCTCCAGCATCCTCTACCTGCACCACTATCGGCTTTCTTCGCAGAAAGCTTTCCCATGAAGGAATGATACAGGCTTACCGTGTTCCGTATGTCGCGTAATGTCAGGTTAGATGCCCACTCTGGTGCGGAGAGCTTAATGACCACGAAAGAGTACTGCCCAACTTCTTTCCCGCTCTCGTTGCCTTTTGGCCACAGCGTATTAACCACTTCCGCTGCTTCTCATGTGACGCACCTTAAATGGATTCACATATGTTCATCATACTGACTCCCTAGCACTCACCCGATTTGTGGTTGTCAGGAGGAAGTTCTTCTCACGATTTACTTCCCACCAAGTAGTTACTTGACTTCGTTACATTGTCTGGCTCGCTACTTTATTCAGAGCCATAGGGTCATCTGGTGATACAGATGGTTCACGCTTTCGTGGTGAACAACGCTTCATACGACTTCACGTCGCACGGGCAGATCTGAGCTAGCTGGCACTTTGAGAGAAAAGTGCCACGGGTAAAACTTCAGGCCAATGAAGCCTCTGGACAAAACTTTGCCAGTGACATTACTAGAATAGGATGCTGCTGCGCGGCTCACTTGGCTTTGCGAAAATCGCTACTTCATGACATTAGCTGATTAGTCATGTACAATTAATGCAACCAACAAGAGGAACATTGATATGGCCAATGTCTCAAATTCGAAGCGCCAAAAAGCTACATTTACCCCTAGCTTAAAGAACTTCAAAACCAGTTTGGGTTATGAAGGCATGACGATAAATAAGAAATCGAACGTTCAAACCATTGAAGATTTAAAACGCAAGTATGCGAGATAAATATGGTGCTGATCAGGACAAATACTGTTACTCAAATTCTGATGTTTTAATTAACAGATTGAATATACTTGACTCGGATGAACTTGAAAAAGCCGAAGTTGAGTTTACGAGTTATAGGTACCTTTCATACAAAAGTAATGTTACTGAAATCAAGCATTTAGACTTCAATCACCTCAAATGTCTACATCACCATCTATTCCAAGATATTTTTGAATGGGCAGGTCAAGTTCGAGAAGTGGATATATCTAAAGGCTACACTCGATTCTGTACCGTTTCTAGGATTGAAGCTGAAGCTTCAAAATTATTTGATATTATCCCTTCGTTAGACAATTTGGCTTTGCCTGATCTTATCGAAGAATTAGCCAGTCTATTTTGCGAATTAAATTTGTTACATCCTTTTAGGGAAGGTAATGGCCGAACTTTACGTTTTTTCTTTGAAGAACTCGTATTTATCCTTGGCTACACCATCGAGTGGCCTAAAATTACTCAACAAGAATGGATTGATGCAAATATTGCAGGGGTATCACTCGATTTAGAACCGTTAATTACAATATTTCGTTTAGCTCTATCTAATGAAAAACAAGACTGAATTTTTGTGCGATTGCATTAGTTTTAATCGCCTAAACTCAGCTGAGGAGTGTTGAACCGCTTTTTTTCTGTGAAAAATAACGGGGCGAAAGTGTTTTAACTTATCTTCGCCGTCTAACTTGATGTAGCCAAAACCAGATCAAACTAAATTGGAAATGAACAGACTTTAATGCCCACGGACATTTACAGTGGGAGTCGCTGATTTATAGAAGCCGGGTATCGAAAGACTTTCGTGTTTTTTGGCCGTTTTGATGAGTTTTGGATAACCTGGATGTTTTGTGTTGAGCACATATTTTTGTTCACGAGGAACAACCGTAGATATTAACCATTAAGACAGATGTTACACTTTCAAGGATGCATAACAATAGAGATTGAGAACATGAGTCGCGACGACATGCTGACTCAGAACTGGACAAGGCTCATTTAAAAGAGGCAATTGCTCCAATATCTTGCCAAACTTAGCCTTGTCTTCCAAGGATACCGCAATAAATCAGTTGTTGGTCATGCCAAATAGCATCGATGCCAGCAGCAACTTTCG
The DNA here is from genome assembly GCF_030442075.1 of Vibrio sp. TMPB1044. Lineage (NCBI taxonomy): Bacteria > Pseudomonadati > Pseudomonadota > Gammaproteobacteria > Vibrionales > Vibrionaceae > Vibrio > Vibrio sp. TMPB1044. Next base: position 439,864 of record NZ_JAUJED010000023.1, on the reverse strand, counting down.
GGCCATCAAAGATTACTTTCTACAACAAACGTGTTTTGCGAATAGATTAAAACTCAGCAGTCGCAAGTATAACGACACTTTGGATACGTAGAGCAACCATAAAAAGACATACCAGATTTAGCTCCTCGCTTAGCAACACGCATTACAAGCTTAGATTGGCAACTAGGGCAAATCATAGATTCGACGCCTGCCCTGTGTGTTTGGGGCGATATTGATGGTTTATTTTGAAAGCTGCGCCCATCTTCAATCATATGTACTAGTTCGCTGCCGTTGACTAGCCACAGGCGCTTATCTAGGGAAAAAGCGACAGCCTCAGAAGTAAAGTCTCCTGAAGTTACGATAATCATCTTACTGGCATTGTTCGCGATCATGACACCGTACATTTCCCTTAGAATTTGCACACCCACTTTGCGAGTTTTCCAATGCTTACATTGTACAAGGCTTAACTCACTATCTTTTGTAAGCCAAAGATCAACACCGCCATCAGATTTTTGAGCGAAAGACTGTTTGACCGCATACCCTTGAGACTTAAAGTATTCTCCGATGTAACTTTCAAATTCGATCCAAGTCAGGTGATTTAGTGGGGAAGTATTCCTCTGAATTTTAATCTGAGTGTTCGTCTTGAGATAGCTTCTTTTCCTCTGATATTGCTTGAAAAACGCTATCGGTGCGGGGATAAGAAATAAGAACGTAAAATATGGAGCCATCAAGGGCAAGTTTGGAGCAATAGCTTCAAAGATGAAATTATTGCTATCCACGGCCAAGCTAGGCAATAGATATGAAAACCCAAAATAAATACAAGCAGAGAGCACTATGCTTAACCACCATGGAGCGTCCATTAAGTGCCATATGATTCCATCGTTTTTTCGTGCCATTTGCAGATTACCTGATAAGCGTTTAGATGCATTAAAACACAAGCGGTAGATAATGGGTATAGTTTGTAAGGTGTTACTTATCAGTATGATAGCTATTGATGAGCTAGGGAAGGCAACGCTTGAATTCGGATTCCTTGTTTGGTATCCGAATACTTCTAACTCATAGTTGTCGAGTAGACGACATACTCAGGTCAAGATGACTGGGCTTTCCAAGAGACTACAACCCCAAGCCTGCATGACATCAAATTTGGGAGTTAGCAGATTTTAAGGCACTTTCATGATAAATTTTCCAACATGATAAAATCGATTAAAAACCTTCAATTTATATGAATGACCAACTAACCCCAATCAACAAAGACCATTTGAAAAAACTTATCCGAGCAGAATTGGAGCTAACATGGTTTGATAATAAATCATCTAGCCCTGATATGTCTTGGGTTACTCCTACGGTGATAGAAACATTGTTTACTGAGTTGATAACTCATACGCGTGGTAATCAATCAAAGGCTGCTAGGATGTTGGGGATCAACAGGGGTAGTTTCAGCAAAAAATTAAACTAGATTACAAATAATGAACTTGGATTGGTTGAAAGCCTATAGGTATATATCAGCCTATTAGGACACAGCAGAGGGCGCAGTCATTATTACCTTGAAAAACGCCGCCAGTCAGTAGCTTGGTCTAAGTTTATCCCCGTGAGATATCACGGGGGTAGTAGCGAACGGCATGATAATAATGGATAACTTTTGGTAGGGTAAACCAACAGCCTACAACTGCTTTTGTACAGGGCAAGGATATTGCTCTTTGAGAGCGGCAACAAGGTAGCTTCCGATAGAGCCTGCAAGCCTATTATATTTTTTTACACGAGGATCATGCTCAATTTGGTTATTGATAAGATCCATTAACTCTTTTGTTTTCCAGTTATATAAAGTGTCGCGATTGGCTGCATCTTTCATGGGCAAGCAATAATCAATGCGCTGATCGCGAGCATCTAATCGAGTGGTATAAAAATCTACCGTATCTGCAGCAGCACGAACGGTGGCTAATAAGTATTGATACTCTTGATTATTCGTCTTTTTATAATACTCCAAGTAATACGTCATAGAGGCTGGATTGTTTTTACTGCCTGAAAGTTCATCAAAACCTTGTGCCGTAGCTCCTGAAAAAGAGCACCATGTGAATAAGCCTAATACGATCCATTTCATCATCATTATTCTCTCCATTTAATACTGTGTATAATACTAGGTTGTTTGATATCTTACTTGGGTTGCTCAATAATTAACCATTATTTATAGTTAAGTTCGGGTTTTATCCTCCTCATTCTCTGTTGGCTGCAAGGTGGAAGGTGGCTCAACACGGTTACTGGTGCCCTCAAATTGTTCACGTGTCTCCTCCACGATTTGTGAGTGGTTGTCTGGGTTGTAATAACGCTCAGTGCCGCCGCGCTGTTCATGCTGCTCAATCACCGTTTGGCTGGTGTTGCCTAGAGCTTTACCTTTGTATTGTTCGCCCACCATCGTTTGCCACTCGGCTTGGGTCGGCTCAGGATTAAAGGTTTGTTCGTGCTCTTCTTGAGTGGGTACGCTGGCGAGCACAAAATCTTTAAACGTGTCGGTTGTTTTAAATGCTTCCCATTCATTTGCTCGATCTTGGCGTGATTTATCATTACTACCGGTAAGAATCTGCTTTGCTCGTCCTTCTTCAGATTTATATTGCTCCTCCACAAAATCTTGGAATGGTATTTCCAGTTTCTCAATCAGGCTGGCCACTTGACGATGCTCTTGGCTGTTGACTTGACTGAGCGTATCGACCTCTTGCTGAGCTTGTGTCGTGGACGTTATCAAGCCTTGTGTCTCACCAAAGTTCGCCGTAAAGCCAGTGGCGTAAGTGCCCATCTCTGTATTACGTTCATCGGCCGTGAGGCGGTTGCTCGCCTCTATGGTTTGGTTGGCTCCTGAGCGGTAGGACTCGATGGCGGCTTGTATTTGGCTTTGTTGTTCGTTGCTCATGCTGCTGAGCGTTTCGCGGTCTTCCTGGGTCAATTTTTGTCCTGTGGACGCGTTCACACTCCCATTAAATCCTAGGAAGTCACCAAGAGCGCCGCTTGACAGTCCAGCGTTCACGTCATAACCGCCGTACGCAGAGTGTAAGAAGGCATTGGCTTTCTCATGGCTCCAACCGGTTGCTGCGATGACTTGTTCTGTGGCTTGACTCACTTGCTCTAAGCCTTTTGAAGCCGCCGCAGTTGCACCGTGTCCATGAATTAAACCGTAACCTTGGGTTGACGAATAACTCTCTTTCCAATCGGCCATCAGTTGAGAGCCACTTTGTGTGCTTTGCGACAAGGCCGCTTGTTGTGTCGAGAGGTTGGATTGAGCATTGGTGCGCAAGTCTTGCACCGCTTCACTGTATTGACTGGTTGATGCGACGTTCCATTGGAAATTCGACGCAGTAGGGCTGGTGTCATACACGGTGGTATCCCCGTATTGCGTTGAAAGCATACCTTTAGTGTCTTGGGTGGTGGTACCGTGCTGTTTCAACAGGGTCGACGTATCAGACTTATTACCATTGACGTTGTTAAATGTGTGGGTCTGCATTTGCGTATTACCGTGACTGATGTCACCGCTTGAGGCCGCGGCTGAAGTACGGGCATTGGTTTGGTTTATCATCCCCGCCAGTTGGTAGTTTAAACTGCTCATCATGGCCGCCGCCCCCTTGGTTAACGCTAAGGCAATCGCGGGGGTGGACATCATCAAGTAACCAGTAATGGCGGCGTAACGTGTGTTGACGTAATCAATGCCGCTCATGTTCGAGAGAGTAATGCCGCGTAACCCTTGTGTCGCGCCCTGGGTCGCCCCTTCTAAGAACCACATCATGATCGCGTTGAGGATGGTGAATATCATTGGCCAGGTCGCCAGATAGAAAAAACTGCCCACATAGTTTTTAAGGACAGGCAGCGTCATATGTGGCAGCAAGGCAATGATGGCAATGATCGCCCCAAAGCAGACAAACAAAATCACCCCTATCGAGTGCATCATTGGAATGAACTCTTTGGCTTGCAGTCCAATGTTGGCCCACATGGTCGTCGTTTGCATTTGGTTGGCGGTGTAGGCGTAGTTGGCCGCGATACCTCGGTGCGTGTTTTCGATGTTCCAGCGCGTCATGTTGATGACCATGTTCTGTTTTAAAATATTGACCGCGCTGTTACTGACCCCAATTAAATCTAGGTGGCTATTCTCGATGGCGTTTCTTAAAAACGTTGAGTTGATATTGCTCTCTCTTCCCAAAATATAGGCGCCCAGTTTATTGAAGGTTCGATTGGCTTCTTCGTCAAATTGTTGAGTGAGTTCAGGAAACGCGTCGCGGCAGGTTCTGTATTCACCCTGGTGGTTATAGAGTCCACGAATGGGGGACATCGATTTTGTGGCGAGAAAACCCAGTAAATCCGGTGCTTGCAGGATGTTTTGCATGGAGTACTTTTTGTTAATTCGAATGTCTCCGACGATGCAGTTGTGATAAAAGTCTTTCCAATAGCGTTGCAGATCAACGGTTTCGGCGTTGGCGCTACGAAGCAACGTGTATAAATTCGAACCAAACACCATGCCCGAGGAGCTGTAGCTTTCATCCTCTGTACTGCTAAAGACGATTTCAATGCCTTCGGTTAGGCCTTGCATGAACGTGGTGGCCGCCCAACCGGGTATCGCGACGATGTAAGGCACGTTATTCACGTAATAAATACGCATGGGATCTTGCGCGTCATTGATATGGACGGTGGCTTTCATGCTGATAAGAAAAGTAGGGATAGCCAAGTAAATGAACATAAAACGCATCACATGTTTCGCGTCTCGATAGATAAAAAACAGAGTGGCACTGATGATAAAAGCCAGTTGTAAGGCGATTTCGATTAACGAGCCAAAGGTGTTGGTGGTAAAAAAAGTGGCGACAGCGTTCAAGGCTCGTTGCAATTGAGGGCCTGCGCCATAGAGATAAAAGTCTAAGGTCATGGGGGATCTCCTTTAATGGCCAAAGGTGAGGTTCGATAGGGTAGCGTCACTGGCCGATTGGCCAAGGAGCTTTCGTTTGCGTTTTAGGCGCTCAGTGAGGGCTAAGTACGCGTTCAATTTTGTTTTGTGACGGTCTCGAAGGGTTTGTAAGTAGTCCCTTGCCCTGTTGATGCCTTCGAGAGTGCGATTGACGTCGGTCGGGTTCACCGACGCGAGGTTGGTCATGGATTGATTGACGATCATCAGCATGTTATTGAGATAGGCATGCAAGAGATCGGCGGCAATATTTTGAGCGTATAAATGGCTTTCCGGTTGCAGGTTGAGGTGCGCATCATCAATGAGCATCGCCAAGATAGGAATGTCACTGAGTTCAACAAAACTCTTCTCGGATTCGGTGATAGGTTGGTCAGATTGTAAGTGGGCGTAGAGCGTATCAACGGTGTGGCGCACCCTGGCGTTAAAGGCTTGGCTTTCACTTAGGCTGATAGCGCTGAGGCTCATCGAGAGGCAGGTCTCGGTGTTTTCGCATCGATACACCTCCAAATTCCCTCCGGTCAAAAGGGCGTTAATGGCGGTGTCGTTACCCACTAGCATGGCCGGAATGTAGCTTGGCGTCCCCTGCGCGTCGTAAATGACGGTACCAGTGAGGCTTAAGATAAACTCGGCGACCTCTTGGTTGTCTTGAAGGTAAGCGCTTTTCATGAGCGCATCCCACACCACATTTAGGCTCACTTTCACGGCGTGCGCGGTGGCATCATCGGTGTTGCCAGCCAGTGTGCTCTGGTTGGTACGGACGTTGCGACATTCGTGTTGCGCTTCTAACCAATCAGCGAAAGCGTTGCTTTGCGTGCCTAGGGTAGCGCAGGCATGACGCTTGGCTTCCCCATCGGTAAAGGCCGCTAAACCAGAGACCGCCGATTGCGCTACTTGGCAAGAGTTCATCGAGGTGGTGAGGAATTGGTCAGCAATCGCCTGCAGTTTGTCCCGATTCTCTTTGATGCTCGGCGCCCAAGTTTGCAGCGCTAAATCCACCGCGAAGGGCACGGCGTTGGCAATGACGGCTTTACCAAAAGACACCAGTTGATCCGAATTAATGTGAGAAAAACCGCCCATAAAGGCATCAATGCCCCCGCATCCTGCGCTGACAGAAGGCAAGGTGATGGCGGCCAATTGAATGTTTTTGATGTTGGTGCGAGCAAACAAGCTGCCCGCATTATAGTAAGTGGCGGATTGGCCTTGATAGGCACTTGGGTTCGTGATGTTGCGGTTAAAACTGCTGTCATCCCAAAAGCTGTCCATGGCATCGCCCAGGCCGCCGGCATGAAGTGAACATGAAAGACTCATTAAGAGAGCCAGGAGGGTCGGTCTTGTCATTGTAAACTCTCCATTATGGTCACATCGGCGCGCAAGGCTTGGTAGCTCTTAAGCAGCGCGGGGTACGGAACATTGCCTTCACTCAAACGCACATACTTACCATTGCTGACGTTGATTAAGAACGTGGCGGGCGTAATGGCGTTTTTGAGCTCACCAAAAAACGCGGAGGTGATGTCAGAGGTGGTCGGGATAGGGGTGGTGAAACCGGGTATAGGCTGTCCGTCAAAGGAGAAATCGTACACAGGCAATTGGGTGGTTTGCTCGAGTCGCTTCATGGTCGGCGCAAAGTGGTGACACTCAGGGCATTGACTGAAATGGAAGAAGACCAAGGCGTATTGACCTGTCATCACAGGGTGAGTTTGCGTTTGAGCGAATGAGGTTGAGGCGAGCATCATCAGCGCACTCAGCAATAACGTGCGGATAAAAGCGTTCATAAGGGGCTCCTTAATTTAAAAGTCGCTGTCTTGGTAATTGGTCGCGATGTTGTGAAAGCGAGAGAGCAAGTCTTTTTGTGAAATGAAGCCGTAGGCGAGGGGTCTGAGCGCTTTGGTGTGAATATTGGCCAGCATTAAAGCCGGTGTGTAGCGCACCTGTACTTGCCCTGTCTTATCAATACGGTTTTCATCAATCGCCTCAAAGGTCTGACCGTCTTTGCTGATCCCCACCAGTTCGATGTGGTATCGGTGGGCAAAGTCTTGGATGGAGGGCGCCAGAGTTTGAGATAAGGCGTCTTGCCCTTCGTAGATGAAGTAGAGGCCCCAACCTTCTTGCACCAATTGACGCACAGTGGCTTCGTTTTTGAGTTGAATACCTTGATAGTACGTTGCTCTTGCGGCTTGCTCTGTGGGGCGGTCTTTGGTGTACGAGTATTCGGGGTGTTCGTTGATGAGCTTTTTGAAGGTCATGCCCGTTTGAGTGGTTTTGCCATCGATGAATTTTTTCAGCTTCATCAATTTTAGATTTTTCTCTTCATCGGTTGGGTTAATCGTGGCATCGTTTAACGCTTCCTCAAATGTACGGTGGAACCATTGCATCTGCTCGGTGGCGCTCATCACAGTAGACACGCTATTGGGGGGGAGGCGCTCCTCCTCTTTGGGTGGGGCTTTCAGCGCTTTGGCCTCGTTATACCAGCGCCAGCCTTTGGGGGGCTCATTGGCGAAACTGTGAAAAGCCAATAAAGACAACAACAGCAACGGTAGGGATTTGATTGTTAATCGGTTAATTGAGTTGTTCACCGTTTTTGTGGATAAGTCCTTCATGGTGTGACCTCATTATTGCTAGAAACTCAGCATCTTGTGGGTGCGCGTATGAAATAACATCCAAAGTGCTTCATCGTTGCCGTGTTTTTGTTGGTGCTTCATCATTTCTTGCTTGAGCTGATGGAGTTGTCGTTTGAATAGAAGATGGCGGATCAGGGTGGTAGCAAACCCGGTTGTCGACAGGGTAGCCACAAGTAAAGGGAGTAGGGGATCCATATCATGTCCTCATCATTGATTAAGTTAATGGCGATAAGCGCTGTGTAATCGCTCTTGGATTTCTGTGGCCGAAGGCAGGTTGGTGTTGCTGTGCATGTCGTCATAAAAGTCCGAAAAGTCGAGGCGTTCAAAATCTATGTCTTGAAGCTGCTCGGGGGTAAGGGCGCCGCAAATAGGGTGTTTGGCGGTTCCCAGACTGATGCCAAGTTGGTCTTTCGAGCCTTGCTCTTGGATGATGCGCGCCAACTTGCTATCAAAGACGCAGTAGGTCTTCTTTTTCCGGATACACGCGCCTAAGACTTTTTCTGCGCAATAACTGCCAAGGGCTATCGTAATGCCTTGCTCTTTGGCTTGACCGAGCGCCTTCTCTTCATCATTGCATTGGGCTATGCCAATACTCGTGCCCCAACCGCCGTCTTTGCAACAGTCGGCAAAACCAAAAGCCGCGTCTGTGCACTTCATGCCTTTGCCTGCAAATATCATTGGTGGATCGCCAAGACCGTCAGCGGCTTCTGCGAGGGCTGCTAAGGCTGAGGTGCTTTCATTAAAGCGGTTTGAAGTGGTCGCCATCGCTTCAAAACAATCGCCATCCAGACAAAAGCTCTCTTCTCCACAGATTAATTGAGTGGCACTGCAGCGCCGTTGTGGGCAGGATTTATTGACTTTCTCCTCAATGCACACACCGTTTTGCTGGAGGCTGCAATGGATCGAAGTCGTGGTGCAATCGGCGGGCAGGACGTTGCACGTATTGGGTCGAGTGCATTGGTGGTCAACCCGATACTTCCAGCAATCGAGCGTGGTCGGAATGCCATTAATGGTTCGGGTGGCTCGACCTTCAATACACTGCTGGCGAGTGACATTGCACGAGTTCATCAGGCTGCATTGTGTTCGCCAGGTTATGGTGTTTTTAATGCAGTTCCCACCAGATAAGGTGAACCCGTTTGAGCAGCTTAGCGTGGCTTTTTTCGTTTGTGTGGTGGGTCGACAAATCTGGTAGCGTTTATGCCAGAGTTCGCTACTTTTCCAGACAATGTGGTCGGTCTGTTTTAAATCGCCAAGCGTGTAGCCTTGGTTGGGAGAGACCACCTTCCTATCCCAGAAATACGTGGTTTCTGACCTTGAAAACCCCCTTGTCCCCCCCGATTGCCTCACGTAATTGTGATTATTGTACCGGCATTGTGGGAGGGGACGTTGGCAATCCTCCCCTTGCTGTGTCCAGCCGGATGGACAGCGGTAGAGTACTTCACTGAGGCTCACGGAGGCGACGGGGACTTTTTCACACGGTACTGGGTTGTGAGTCGGCCGGTGACATTGCTTTGCGATGTTATCGATGACGCACTGCGTGGCGTTGTCACAATCCACGTATTGATTAGACTGACTATGGCTGATCTCATAGGCATTATCGATGCCAAGGGTGGCGAATCGATACGTGTCATCATTGGGGTTAATGGTAGCACTATTATTGTCAAACCCCTCTTGTATCGCTTGAGCGTGTTCGTTGCTGCCAAACTCCAACGTGGATTGGTTTGTGATTTGTGTGTCAGTCATCCCGGCTTCATCTGGCTGTCGGATTTGGCTTTCACACCCTGGATTATTGTCGCTGCAGAAGTCGGACAGGTTAAGCGTCATCTCTGAGGGGTTGTAAGCCTCATTTTGGGCGTTTTTCGCCCATTCTACGTTGTCGTAAAACGTGTTTTCTTGTGGGTCGGCCAGGGTAGGAAGAGAAAATAAGAGAGCGGCGCTGAAAGAGAGCAAAAAGGGCGTATTCAAGGGGAACTCCTATTGAGCACTTGTTTGGCGATGTGGCCGACATCGCCTTGGCTTAAAATCGCTAAGGCGTTGGGAAGGGAAAGGTTGCCGTAAACCATGTCGTAAGCATTTTTCGGGCAAGACGCTTCATTGCACGCGTCTCCAATAGCCACAAACACGGGGACATGGGTGATGTTAAATTGACGAAACCATTGTGGGCTGATGGCAAAACCGCCATCAGTCGCCTCTCCCTTGTCGGACGCTTCTAACAATTCCATGATTCGAGAGGTGGTTGGGAGCATGCCTTCGGGAAGCACGCCCCGTATCACGAGAGGGACTTGATATTGCTGACTTTGTTTGAGTAGTTGTTTGAGCGCGGTATCAGGCATGGAAAGTGACACAAACACCATCACACCTTGTGCCTTTTTGTTTGGATTTTCCTGAGGCACCCCAAGCACACTCGCAAGCGGTGAGTCTTGCAACGCGTTATCGAGGTGTTGATTCATCGACAACGCTTCTTGCTTATGTTTTTGACTCCGCTCTTGGAGGGGAGCCAGTTCACTTTGATGGGCTGGCGCTGCAATACTTTGCTCTTGCTTGGCTAGGGCTTTGAGCTCTTCTTGTGAGTAACCCACTTCGGCCAATGCAAGGGGGCTAACCAGCAGAATCAGTAACAGCCAAGAGGCTATTGAGTTAAATGACATCGTCTCGTTTCCTTATAAAAATACGCAATTACGTTTTCGCCAGTTCACAAAACCAAAGTTTCCTCCAGTTATCGGGTTGTCTTTGCCTTGCTCCCAAAGTGATGACGTTGTGCCGTAGGGATAACAATGAGCGGCATCACCAATCGGCGCCGACAATTGATAGCGATAACGACTTTTCGGTAAGATAGGCTCTGGCCACTGATAACAGACCGCACCATCCTCGCCCCGGGTCTCCCATACAATGCCTTGCCTGTGCATTTTAAAATTAAAACGCTCTAACATTAGAGTGCCAACTTGAGGACCGGTATGAGAATAAGCGCTGTTACCGGTTAATGGGTAGACACTGCCTTGTGAGCCTAAACACCAAAAAAGTGCATCAAAAGGCAAAACGCGCCCCGTGGTGGTCGCCATGGCTTCGGTGATACAAGAGAGCTGCGTGATGGGGTGACCGAATAAAATCGCCTCGGGGTTAAGGATGAACGACATCTCATCATCATCCCAAAAGGGATCAAGTTCGGTGAGGTAGGCCACATCGAAATTATCCGTGGCCATGCAGGCCGCCGACTGCATCAGTTGTAGCCAATAAATCACCGGATATTTGTACCAATGCACGTGATAGAAAGCATTGCCGCTGGTTTTGCTGCTTGAGTCGTGCTGCGAGCCTCCTATTTGTTGGCTATTGTCATTACTCAACTGCATCCCCATGTTGACCATGCAATAAGGGACTCGCGTCACGTCCACTAAGGAATACGGCTCCCAATACCCAATGTTTAAGCCAATTTGCATAAAAATGGGCGGGGGCTTAGGACAATAGGAAATAGGCAGACTTGGATTGGTGGTGTCAGGGTATGTCGAGCTAATGAGAGGCACACTGCCCAGTGTCATAGGAAATAGGCAGTCCCAGCAAATGTCAGACAATGGATTTAAGAAATGCCCCGTGCAAGCGGCGGATTGAGCTTGGGTTTGCCAAGGAAATAGGAACAAACTAAACAGTAATAACCCATGGGTTCTCAAGGTCTTTCTCCTTATTTTATTTCCGTCTCACTCTTGTTCATGGCTGTGGTGAACGGCGTCACATCGATCTCTGTGATTTTCCACCGCGCCCCGTCTTGTTCAATCAGAGAGGGAATGTGTGAGAGTTGAAATTGACGGCTGTAGTGACCTTGTTGGTCAAAATAAATTCGGGCGTCAAACTCCTTGGCGATATCTTCTGGACTGCCGTTGGTGAGGGTCCATTTTATCGGCTTATCTGCGCGGTATTGTTTGGCCCAAGCGCGCTGTCTTGGGTCGTCACCATCAAGAAAGACAATCACATGCGAGTAATCGAATGATTGTTTGGGAATGTCGACTGGCCAAGTGTCAGTATCAAAGGGGTTGATGATGACGCCTTTGGCATAAAGGAGGTTGCCTTGTGCATCTTTGATATCGGTGGTCAGCTTTAATGATGGATCGATGTAAAAGGTGTTGGGTGCGGTGGTGGTGGTCAACCCTTTTACGGGAGTGGGCCTCCGCACGCTATTTTCTACGCTCTCCACAAACTGTTGTTGCATCTTTGCGGTTTCTCCCGTGGCTTCTAAGTATGTCAATCGGTTGTTGATCCATTGCAACATGTCCACTTCTGCAATAGGAAACAGTTCACCTTGACGCCCAAACTGTTGGCCAAGCGCGGTGGGGGCGATGGTCAGTAAAGTGATACTGACCACTTTTAAGAGGGCGGTGGGTGTGAGGGATGAATGACTGGGAACAATCATAAGCTCATGACTCCTTTTTAAGCGCCTCAATAACGTAATGTTGGATCTCAGTGGTTCTATCTGGCGCGCCGCTGATGAGCGCGCCTGGCACGAAGATCACGAGGTGGTGCACTTGCGCGTATTCTTTCAAGAGTCGCCTGAGATCCGTATCAAAGGTCGCCAGTTGCGCGCTGTGCTCTTGATTGTCGAGGTTGGCTTCAATGAGTTGGTCTTGATATTGCGCTAACGTTTGTTCGAGATCGAAGACCACGATTTGAGGCGCCGTATTGAGCTTGATGGCTATCAGGGTGAACATCATTAACGCTATAGCCAACAAGGCATAGATAAGACGTGGGTGACGGATGGATTTCATTTGGCCTCCTTGCCATAGATGAGGGTATTAAAGGTCTCAATTTCCTTTCCGTAAAAATGCTCGGCGGTTTGATTGACTGCTTGCATCAGTGATAGGCCTTGGTTCATTAAGTTTTCACAGTATTCAAACTCATGCGGCTCTGTTGAAAGGCATGCTCGGGTAAAAGGGTCGGCAAACAAGCGATGAAAGGTGGTCACATCCCCGGTTTTTAACATGACAGAGCTGTAACCGGCGATGGAGGACTTTTCAAAGCTCTTGATGACAAACTGCTCATAGGGCGAAAAGTGTGAAGGGTTGTCTTTGATGAATTTTGTCAATCCACTGCCTTGACGCAGAGTGATATGAATATCGGAGTTATTGAACGCGGCGAGCGCTTCGGGTGTGCTGTAAAAATCCTCAATACCTTGCGTCACGGTGCAGAACGATCCCCCAAATTTTCGGGCGGTGCGGTAACCGGTGTTGATGAATTCTTGCGCCTGTGCATTAGAGCCCGCCATCAGAGACCACGCCTCTTCAATGATGCACATCTTCGGCGTGGAACGAGAGCCAGACAGGTACATCTGCTGAGTGATGCTCGACATCAGCGCAAAAATCACCGGACGCATGATGTCCGAGGGAAATCCGTCGAGTTCAATGGTGGTAAAGTGGACATTAGGATCGAGCATGGACGGTTTATTGAAGGTGTCCCCGTAGATCCCCTCTGAGCGGTATTTATTCAGTTGCATGGCGATATCAGAAAGGCGGCGATCACCGCCTTGTTTTTTGGCCGCCGCAAACAGTTCTTCTTGCACATGGTCAACCAACGTCTCGCTTTTGTGTGCCTGCCAAGCCGTAATGATGCAATCCCCGAGGACCGATTTTTCAAAATCCCCCATTTCATGCGTGGGGCAGGCCATGGTCGCAAAGAGTCCGGTGATGGTGTGCAGCGTTTCCTTAAGAGGGTTGACCTGTTCGCCTTTCTCATCGGTATAGTCATCCCCCATAGCAATGCGTTCCAGGTGAGTAAATGGATTGAGGTAAATCTTGTCAGCCGTCATATAGCGGCCGCCAAGCATCAAGGTGAGCTTTTTAAAGCTCTTTCCTTTGTCTAACGCCCAGATTTTACCGTTCATGGCAAAGAGGGTTTCGGCGAGCTTTTGCACAAAAAAGGATTTTCCTGCCCCGGAGCCTCCGGTCAGGGCGATGTTGTAGTTATCTGACCCACAATTAAACGGATTAAACCAAAAGGCTTGTTGGCGCATGGTGGGCAGCATCATGCCGCCACTGAAATTCTTTACGTCCATCACAAGAGGCAAGAGGTTGGCCACATTGCCGGTTTTTACGGTTTGAATACGCCCAGCACGGTCGCAATCGGTCCAAAAACCATCGGTCATCATGAACGGTAAGGTTGTCATGAGCGCTTGGCTTTGCAGCATCGAGACGGTTTGTAAATCAATCCCGCCAGAGCGAAAGGCGTTAATGGCCGTAGTGCGGTGCAGTCGCTCGGATTTTTTGTTGGTGAATAACGTCAGCGTCAGGTGCATGTATGCCATGCTGTTGATGCCATCCGACATTTCATCTCGAATTTGCTCGCGTTCGGCCTGCTCTTTCTTTGCTTGAGGGAAGAAAAATGCCATCGGGGACTTGAGCGTTTTTTCCAGCTCCCCAATGCGTCCGCCATTCTTGGTCGCAAAACTGCCCGATTCTTGATGGCGAAAATTGAGGGTCATGAGGTGTGGACATTGCACATTTTTGGCCACGCTCTTTAAGGACGCAAAACAATCGGGCAACGCGTATAGGCGGAAAGTGCGAGGCGTGCTGCGTAAGCCTAAGGCAATGATCCGCGAGGTCACCGTTTGATGTTGGTGGTTACTAAAGCGAACGTCGGTGTAATGTCGGCGCGTTAAAAACTCGGTATCAGGCGAGAGGGCTTGTTTGTAGAGCAACGCTTCGGGGGCGTATTCAGATTCGCGAGGGGCCGTTTGTGTGGGGTCAAAATTAAGAATGCCTTCGACGTAGTTGATTAAGCCTTCGGGCGTGAGCGGCGTGAGCTCCAGTCCAATTTGGGATAAAGAGGTGGTGAGTGCCTCTTTGCAATCCAACACCTGGTCAACATCGTCCGTACTGGAGACAAACAACCACGCGGTGTAATCTTTGATGTCAAAGTAATGCTTCTGACGATGAAAAAAGCCGTGGTGAGCCGCAAAGTTGGCGTAATCGGCTTCTTGTTTTGCTAATTCACTGCAAATGCCCGTACGAGCGGATTTCAACGCGGCATTTTGCTCAATCAAATGACTCACACGGTTGTGGCCCATCATGGAAACATGGTAATCCCATTTATGGCCAGCCGGTAAATCCATGATGAGACGGTTAAACGCCTCCACCATATCGTCATTCGCCCCCGCTAACACGCTCAATTTGAAGCCAAATCCGACGCCTTTTCTGTTATGAAAGAGGCCGTGCTCCGCATCAAAAGTCCGGTAAGGCAGTTCAGAATGCAGGTGGTTGTATTCACGTTTGGCTTCTTGATAAAACCCTTTTAAATCTTTTGATACGCCCATGGCGTTAATCCTTCTTGATAGCCTGAACAGGGCGACCTGTCCAAGTAGACTCGTCTAACACAATGTAAATATCCATCGTGTCGAGGTAAGTGGTGGTGTCATCCGAAGTAAAAGGAAAAATCACCACCTTCCGAACCGTGTCTTGGGTTCGCACAGGATGGCCTTCACGTGTGCGTCTTGGCAGTAAAACAAAAGGATGGGAAGCCAGAACGTTTGCCTCGATGGCGCGTTGTGAGGTTGGGTGAGTTGAGGTATTTCGAATTTCATCCATACTGGTGCAACCGGGTGTTCCGCCGATTTTTTTGCAGCTGAATTCGTCTTGAAAGCCCGCCGAGCAGCCGGCGAGGGCGCTGATAAGCAGCGCGGTGAAAAGCTTGATAGTCATAAAGCGGACCTTAATTTAATTGTTGGTTAACTTCTGCCGCAAGAGGGTTGAGAGTGATGGTTTCTAAAAGGGTGTCCGGTTTTGCTTGCTCTTTTTCCTGATGATCAACATAGCGTTTGATCGCTTCCTCATCATCGAGAGGGAACCCTTTCGTAAAGACGATATTCACGATGCCCCCTGGATTGATTTCGATGAAGGGGTGATATAACTCGGCTAAGGCAATGTAGTAATCCGAAAGCTTGCTCCCTACTTCTGAGGTGGCATTGCCCAATAAACTTAATCCCACATCTTCGCTGTTGATGCTGGACGTTGAGCCCAGCGCTGAGGTCGAGGTGGTGCTGGCCAATCCCGCTCCCGTCTCTCCCAGTCCGGTTAAGATGCCGGAGATCCCCGCCATTTGGACGATTTTGCCGTTACGTAAAATCGAAGTACCACGGATGCCATTGCGACCAAAGTTAAAGACGGTGCCTTGTACAGGAAGGTCTAAAATGCGACCGTCCCGAATGCAGCTGAGGGTGTGAGTGCGGGCCACGCCACGACTCGAAGAGAGGTCTCCGTACACGCTTCCAATGATGGTGCAGTCTTTGAGGTGGCTCTTTTCTCCATTGGGCAACACGCCTTCATGCACGGTTTGAAACACGATGGGGGCGGTGTCACTTTGGCCGAACGCCCCGGCATTGGCATCCGCGCCACCGGTGATTTTAGCGGTCACAAAGGTGCCCGATGGGACGTAATTGTCAACGGTGCGTTGGTAGGCTGACTCTGAAGAGGCTGTCCAAAAAAAATCAAACGAGTCAAACGCTTGTCCTTGGTCATCAAACGAGGCCTTATCGGCGTTGCTGTATTGAAAGCTCTCTTTTTGCAGATCATGGGTGGCGTAAGAGGGCAAAGGTTTGGGCGGAAGAGGGCGCGAACCAAATGGCGCCGGATCTCCCATGACGGTCAGGTGACTGGCTTCCTTCGAGGCTGACGCTGGGGTTGATGGCAAGGCGACGGTGCGCTGCGCTTCTTGATTATTGCGTATTTCAGCGCGTAAGGTTTCGTTCTCTTTTTTCATTTGTGCGAGCGTATTTTCATTGCTCATTATCAAACGTTCGACGTCTCGATTGAGGTTTTCCATCTTCTCTTTGACGTCTTCAATGTCTTGACCTTGCAAGGTCAAGGCTGAGCGGTTGTCTTTGTCGGTAAAATCATCAGTAATGATTTCCCCAAAATTGGGCGCAGACTCAACGACTTCTTGCGCAATATCAAGCGAGGAACGAGGTTGTTTAAAGGCTTTAAATGCAAAAAAAATCGCGACCAAGAGCGCAATGGCCAACAAGCTGAGGATTTGGTTGCGTTGCTTACTTTGCTTATTGGCATTGACTCCATCCTCTAAGTCCGACTCTCTTAAAAGCCACTGTTTAAATCGTCTCATTAGAGTCCTCCTGTGATGATGTACAGATGGGTGGAGTCACCTGGGCTCAAGGTATAGCGATCAAGCGAGGCACTCCGGCTGGCGTAACTGTAAAATTGCGCCTCAGTAAGGGTGACGGTGTCACTGGATTGATTTTTAACTTGATAAATAAGCCCGGAGAAAGGGCGACCGACAAACAGGGTTTGCGGAATAATGGCCAGTGGTGACGTGTCTTTAGGGAGTGTCTCTGGGTCTATAGGGTGAACGCGAAAACCTGGGATAGGCGTTTTTGAGCGTTGCCAATGTATCATTTGTTTGGTGAGTTGCCCCAAGGCCAAAGGGTATTCGAGGTCTTTTTCAAAGACACTTTTCTCTGCATTCGAGCGAAGAGAAATAAACTCATTGACCACCGCTGGGACGGCTTTAGGGTTGATAAAAAGCGAGAAATTTTGGCCTTTTTCTGTGGTGACGTGCGCGGTGAAAGGCAAGGCGATGTTGAGTTTTACGCTAATCGAGCCTGATTGGTCTCGTTGATTGGCTTTAGCGAGACAAAATCCTCTAGGGCAATGAAGGTTGACTATCTTGTCGTCTTTCACCACTAAACGGTTGGTGTTGACCGAGGATAAGGGCAACACAATGGTGTCATTTTGCTCAAAATAGTAGGTCTTTGCGGCAATCGTATTGGCGTAGCTGAGGATGGGGGAGAATAACAAAGTAGCAACAATAGAAATGATGTGTGTTTTCATAAGGGTACCTCTTGAACGATGCTGTGAAGTTCAATCAAGCCACTTGAGTAGTCGGCCTGGAGTAAATAGGTGACGGGCTCAGGGTCGAGTGCGCGTCCCGCGATAGTTTTGTTGAGCGTGCCTTTGACCCGTATTTTCATTTCATTGAGACTGATAGACAGCGTGTCAACTTCAAAAAAACTGGTGACGTCGTTCTCGATGATAAATTCGGCTTCTCGTATTAACTTGTCTTGTAGGCCGCTCCAGTATTTAGGCGGCACGTACGTAATGAGTAAGTTGAATTGACGTTTAACGTTAGAGGGCGTGACATTAAATTTTAGGTGTATCCACCATCGGCCATCATAGACAGATACGCTTCATCAACCGCATCGCTTGAGATCGTAAACGCTCGGTCGATATGCGGTGGCACTAAGGTGCGCTTTTCCGCTTGTTGTTGGCTTAATAAAGCAAAACTCAACCCAGCGGTTCCTAAAGCGGTGATCAATACCACCGCGGTGAGGACGTAATTGATAAAGCGAGCTGCTTTAAGCGCCTCGCCGTTATGTTCATTGAGCATCAGTAAATCCAATATTTTTTTGTGGCGGGGGGCGTGCGTTTAAAAATGGTTTTATTCGCTGTGTCATCCCCATACCAGTGGATGAAGTGAATGATGAATTTGGGGCCGTGTCGGACTTTTAAGCTGCGAATGGTGAGAAAAAAGCCGATACACACGGCAACCGCGACCAACCGATTGATGTTGAACAACATCAAAAACAACAAGATAGAAGGGAGTATTTCATCGATTGGAAATCCGACTATTTTGACGTCGGTTTGTAAGTAGTTTGGAAAAGCGAAGAGGGTTTGTTTGTCTTGATGGTCCATGGTGAAATAAGGCGAATAGTTTCGCGCTCTCCTTATGTGGTTTATAAGCCTACAAACCCTTTACCGACTTCCCAGAACACCACGCCAACGAAAAAGCCGATGATGCCACCCACCCAGTTCTTTTGCATGATGCCAACGATGATGCCGCCAATCAGGCCTGCCACCAGAATGTAGAACTCGCCAGAAGACCCCGTTCCGACCGTGTTGGTCACGGTATCTTTACCACTGGCAAAAAGGTCATCAGCGTAAGCGGGTGACGCACAGGCAAAGTAGACGGCCATGAGCGTACAAAAGTGACGCCAATACGTAAGAGGAAGGTTGAAGCGTGAGGTTTTATCTTTCATGTGGTTACCTTTAAATGTGAATAAAAGAGGCACGACATCGCACCGCCTTTATCAAAAGGGGTGTCGTGCATCTGGTGGGTTGAAAAATGGATGTTGTTAGTTCCCCATATTTTGGGGAATGCTTTGGGCCGCATGAGTGAAGGTGTTGCCGTTGAGCCCCATGGCTCTTCTGATTACATTAAAGGCAACAAGGAAGCGTTTACATACTTCAAACCGCGATTGCGACTGACGTGTTGTTTCCAATTTTGAGGGGTCATGATCGTATTCTTGAGTTTACGATAATGTTTTTTGCGAGCATTTTTTGATGGTGGTGGCGTGAGTTGACGGACTGATTGGGTTTGTTTTTGAACCGAAACGAAATGAACGCCCTTCCAATAGAAAGGAAAGGGGAGACGGTCAGTAAAAGGTAATAAAGCAGCAAATGCCATGTATTCACGCCCGACCGAGCCCAGTACTTTGAAGCTGACAAAATCCCCTTGTTCAACAAAGCGGTCCAATAAACTCCCCGCCTCATCTTCACGACAATATCCGTATACAATTTGCATTATTTAAACTCCTTTTAAGGACATTGTTTTGCTCTTTTAAAAGAACAAAACAATGGGCTCTCTCTCAAGAGCCGTGCTACAAACTGGCTTGTGTATTCTTGTAGTAGAATACGCACACCCAAAGGGTGTGGTGTCTGGTATTCCCAAGTAACTCTGTTGAACCACTCAACCAGCATGCTTAATTGAGTAGAAAAACAGCCTTGGACGTCGCCCCAGATAAGGCTCCTGAACTTTTTAGGCATATTACGCAGGCCTGCGCCCATCGGCGGCGCTTTTTGCAATAGTGAAGGCAGCCACTCTTACGGTGATGCGGGTGTTGGTATGCAGATGGAATAAAAAGCCGACGAATGTGTTTTTCGACTTTGATTTCAAAGACTGCGATATCAACGTAGTCAGTATGAATCAACATTAATGGGGAAGACAATGTTTGAATACATCGGAAACGCACAATGGACTTGGTGTTCGATAACTCGTGAAAGAACGGGGCCAAAAGGGTTTTCTGAAGAACATGCTCTGATGTTTAAGGCGGGAACGGTCTGCTATCCTGGTTGGGCTCCAATAGGCTAAACCAGGAGTACTAGCAACAACATCTTTTCGTTGTTGATTAAGGCAAGCTTTATGACGTTTTTAGTTGAGCGTCTCACTAACCCGCTCGTGAGTATAACCATGAGCTAAAGCCCAGCGATGGAGATCTTCAATCGGCATAGGTTTGGCGTAATAGTAACCTTGATGTTGAAAGACGCCTCTTAATAAAAGCCCTTTAGCTTCGAGTTTATTTTCAACTCCTTCCGCTACTAGATTGAGCTCTAATTGTTTAGCCATCTCAATATACCCATCGAGAACAGCGGACTTTCCTTCATCAATGGACCGTGTAAACATTTTGTCTATTTTGATAGTGTCAATATCGAAATAATGCAAGTAGGAGTTTCCGCCATAACCGGTACCTGCATCATCAAGGCTTATTTTAAGTCCTAATGTTTTGAGTAAGGCGATACGCTGACTGGCAAACGCTAAATTTTCAATCGGTTGACGTTCTGTTAATTCAAGCGTCAGTTTTGAGTAGTCGTGTTGAAATCGCTTTAAATAGTGGTAAAAATCGTCATTTTGGAGGTGCAGAGGAGTGATGTTGACACTGCAATAAAACTCGGCGTTTTGACTCATCAAAGACGATAAGTCTTGGTAAATGGTTGTAATGAGATTCTCTGTTGTTGGAATGATCTCCCCACTTTGCTCTAGATAATGGATGAACTTGCTTGGTTCTATGACACGGCCGTCAGAGGGAAGCCATCGGAGTAAAGCTTCGACACCGAGCATTTTACCTGTTTGTGCGTCGACGATGGGTTGATAGTAGGGGAAAAACTGGGCGTCTCGAACCGCTTTTTGAAGAGCAATTTCTTTTTTTGCGTGCCAATAGGAAACACATAGCCAAAGAATGGTGAGTGAAATCATGAAGAGTAAAGTGGTAACCGGCCACAAGTTTTGCTTAAACTTCGAGAGCACTCGTGAGGTAGAGACCGAGGATTCAAAGGTAAGAGGCAGATAGTTTGAAGCAACTGAGTTCGAGTACAGGCGATCGGCCTTGGGCAAACTGCCTATTTCAAGGATAGTGTAATTTTCTTTTGGTAAAGATAAGCGAATAGAGCGTTGATGGTCTAAATCATTTTCAAGAAAAAGGTATTCCGTGCGTAATGGGAAGAGGAAACCATATTGTCCATTCGAACCGTATAGATAGGGGGGATGTTTTGGGGCTGTGGAGAGAGAAACAATCGCTAAACGCCACATTTCTCCTTTTAATTGTGTATTGAGTAAGTTCTTAAAATTACGTTGTTCAAATTGCTCAACGCCGAAAGGAGAGCAATAGGTATAGGGTTTCTGCTTATCAAGATTAACGATGGGTATCGACATAAGCAGGTGCGATACATAAAGCTTCTCTAACTGCTCTATAGTGTCAGTGGAGCATTCACCGCTAGCGACGCTGGCTTCAGAAAGAGTGGGTTTTTCAAGGCCATATTTAATCGCAACAGAAACGATTTGATCGAGGTAGTCGACGTCATTCTTAATTTCATTATGAACTTGATAAAGACTGGTGGCTAATGAAGCCAATAAGCTAAACAACAGGGCCAATAACATAACACCAGTCTTATAGACCCATTGAGGGTGGGGACTGAATAAGCGGTTTAACCAAGGGTGTCTTGAGCGCATGCTTAACTCTTTATAATTATAATTCCAATGAATGGTGTTGAGCTGTCAAATGTTATTATGCGGTTTAATTAACGTTAATTTCTATAAAACCTTTCAATTTTAAAGGGTAAAGTCATAAAAGTGGAAAGCTGATCACTTTTTGTTAGGAAGTTTTAATTTTTAGTTTCTAAATCAAGCCTTAAAGAAAACACTGACCGTAATCTTGGGCCGCATTAAACATATGGCTTAAATGTAAGGCTTTCTTTGTTAAAGGGTCGTATTTATGGCAAGCAAAACAGCCCCTATCCTCTTTAGGATGCACTAAAGCAAACCATTGAGGGTTTTGGACATAGGTCTCCATTGTACTGTTTGATAATAACTTCGAACCCCCTATTTCATTTTTCCAAGTGGGAGGTATCTCTCCTTTATTTAAATCACTCTCGTTTGAGACTGTCCAAGATGTACCCACGAGGAAGTAGTTAGACCAAACAGATTTACGTGATTGGTAATAATCTGACATTGTCTCGTTAAGCGCTTTTATATCTTTAGCTACTTCAGTTTTCGTTAAAACACCAACCCCATAGGGTGTTTCTCTACAGACTTGAGTAGGTTTACCAGGGAAGTAAGTATTCACTTTCTGAAAGGACATTGGGTTGAAAAATGTCCATTTACCTGATTTTTCAAAATTTGATAGGTTAGGGACATCAGCACAATCAGGAGCGTTTTCCTTGTGTTCAAATGTGGTCCAAATGAATTCAGGATGATTCCTTGTTTTTCGTACTACATGAATCCCAACCAAGCCCATTAGAACATTACTCCTTACAGCCCCGTCGATCTCAACATCTCTATGG
>NZ_JAUJED010000023.1:0-417724 GCF_030442075.1 Vibrio sp. TMPB1044 | reverse complement strand
AATTTTTCAGGGTTGTCGTTATTAGATATTAATTTCCATGAGGTTTTTACTTCAGTGGAGCCTGGGGATATTTCAAACGGTGTTTTCCCACTGTCAATATCGGCGACACATTGGCTATTGTTTAATCCGTGTTTGACGATGTCATCGTAGAATTTTTTATTGACACTTTGTTGATAGAAGACCGGATTGCCTTCTTGGTCATTCAATGGGAAATTAGAGCCGGCTTGAAGGATCTCACTTTGTACTAATCCTTGATCACCTTTATTGTCCCAACTATCGGGTATCTCTTTAAATATTCTGTCTTTCGGCATCATATTCAAGAATAAATCCGGTGTCTTGTCACTGGTATAATAAGCAAAAGATTGCCATGCAAACTGCATAAAACTGCAATTAGTATCGGATTTACTAGTTTCTGTAGGCTCTTGAGGTAAGGAAGGGTAATCAATCCAAGAGGGGTCTCCATTACAGCCGGAGGCTTCTAACTCTAACGATTTTTTATTACTAATCTTATTTTCGTAAGAGTCATTCGATTGTAAAGCTTCCCCTCTAATTTCTGTGGCATAACAATGTATTGGGGAGAGGAAAAACGAAGAAACTATGATTTTCTTTAACTTATCCATGATAACGCCTCTCATTCGTATTTGCTTGAGCGGCTAAGCTACAATAGTTACAAATAAAACGAATCTAAATTAATTAATAATTTAGTGTGACTCTGGAACGGCGTGTCTTTCCTGGAATTGTTTTGTCTCGATCCTGTCTACGTTCATGGGATAGGCAAGCTGATTGTAAGAACTGCGCTATATACAATATGCTACGTTATTAAACGTTTGACACCGATCTCCCACATCGTTAATCTGTAACGGCACTGGCAAAATCCAGTGTCGGGATTAGTCCCCCGCAACATACACCCAAGGCGCATAGACGCCAGCTTTTGCTGGTTTTTTTATGTGTGGCTTCGGCACACCTGAACATGGTCGTTTTACCTATAAAACGTACTATCAGCATTATGGTGGGCTGGGCGAGGCAGCTTCGGCTGGCCGTAACCTTGGGAGCGGTAGGACTAACCTTGTTCAGCTCACCACCCGAAGATTAGTCCCTTTGTGTGGTGATTTAAAGAGCATCCCCAAGGAGGCCATCATGCCAAATCTAACAATCCTTTCTAAAGACATTCGCATACTCGATAATTTGTATTCGCTAAACGATCTGCATAAAGCGAGTGGTGGACACAATCGACATCGTCCAAGTATTTTTATCAAGAATCAGCAAACTCAAGAACTGGTTAATGAAATTGAGCAAAGCAGTAATTCCTGCTTTGCTGTAAACACCAAACGTGGTGGTAGTAATACGGGGACTTGGGTATGCAAAGAACTTGTTTACTCTTATGCGATGTGGATTAGCCCAAAATTCCACCTGAGTGTAATTCGTGCGTTCGACAGTATGCCCACAGTTCCAGCCCTTCCAACTCCAACCGTTCCGCAAGACCTCTCCTTAAACGACTTAATTTTTGAGTTGGCGAAGGCGAAAAACGTAACAAGCCAAAATGTTCATGTGCACTACAATGCCGTATTCAACAGCAGTACTTGGTTCCAAGAGCATGGATTCGAACATGCGTTGGCAAAAAGAATACTAAAACAAGACTTAACAAATGAATTGCGTAGTCAAACCCCAGAACTGCAATTACTTAAGCAACAAGCGAGAGAATACGGCCTAGCGTTTGTGGATGAAAGTGAATACCAAAGCTTTCAAGGCCGAATGCAAATGCAGCAAAAGCAAATCGAGAAGTTGGTAGATGATGTAATGGCGTTAAGTCGAAATCATAGTGTGCTGACAAGACATATTTTGTGATAGGTATTACTAATCTTTAGTAACTCAATGGGAAATTAGACGAGAAAAACCATATTACTGACTTGGTTTTCATCTGATAGCTCAAAATATGTCGCCAGTTTGTCGCCATTATCAAATTTGATTGTTTGCAAGTTTATGTTTCTAAATAACTTAATTTCCCATTGTATATAATGGCTTCTTTGATTCAATCTGGCCTTGATCTAACACCAATTATTACTCACCATTACAAAGTGGACGACTTCCAGAAAGGCTTCGACATGATGCGATCTGGTATGTCTGGTAAGGTGATCCTTGATTGGGAATAAGCTGATAGGGGAAACCCTGAGTTAATTCCAAAATCTAAATGCCTCAAAGAAATTTGGGGCATTTTTGTATCTAAATTCTACTTACGATCAACTCACCTCTCTGTCACTTAATGGCCATTTTGCTGCGCAGTAATCTCTAAAATACTTAATAAGCAGTTACACATTATTGTTTTGACTATTGAAGAGAGGGCTCATGGCTTGTAAACCACTTGCACTGATAATAACTGGAATATTATTAACGCCGAATTTTGCTAGCGCTGATGTCGATATTTCGAAAGCCGAAAACGATCAAGCAGCAGAGCAGGCAGCAAAGGAACTTGCAAACCCAAACACAGCTTACGCTAGCCTCAATTTAAAACTCCAGTATTCAGGTGGATACGATGGTGGAGGAGATACTTTCGCAACCGTATTGCAGCCGACACTGCCTTTTCCTATGGATAATGGAGATAAAGTAATCTTCCGTCCGGCTATCTCTTATGTTCAGAATGATTTCCATGTAGATACACCAGCAAGCTCGCAGCGTATGGATCAGTCTGGCGTTACCGACATCTCATTTGATTTAGCTTATGCACCTAAAATGGAGGGCGGTACTATTGTCGCTTTCGGTCTCTTTGCTTCGTTGCCTACGGGCAGCAGTGACTTAACGGCGGATCAATTTGCTATCGGGCCTGAGTTCATGTTCGGGAATGCGAGTAGTGAGCGAGTTGTAGGCATATTTCCAAACCACTTATATGGCGTGTCTGGAGACGGAGCCGATCATTCTGATACTCGAATCAACAGGACGTCGACACAAGTGTTTTGGGTGGAGATCTTAGGAGGCGGTTGGACGGTAGGCTCTGCGCCGACATTCTCGTATGACTGGAATAAGGATCAGGCGGAAATTCCGTTAAATATCAGCGTTAGTAAAACTGCTGTCCTGAACGGACGCCCTTGGAAGTTGGGCATTGAAGCGAATTACTATATCGAGAAAGATGAAAAGACGCGTCCAGACTTTATGTTGAGCTTTAATATTAGCCCTGTGGTGGAAAATAAACTGGCGTCTTTACTTGATTAATTTAAGTGTGAAAGAGTAGAAGTGAAAAAGGCAGAACGATCATCGTTCTGCCTTTGTGTTATTGGGTTAGTGAGCTTCAATTAACCCGCCGCAGCCTGCATGATAAGGCCACAAATGTAAGCGCCGTATGTGCCTAGAGCGTAACCCAATACCGCCATCAGGATACCTACTGGTGCCAATGCTGGGTGGAATGCCGCCGCTACGATAGGAGCCGATGCCGCGCCACCTACGTTAGCTTGGCTACCGACTGCCATGAAGAACAGTGGAGCACGGATTAGCTTCGCCATCGCAATCATAAGTAGAGCGTGGATAGTTAGCCATGTGATACCAATGAAGAAGTAACCAGGGTTGTCCAAGATTGCGGTAATATCCATCTGCATACCGATAGTCGCAACTAAGATGTAGATGAACGCAGAACCTACTTTAGACGCGCCACTGTGCTCAAGGCTGCGTGTCGACTTAAAGCATGAAGCGATAAGAGCGAACGTCGTTACCATAACGATTAACCAGAAGAAGCCAGATGTCAGGCTGTATTTCGCAAGTTCCGGAGCGTTGGTCGAGATCCAAGGTGCGATAAGGTCACTGAACAAGTGAGCTAGACCAGTCAAACCAAAGGCAATCGCAGTGATCTTCATTAGATCAGTTGTCGTCGTTGGGCGAGCGTTCTCTTCTTGGTATTTAGATACCGTCTCTTTTAGCTCTTCGATTGATGAAGTGTCTGCTTTAAGCCAAGCATCAATCTTCTTCTGACGACCCGCCATGATAAGCAACACAGCCATCCAAATGTTTGCACAGATAACGTCTACCGTAATCATCGCAGAGAAGAGTTGGTCATCAACCTCAAACACTTCTTTCATTGCTGCTTGGTTAGCACCGCCACCGATCCAAGAACCGGCAACAGTCGTTAGGCCACGCCATACGTCGCCCGAAACAAGATCAGGGTTAACTTGATCGATAATCAGAATCGCTAATGGGCCACCAATGATGATGCCGGCAGTACCCGTTAAGAACATGATCACGGCTTTAGAGCCAAGACCAAAGATTTTACGAAGGTCAGCTGAGATGATCAGAAGAACTAATGCACTTGGCAGTAGGTAGCGACTTGCTACGAAGTATAGCTTGGAGTTTGACGCATCAATGATGCCGAAGCTGTTCAACAATGAAGGAACAAAGTAACAGAGCAATAGACCCGGAACGAACGAGTAGAATTTTTTCAGTGCGCTATTTTGGCTACTTTCCGTGATAAAAACACCGCCAAGAATAACAGCTAACATGCCCATTATTACAGCATCATTAGTAATCATTATTATATCTCCTTTAAGGTGAGCGCAAAGGTCTCACTTTTTGAATTGCAGGACTATACCGATAACTTCCACTCGTTACAAATTGTAACGATAGACATACTTTGAAACGTTTGTGTTAACTCAAATGGCTTATATTTGTGAATGCTGTGCGTAATTTATTGGTTTTGTGAATGATTTCGTTGGGATGAGACAGGCTAATTTTGATATATGCAATGTTATTCAAACCCCTGAAACTGGTCATTTCGATTTTAGCGGGTAAGTGAGTCGCTAAAATGAGTGCATATATAACCCTTCTTAAGGTATGGTTTATGCAATGAGGTAATGTTTCATAATTGTAAAAACTGAATTCATTTTTGACGGGTAGCTTGAGATTGAAAATTATAACTGGATCACATAAATCTCGTGGTTCATCTGATTTAGGTCTAGTGATTTGGCTTCATTGGTCGCGCTGTTTGTGTCTAGACAATGAAAAAGCGGCTCGAGAGCCGCTTTTTGAATGGTAACTTAGAGTGTTTATTAGAATTTTCGCTTAGCTTTCTTCTTCCTCAAAGCCATCTGCATAACCTTTCGGTGGCGGTGTCCAACCTCGTTCAGATCGAGAGTGCTTGTCTGAACGGTCTTTTTTCATATCTTCTTTCATTGCTTCTTCAAGGTGAATGAAGATTTGTCGATAGTTGTTGTCGTAGCGCGGGTTCTCTTCCGCTTCAGACCAAGCTTGGTAAAGCTTTTCAGACTTACGGCTCTCAACACGTTGATACGTCGATTTTTGCTGCTCGACGAAGAATGGGTGGTGCCCTAAAGAGCGCAAGGCTTCTGCTCCCATTTCAAGTGCAGAGTGGTAAGTTTCGGACACTACAGAATCTGCACCTGCTTCTCGTAAGCGATAACTATGACCACGGTCGAATGCGCGGGCTAAGATTTTCACTTTAGGGTAGGTGTGTTTAACGTACTTCACTAATTCAACACTTGAGTCTTGGTTATCGATCGCTACTACTAGCATTGCGGCTTCTTCGATTCCGGCGGTATGCAATAAGTCGTGACGAGTCGCATCACCAAAGTAAGATTTGATATTGATGGAGCGTAACAAATCTACTTGGTTCGCTTGGTGATCCAGAACCACAGTATTGACATCATTCGACACCAATAAGCGGTTAACGATTTGGCCGAAGCGACCAATGCCCGCAATGATAACGGTGCCTTTCTCTTCAATAGTATCTTCTTCGCGGTCGTTCGATTTTTGTTCGTAACGCGGCAGAATCACTTTATCAAATAGAATGAACAGCCCTGGTGTTAGGAACATTGAAAGTGCTACAACCAGCGACAATGTTTGGACAATGTCAGCAGGTAGTACGTGGTTTTGAGCAGAGAAGCTCAGTAGTACAAAACCAAACTCACCGGCTTGCGCCAAGCTCAATGTAAACAGCCAACGGTCACTGTTTTTGATTTTGAAGATCAACGCCAACGTAAATAGTACTAAGGCTTTAAGAAGCATAACGCCAAGGGTGAGGCCAATGATCAAACCAAAGTCGTTGAATAGAACATCAAAGTTGATGCCAGCACCTACGGTAATGAAGAACAAGCCAAGAAGCAGCCCTTTAAACGGGTCGATATTAGACTCAAGTTCGTGGCGGAATTCACTGTTGGCCAATACCACACCAGCAAGGAAAGTACCTAAAGCCGGTGATAGGCCGACTAGGCTCATTAATGCAGCAATACCAATCACCAACATTAGTGCGGTTGCAGTAAAGATTTCACGCAGGCCTGAGCTTGCCACAAAGCGGAACAGTGGACGACTCAAAAAGTGCCCGCCGACAACAACTATCGCGATAGATGCCGTGATCACAAGGCCATAAGCCCAGCCGGGTAGGCCAGCAACAAGGCTTAACTCTTCATGGTGATCAGAAGCCGAAGCAACCGCGCTTTGTGCAGCTTCAATTAATTCTGGCAACGCCAATAGAGGGATAAACGCCAACATAGGGATGACGGCAATATCTTGGAACAGTAGAACTGAGAAAGCGTTCTTGCCGCCTTCTGTCTTAGATAGCCCTTTTTCATTGAACGTTTGTAGAACAATAGCGGTTGATGACAGTGCGAAGATCAAACCGATGGTGAGTGCAATCGTCCAAGGTTGCCCGAAGAATAGGGCAATACCCATAACAATCGCGGTAGTGCCGCCAACTTGCAGGCCACCCAGTCCCATAAGACGGTTTCTCATCGCCCAAAGCATCTTAGGCTCAAGTTCAAGGCCGACTAAGAACAGCATCATGACCACCCCGAACTCGGCAAAGTGTTGAATGGTTGTGGTCTCTTCACCCACTAGGCCAATGATCGGACCAATCACAACACCAGCAATGAGATAACCTAATACAGAGCCAAGGCCAAGCCTTTTGGCAATAGGTACGGCAATGACAGCTGCTACTAAGTAGATAAACGCTTGTAGAAAATATCCCGTCATTATTTAACCTCTGCCATTAGTTCTTCTACGTAGTGGTTTAGCTTTTCTGCATTGCTGGCTTTTTTGATATTAATGTCGCCGGCAACCAGCGCCTCTAACAGCACTTTATAGCTATCGACATGCTCTTGAATGCGGTTTTCTTCCAAAGCGGTACGTGAACCAAACAGAGCAAAGGGTGCGAGGTAGGTTATCCCACACAAAGACGCCGTTTGTTCAATTGGGTGAAGCAGTTCACGGATGGTGAAGTGGTTATAACCGTCAGTTTGATAAGCCTCTTTTTTGCCGCCAGCGGTGATACTACATAACAAGCTTTTGCCTTGCAGCTCATTACCGTCGGTGCCGTAAGCAAATCCGTATTCTAGGACGAGGTCTTGCCATTCTTTAAGAATCGCGGGTGTTGAGTACCAATATAGTGGGAACTGAAAAATGATGATGTCATGGTCCAACAGGCGTTTCTGCTCACGATCGATATTGATCTTGAAGGTTGGGTATTCAGCATAAAGGTCGACACAGGTGACGCCTTCAATACGCTTGGCTTGCTCAAATAAGGGTTTGTTAGCTTCAGAGCGATGCTGAGAAGGGTGGGCGAATAGCACCAAGACTCGATTTTTCGACATATAGCCCTCTTTGTCCATTAACGAATAATATTTATTGGAATTATAGATATACAATAATAGAAGAATGGTTGAACAACAACGAATTAGCCCATACTTATCTAGTTGGATGCGTGTGTTTTTAGGTACTTAAATATATAAAACATCCGTCCACTTGAGTATTTCCGGCATACGCAGCCGATGACTAAGTAAAACTAATTATTCGCTAATAATAAAAGCGAATAGGTGCACTTTATGTCACCGTTGAAGGCTAACGTAAATAATTCAATCACCCTACATAGAACGACAATGAATAAAGGAAAAGGTATGAGCACGGACTTGCGTCAACAATGTAATTTGCTGCTTTCTGGCCACTTCGATCCAACACCAGCCCAAACCTTCGCGCAAATGGCTGAATGGTGCGAAACACATGATGTGGCGCACGACACCTATGGTGATGGCGATTTTATTGAGAGTTTTGAAAACAAAGTGGCTGATTTGCTCGGCTATGAGGCCGCCGTGTTTGTGATTACTGGCACAATGAATCAACCGACAGCGTTAGAGATTGCTTGCCAAGAAAAAAGAAACCCAGTAGTGGCGATGCACGAATCCAGCCATATTATGCGCCATGAACGCCAAGGGTATCAGCTCCAAAATCGCTTCAACGTGCTTCCAGTCGGCAACGTTTTTCGCACTTGGACTGTTGATGACCTGAAGGCGTGGCCAGATGAAATCGCGGCGGCGCTGTATGAGTTGCCCATGCGAGAAATTGGCGGTCAATTACCTGAATGGGAAGAGCTTGAAGCGATCAAGCAGTACTGCAAAGAACAATCGATCCACCTTCATATGGATGGTGCGCGTTTGTGGGAGTGTGGCGCGTATTATCAAAAGTCATACAGTGAGATTTCTAAGGGTTTCGGTAGTGCTTACGTTTCACTGTATAAAGGTCTCAATGGTCTTGGCGGTTCGTTGCTGCTAGGCGATAAAGCCTTTGTAGCGAAAGCATCTGCGTGGATGAAGCGTCAAGGTGGCAATGTTTATCATCGAACGCCTTATGTGGTTTCAGCTGCAATGCAGTTTGATGAGCGATTAGAACTGATGCCCGCTTTATACGAACGCACCAAACAGGTTTATCAAATCCTACAAGATTACCCTCAGTTCAAAGTGAACCCGCAGCAACCCCAAGTAAACATGCTTCACCTCTATTTACCCGTGAGTTTTGAGGATGGCATTATCCTGCGCGACAATATAGCTAAGAAGCATAAGATTTGGATAGGAAATCCAGCGATTAGCGAATTGCCAAACCAATGTAAAATTGAGTGGTATGTAGGGGATAACTTATTAAATCTGCCTGATCATGAGTTGATCGACATTCTTGATTTGATTAACGAAGAGCTGATTTGATTACAGAAGAGCTGACTGCAGAAGAAATGATCTAGTGGAAATGGATACAGACCGTTGGTCCGGTATCCATTTATGCAGCTAGGATGACGGTTCTGTTACATATACTGGTTGATGTAGACGTCGACTAGGAACATGAATACTGGAACTGTGCTTAGAAGTCCGAAGAAGACGATAGGCACCCAATTCTTCATTTTCTTTTTAGGTTGCTCTGTATTGTTCATAGATTCGGCCTTAAATTCGTTGTTGAGTCGGTGCTTAGGTGATAACTGAATGGTATCAAATAAATTCAAATTGCCCTATGCGGATTTGGCGTTTCGTGGCGTGTATCAATCACATAAAATGTAAGTGATTCATAAACGGTTCATAAAGGTTCAACAATAATGAACCTATTACAACAATCAATGCCTTACTCGGCATATTAAATAAACAGCATTCAAAGATTTGGAGAATACAGAATGAAAACAATAGGCAACATCATTTGGTTTCTGTTCGGTGGCGTATTTATGGGGCTAGCTTGGTGGTTCTTCGGACTGCTCGCATTCCTAACCATCGTTGGTATTCCATGGGGCAGAGCATGTTTTGTTATGGGTAACTTCTCATTCTTCCCATTTGGTCAGGAAGCAATTTCTCGTGATGAGCTGACCAATGAAATGGACATTGGCACGAGTCCGCTAGGTGTGATTGGTAACATTATTTGGTTCTTGTTTGCGGGTATCTGGCTGGCTATTGGTCACATCATGTCAGCTGTGGCTTGTTTCATTACCATCATCGGTATTCCGTTCGCGATTCAACACCTTAAACTAGCGGTTATCTCGTTGGCGCCAATCGGTAAGACGGTTGTCGATAAACGTGAAGCAGAAGCGGCACGAGTGAGAAATTATAAAGGTTAAGGCTTCAATTTGAGCTTTATAGAATTGAAAAGCACATCGCATGATGTGCTTTTTTTGTGCTTCTGTTTTTATCTCTCGATGCTCATATCACAAACAATAACTAAACGTGCTTGAGCTAGACATTGTTAAACAGGACTTCAAGCCGAAGGGTGATGTTCGCTTCTTCGGTATGTTTCTCATTGGGCTCTCGTTCCCATTGATAACGAGGAGTGAGTTCGTAGAACAGCCACTCTTTCCATACATTTTGTCGGTAGGTAATCGAAACTTGAGCGTATTCGTAATGATTATAAGGCTCATCTGTTGCATTAATCGTGGCGCTATATTGCAGCGCCTGGTCTTGAGAAAGGTAGTGATACAAGGTTAATCCCGTACCATAGTTCCAACCTTTAAGATCGTCGTTATAACCTGCAAAGCTTGACCATCGAGCCAAGAAATCATCACTTAAGGAAAGATCAAAATCGATGTCAGTGATTTCGCCAGTCTCTTGTTTTTCTTGATATACACGCTGGGTAAGCCTGAATACCGCATCGGTTGTGAGAGGGTAGGTAAAACGATAGCGAGCTTCGATACGTGGTCGTAATGTCGCCTTAATATTGAAGCTGCTATATCCCTTGGCATAGGCGTCGTAACGCAGACCAAGTGCACTTTCTAATTCCTCAGAATCTTGTGGGAAGAAATCCAAGAACTCTTCATCGCTAACCGATTCATAAATCAATTTGAGGCGTTTGCTAACAAAGGGTAAATGCAAGCGTGCGTTGAGCTTGGTTGAGTAATCTACATCACCACCTTCTGAATAGATGAAATCATTGTACCAACGCACCGAGGTCCCAGCTCTAGCATCTTCCGTAATACGGTCATCAACAAAGAAGCTATCGAACCAGATTGCGGGTTGACAAAACCTGCTGTTTAGGAAGTGATAGGCTTTCTCGACACGTGTGTCTTCCAGCGGCTGGCTGTGACACTCGTCCTTTTCCTCCGCGAGGGCAGAGTGGGTAGCGAGTGATGCCAATAATGAAGTGCTAACTATCCAACGACTCAATGGAACCTATATGTCATTTTATATATCAATAGGTTGACTATAACCAAGCAATTTAAACAATGCGAACTTTTCATCACGAGATGTCGCCGTTAAATCTTGTGAGGCCAAATAGGAAAGGTTGTATTAGTTAGTAGGGTCTGGTTGACCTAAATTAGCAGGGAAGGTTTAGTTTAGGATGAGAAAACGGGCTCTTAAAGAGCCCGTTGTACGTTTCGTTTTTGTATATATTTCTAGATTACATTGCCGCTTCGAAAATCGCAGAAATTTCTTCGTGAGTCGCTTGTTTAGGGTTTGTGAAACCACAAGCGTCTTTCAGTGCGTTGTCAGACAGAGTTGGGATGTCTTCGAGCTTAGCACCAAGTTGCGCGATCCCCGTTGGGATGTTCACGTCGTTTGCAAGTTGAACAATCGCATTGATAGCCGCTTCTGCACCTTGCTCTGCTGTCATGCCTTCCACATTCACGCCCATTGCTTTTGCAACATCACGAAGACGCTCAGGACAAACTTGCGCATTGTAGCGTTGAACGTGTGGTAGCAAGATAGCGTTACATACACCGTGTGGAAGGTCGTAGAAACCACCCAGTTGGTGCGCCATTGCATGAACGTAACCCAGTGACGCGTTGTTGAACGCCATGCCAGCCATGAATTGTGCGTAAGCCATTTGCTCACGCGCTTCAATGTCTTCGCCGTGTGACACTGCAGTTCTTAGGTGCGCTTGTACAAGTTCAATCGCTTTAATCGCTACAGCGTCTGTGATTGGTGTTGCTGCGATAGAAACGTAAGCCTCGATTGCGTGGGTTAGCGCATCCATACCGGTTGCAGCAGTTAGTGACGCAGGCTTAGCAAGCATCAACTCAGGATCGTTTACTGAGATAAGCGGTGTTGTGTGCTTGTCAACGATCGCCATTTTAATGTGACGTTCCTCATCAGTGATGATGCAGAAGCGTGTCATTTCTGATGCTGTACCAGCCGTAGTGTTGATAGCGATAAAAGGCATCATTGGCTTTTCAGATTGGTCTACGCCTTCATAGTCTGCAATCTTGCCGCCGTTAGAAGCAACCAGAGCAATGCCTTTTGCACAGTCGTGTGGAGAACCGCCACCTAGAGAAACAACGAAATCACAATCGTTGTCAGTTAGTAATTCAAGACCATCGTTAACGTTCGTGATGGTTGGGTTTGGTTGAGTGCCATCGAATACAACTGCGTCTACGCCGCGCTGGCTAAGAAGGTCTTGTACCTGCTTAACTACACCAATTTGATTCAAGATCTTATCAGTTACGATCAGACCTTTTTTAAAGCCTTGAGACTGAATACTATCAGCAGCATCCTTCAGACAGCCAGTACCCATGAAGTTGATTGTAGGGATGTAAAATGCAGTAGACATTGGAAAACTCCGTTAATTATGATTTTTAATTTCCTACATGTTGTCGGCATTCAAGTGGTCGACCATTGATCTGGAACAACTTTGAATTCGAACTACCACTTTGTGGCTAGTCGTTGTGATAGGGCTCATATAGCAATCGTTTTCATGGTTTTTGGCTGTGTTGATTGTCAGTAATAGATCGCGATAAATCGACTAAATTAGAGACAGTATGGCGCTCTATAACAATGAAAAATAAGGTTTTTCATTAAAAACTCCTCTAGTTAGGTTGGTGTCGACGTTTTATCTGAGTCATCGCTGCATTCAATTTCAGGTTCTTGTGACTCTTCAGAATCAAGCGTGTCTTCTGACTCCTCGTCATAGTATTTGACAAGAAAAGGGGTAAGCATGACAGACGATGGTAAAAAGTGCTTCATAGTACCTCCCGGTACCTAAGTGTATTTATTGTATGGTATTGGTTTAATATGTGGCAAAATTTGCGATACATCATGACTTGTGGCTTGTTTTCTATAAATTATTAGAACTATATTCAGGCTCACAAAATTGGTAGTAGAATGAACATCTGGTCTTTGAGCCAATGAACAACTAAAGATAAACGCAGCTCAACAGCGTGATTAATAGGAAATAAAATGAAGTACGACTGGATATTCTTTGATGCAGATGAAACCTTGTTCCATTTTGATGCTTATCAGGGAATGAAGCTGATGTTTTCTCGTTTTGGTGTGGACTTCAACGAACAGGATTATTCCGTTTATCAAGAAGTTAACCTACCACTATGGGTAGACTATCAAGATGGTCGCATTACGGCTGATCAACTGAAACACACGCGCTTCGAAAGCTGGGCTGAGAAATTAGAGACAACAACCGCTGCTTTAAACAGTGCATTCTTAACAGCGATGGCGGATATCTGCTCTTTATTACCGGGTGCACAAGAGTTGATGGAGTCTTTAAAAGGCAAAGTGAACATGGGCATCATCACTAACGGTTTTACAGAGCTGCAGTCAATTCGTTTAGAGCGTACAGGAATGACGGATTACTTTGAGCACGTGATAATTTCTGAAGAGGTTGGGGTAGCCAAACCGGATGCACAAATTTTTGAATATGCCCATAAGCTGATCGGGTTACCATCTAAGCAACGAGTATTGATGGTCGGAGATAACCCACATTCCGATATTCTAGGCGGATTAGATTTTGGTATTGAAACCTGTTGGTTAAATAGTCAAGAAAAGGCAGCGCCAGCCGGAATTAACCCTCATTATCAGGTTAAGTCTCTGGCTGACCTGCAAGCTCTTTTACTAGCATAATTGCTAATTGCTAATTGCTAATTGCTAATTGCTTTTAGATTTTTGAGTGAATGATTGATAGCCGAGTACAGTTATGTGCTCGGCTACTTATTTTTACTTACTGCAACTTATCGATAGTGGCGTTTAAGCCTACCTTTGCTTTAAGCTCGCTTTGATTACCCCATTACAATAAAAATAAGGAAGAGGCGTGCTGAAATCTCATCGCCATAGCTGCTACGGCATTGCTGCCATTTTACTTTGGAGCTGCTTAATCGCGCTGTCTCGTAGCGTATCAGAACAACTGGGCCCAATTGGTGGCGCCGCCAGTCTTTATACAGTGAGCTCACTGTTGTTGGTCTGTGTTATGGGGTTACCTAAGCTGTCGCGCTTTTCTAAGTCATACCTGTTGATTGGTGGTGCTCTGTTCGTTTGTTATGAGATCTTCTTAGCTCTGGCTTTAGGGATGGCAAACAACCGACATCAAGCCTTGGAAATGGCCGTTATCAACTACTTATGGCCTGCATTGACGGTGTTGTTCGCGGTATTGCTCAGCGATAAAAAGATTAACTGGTTGGTTTACCCAAGTATTTTCTTAGCCTTCTTTGGTGTGGCTTGGAGTATCAGTGGCGATCAGGGGCTTTCTGTTGATCAAATCGCTGCCAATATTGCCACCAACCCTAAAACCTATTCAATGGCGTTTTTCGGCGCGATTATTTGGGCGGTCTACTGTAATTACACTCAGAAAGTGGCGAAAGGACAGAATGCGATCGTGCTGTTCTTTATCGCGACTGCAATCACCTTGTGGATCAAATACGCAGTGAGTAACGAAACCGGCATGGTGATGACAACCAGTGCTGCAATTGACTTAGTGTTAGCCGGTGTGTGTATGGGCGCAGGTTACGCACTTTGGAATACCGCGATACTTGGCGGCAATATGGTCTTCCTAGCGACCATGTCCTATTTCACGCCTATTTTTGCGACCTTACTGTCTTCTATGATTTTGGGGTTGTCACTGAGCATGACGTTTTGGCAAGGCGTTTGTATGGTGACGATTGGCTCTTTAGCTTGCTGGTGGGTAACCAGAGACAAAAAGCCGACGGTTACGGCGTCGGCTTCTAAAAAGGTTCAATCAGAGTCTTAGTTAACCAGAGGTTGATGGGTTAACTCTTGTTTTTTTTAACTCTCGATTCTTAACTCGCGATATTGAGATTCAATTGAAGCTCATAAGGCATCTTCGATAAGCGTCGCTTAAGTTGGCGGCGCGTACGTTCAATATCATCAACCGTAATTGCATCTTGGTCATTGGTATGAATATCAACGTTGATTCTTAGCTCAGGACCAACCTTAGTCACGCCCATTAGCTCTAAATCTTGATCCGCTTCTTTGTCTACCGCGACAACGTTTTTATCTACCGCATCACAAATGTCTTTGGTTGCCGACATCATCAGTAGTTCACGCATCGCTTCTCGTAACATGTCGAATGGCACTTTGATGAAGTAGAAAGACATCAGCAACATCATCATTGGGTCGGCATATACTGCGTATGATGCAAGAGGTGAGAATGTCATTGCCCACGCTACGACGAAACCAGCCGTTACCGCGACACTCAATAGTGTATCCATCTGCCACTGTTTAGATTCCGCTTGAATAAGACCTGAAGAGATACGTTTGCTCTTGTTCGCGATGTACCACCAAGCATAACCACAGCCCAACACGTTGAAAATACCAAACAGAGTTGCAATAGAAGCATCGACCTCACGACCGCCTGTCATCAAGGCACCAATCGCAGAGTAAAGCGAATAACCAACCACAAGTAGAATCACCACGGCTTTAATCGCAATCACAATCGGTTCGATGATAGCTCGACCGAACGGAAACTCTCTATCTGAAGGGCGGTTAATGTATTTTGAAGCAGCTAGTGACAATAAAGTTAACAGTAAGCTGATAAGAGAATAGACACCGTCAAATACTATGACCAGAGAGCCAACGATAAGACCCAACACCAATCCGCCAATAGCGAAGCCTGATGCTAAAAGGGCTGAGAACAATAGTACTCGATTTTCGTTTTGGCTTTTCCTGTCACACATAATATTTTCCAGATGTTTTTGATAACTTCATTGTTCTAATAATGAGCTAACTTTACAAACCTTATCTGATGACGTTTATATGTACTATTTAATTAGTTCATTTAAATCATTGTAATTCAGTGGTTTAGGTTGATTTTTAGGTGTCAATAAAGTTGACGATGACTGTTTTCTAAGGGATGTGTGCAACTGAGAATAGATGGTTTATGATTAATGAAATATATCAGTCATCAGTGTCGCACAGCTTTGTGAGCTCAATGTTTACATAAACTTAAGCATATCGATAAAGGGAACGCTAGCATTCGAATACGTCGCGTAAATCGTTCAGTTGTAACTGTATGACATCTGGGTCAAGGAGTGGATAAATATGAAGTTTGATAACCTCAATGACAGCGAGTTATGGGAGATTGCTACGCCTATCATGGATAACTTGATGGAAGGTTCAACCAAGGTTGACCATGCTCAACACTGCCGAGATTTTACGCAGCGAATGAAGGATATCGTTACGCCAGAATATTTAGAAAAGGTGTGTCACCATTATCAGCACAGTAATGGTTTTTTTGCTGAACGGGAGCAAGTTGCGCTATTTAGACGCTCAGATTCCATCGCCTTTGTATGGAAACAAGCGTACGCCATTGCAAAAGGCGAGTTTGTAGCCGAAATGGTGTTGGTTGAAGAAGACGGGCGTTACTTGGTTGATCACGTGATGGTTTTCTAGAGCAAGACTTAGGTATGGAGTAAAAGTCGTCCGTCTAGAAATCAAACAAGTAATCACTAAGCTGGTCGGCCAACCAATTCATTCCAGGGTGTTCTGCCATGCCCGCTGCAGTGAACATACAGTAGTCTTCTTGCGTTAAGCCGTAGGTGTGTTTGATCACGGCTAGCTCTTGTTCACGCAATAAATGGCGAATCAATGGCTCTGGCATTACACCCCACGCCTCTTCACGTAAAATTGTATCCAACATAAAGTCGAAGCTAGAAAAGCCGATGTAACGGCGAGAGAAGGGCTCAAGCTCAGGGTTGTCCTTTTCATTGAGATAAACCATGGTAGCTTGCATAGAATTTCTTAACACCTCATCAGAGACACGTCGCATCGCGCTCAGATCATGCCCTTTTTTGCACACAGACATCATTCGAATCTTACCAAGAGGGTTGTAGATAATTCTAGGGTCATCGACACGTTCATAATCTACACCAAATGCAAAATCGACTTGCTGAGTTTCGACCAGGTTGGCTAAGTCACCACTAGATGCGAGAACAAAATTGAATGAGGTAGAAGGGTACTTGTTATTTAAGGTGTGAGATAAGTCCTGCCACATTTCGTCAGGTAGGGAGTCGTCTCGTGCAATCCAAATTTCCGCGTTAAACTCCCCCGAAACATGCAAGCAGGTTTGCTTAATACGAGCAGCAGTCACCAATAGGCCTTCGCAATCCTTGTAAATCGCTTTGCCTGCTTCAGAAAGTTCAACGTGGTTTCCGCTACGTACAAACAACTCGACATCTAACTCTTTCTCCAAGGCTTTAATCGACATGCTGAGTTTGGTTCGGTTGCATTCTAACTGGCGTGCGGCTTCAGAAACTGATCCTAAATCAGCAACGGAACAAAAGGCTTGGACTTGAGAAAGGTTCATTTCATTTCCATATTAAGCGGGGGTTGGTGCATATTATCTGAATATTGTGCTGACTATCTTAGAAATAGTCCATCTTTGCATGATAACTCTATGACGAATTGACTAATTTGGTTTACTCTGTGGGGGTTCCGAACCTACAAGAAGTAAAGATGGAGGCCATGATGGCGAAACAATGGGACGAGTACGCCGTTGATTGGGATAAAGATCCCGCGACCGCAGTATTCGCACAGTCCGTATTTGACCAGTTAACACAGCTCGTTGATTTAAACGGAACCCGTGTCCTTGATTTTGGTTGTGGTACAGGACTACTCAGCCAGAAGATATCTCCTTTAGCAAAAGAGATCATTGCACTTGATATCTCCGAAGGGATGATTGAAGAGTTAGATAAGAAAGAGCTACCTAACGTTGAACCGGTTGTTGATATTTTATCGCGCGGACTTGCAGCGCAGCATCCAGCATTCAGAAACCAGTTTGATCTAGTGGTAGCCTCTTCGGTGTGTGGTTTTATCCCTAATCTACAAGACACAGTCAGTCTTATTTACACGCTGCTTGAGAATGACGGCACGTTTGTACACTGGGATTGGTACTTAGAAAACGATAGTGAAGACTATGGCGTAAGCCGACAGCGCTCAGAGAATGTATTGAGTGCAGCGGGCTTTGCAGTGGTTGAAGTCTCTACACCGTTCTCGATTGACACTCCACAAGGAGCGTTAAAGGTGTTGATGGGTGTTGGACGCAAGCAAGCGCTTCCTCACCTGTAATCGTTCGTAGCTTGAGTTAGCATTTAGAATACTCATTTAAAAGACTAAACCCACATTAACGGCTTTAAGGTCAGTTATGTGGGTTTTGTCTTTTAGGCGGTATACTTTCCACTAATGCTAAATCTTTATTAACTCTTCTTGTCCTTTATTGTTTATCTTTCGTGTACATCCCGTGTATTTCCATTTTGGAAATATACCATTGCATACATTTCACTAGTGGAAATCTAATGGCCAGATATAGAATAAGCCCATAACAATATCAAGGGTTTAATCATGAGCCACCAATCTGCTTCTCCACAACTTTCAGAGCAACAACAACGCTTTAGCAATATCATTTCAGATGCCAACCTGTCACCAAAACAGAAGTCGAGCTATCTTGCTCTAGAAGCTGAAGCTAGCCTGCCGTATATGTCGGTAAGCAATGAAGTAGAGCAAGCCTTACAACAAGGTGTGCTGTGTGACATGTTCGAAGGCCATGCACCATTTAAGCCGCGCTATGTGCTTCCCGATTATTCTAAATACTTACATCAAGGCTCAAAGTATTTAGAGCTTAGCGCGGCAACTAATTTCGATGAAGCATTGAACATGCTCACCATCCTCTACCACCACGTGCCATCCGTAACATCAATTCCGGTTTATTTAGGTCAGTTGGATGATGTGTTGATGCCTTTCGTTGGCGAGTTAACGGAAGGTCAGCTTTATCAAAAGCTTAAGCTGTTCTGGATCATGCTGGACCGCACGCTGCCAGATGCGTTTATGCATGTGAATATCGGGCCAACAGACAATGTTATCTGCCGTACTATTTTACGTGTAGATGCTGAACTCAAGCAGATTGCCCCTAACTTGACCTTTATGTATGACCCAGCCGTGACGCCTGATGATCTGCTGCGTCATGCGGCGAGCAACATCTGTGAATGCAGTAAGCCACACATTGCCAACTACCCAGCGCATGCTGCGGCTTATGGTGATAAACGATTTGGTATTGTGAGTTGCTACAACTCACTGCCTTTAGCTGGTGGTTCTAACACTTTAGTACGTATGAACCTTAAGCAGGTAGCATTGAAGTCTGAAGACAGTGCTGATTTTTTGCAGCAAGTGCTACCAAACTACAGCGCTGTCATGGTTGAGCTTATGAATGCGCGTAGCCGATTCTTACATGAAGAATCTAACTTTTTTGAGGGTTTCTTAACCCAAGAAGGCTTGATTGAAGAAGACCGTTTTGCGCCAATGTTCGGCATCTACGGTATGGCTGAAGCCGTGAACATCTTGATGGAGAAAGAAGGCCAAGCAGGACGCTATGGTCACGATGAACAGGCTAATCAGCTTGGCCATCGTATCTCTGAAAAGCTGGCTGAGATCGTTGAAAGCTCTGAAGTGAAGTATGGGTTAGAAGGTAAAGCTCTGCTGCATGCTCAAGGCGGTATTAGCTTAGATGAAGATGTGACGCCGGGTGTTCGTATTCCTTATGGTACCGAACCGGATCCAGTCTCTTACGTTCGTGCTACCGCTGGTCACCATAAGTTCTACACCTCGGGCATCAGTGACATTCTGAC
This sequence comes from Vibrio sp. TMPB1044, assembly GCF_030442075.1. Classification (NCBI taxonomy): domain Bacteria; kingdom Pseudomonadati; phylum Pseudomonadota; class Gammaproteobacteria; order Vibrionales; family Vibrionaceae; genus Vibrio; species Vibrio sp. TMPB1044. The sequence goes on along the minus strand of NZ_JAUJED010000023.1, from coordinate 398,142 downwards.
CATCGACGAAACAGTGAAATCTAACCCTGAAGCGATGTTCAACTTGTGTAAAGGTGCGATTCAAGCGGGTTACCGTGAGTTCACGGCTAACGTGGCATCAAACGATTTGGTTCGTGTGACGGGTTACATGATTAAGCTGTCTGACATTGCAAAATACGACGAGCAAGGCTCACGCACCAATACCACCTTCTTAGGTGCTGAAGCTGCGAAGAACACGGGCATACTAGAGCGTAAACCACGCGTGGTGAGCTTAGAGATGTCGCCGACATACGAATAGCTTTAACGTGCGTGCGTTATGTGTATGGTGCGTTTCGAATGCGAACAATGTGAATTATGAAAATTTCTGATCTAACAACTCAAATGGCTAGGGTTAAAAATAATAAGACAGAAAAACAAGCGAAGGTCAGCCGTGTGCTGACCTTTTCTTGTGTTGATGGCCCGGGAAACCGCTTAGTGCTGTTTCTTCAGGGCTGTAACTTTGACTGTATTACTTGCCACAACCCCCACACAATCAATCACTGTAACCATTGTGGTGACTGCGTTAGCGGCTGTCCTAGTGGCGCTTTGAGCAGTGTTGAAGGCAAAGTAAAATGGGATCCAGTTGCTTGCACCAATTGCGACCAATGCATCGATATCTGCGATCATAAATCGAGCCCGAAAATTACCACAATGACAGTCTCAGAGGTGCTTGAACTCGTTAGACATAATCAGTTTTTCTTAAGTGGCATTACTGTTTCTGGCGGTGAAGCGACCATGCAGTTGCCGTTTATCATCGAACTGTTTCAAGCGATTAAACGTGATCCGCAGTTAGCGTATCTCACGTGCTTTATTGATAGTAATGGCTCGCTGTCACTTCAAGGGTGGGGCAAGGTATTGCCTTATCTTGATGGCGCGATGATAGACCTAAAATCATGGCAATCGGAAACACATCAATGGTTAGTAGGCAGAGGTAATCATAGGGTGTTTGAGACCATCAAATACTTAGCTGATAAAGGGAGGTTACACGAGGTTAGGTTGCTGCATATACCGAACAAAAGCGACCTTGAGGACGAAATTGAACAGGTGGGGCGTTATTTAAAGGTGCTGCCAAGTGATGTTCGAATTCGACTCAATGCGTTTCAACATCACGGCGTGATTGGCGAAGCGCTAGATTGGCCGAAGTGTACAGAGCAACAAATGCAGAGCTTTTACGATAAGCTCTACGCCATAGTTCAAAGACCGATGCAAACCCCTGAGGTTTATACCTAATATCTTTAGATAATCAATTATGAAAAGACTTAGGTTTCTACTAAGAGCATTCAGTTTCCAAAAACAGGTCACACAACCATTTGATCGCCTGATCATTCATGTTCGGCTTGTTCCACACTAAGCTATAAGCCACTTTACCGTAATCAAAGGGAAGTGGCTTGCTCACTAAACCGTGCGCTTGTTTTGCATGTTCGGCCCACTGTTTAGAGCAGGTGAATAGGAAAGGGGTGTGATGACACAACACTGCCGCTGCGCCGAAATCCGCTACTGATATTGCCATCTCTCTTGGCTTATGGCATTGAACCAAGTTTTGCTCAAAATAAGGCTGAGACAGTTCGTTATCTAGAATTCCAATGTGCTTGTAATCTAAGTAGCCTTCAATCGTCAGCTCTTGCTGAGCAAGAGGGTGGTGTGCACCCATTAAACAAACCATCTCATCTGGAAGAATCGTCTCCCAAACCAGCTCTTTATTATCGGTCGGCGGTTGAGATATATCATGGGGTAATAAGATCAAGTTGACCTTGCCGCTGAGCAAAGCATCGAAGCCGAGCTGTTGCTTTGAATAGATGTTGAGTTTGGCTTTTGGCGCGAGTTTAGTGGTGATTTTGCTTATCTTAGACGCGAACACCTCGAAGGTACTTTCACGCATCGAAAGTGAAAAGCTGCCTTGATACTCATCAGGAGCAAAACTCTTCTGATGAAGCAATCCATTCATACTAGAAAGAATTGCGTGAACCGTTGGAGCGACTTGCAGTGCAAAGGGCGTTGGGATGAGCTTAGTACCATCTCGATAGAACAGCTCATCGTTAAGGATCTCACGAAGTTGAGACAGAGTCTTACTCACACTTGAAGGACTGACACAGAGCTGCTCAGAGGTTTGAGTCACGCTATGAGTGTTCAGCATAATATGCAGCGCAGTGAGGTGCTTAAGGCTCACCCTCGATAAGTGTAAGTAATCCATTTATGACTCACGTATTGAGATTGGCTTGTGATTTTGCATGAACGACAAAACCGAACAAGCCAAATTGTATAAAGGTTATTTACGAGCTAGCTTATGGTGCGCTCGTGAAAAGTGGCCTGCGCAAAATGCGCCTACGATTGATAGCTCACCCGCCAAACACAGTGCAGCACAAACTTCAGCGAGAGCTTGTGATTTACCGTTGCCATGCAAGCCAAGTAAATCTAAACAGGCTTTTTGACTTGGTAAGCCGGTACCACCGCCGACAGTCCCTACCATTAAGTTAGGCAGTGTCACGCTAGCGTATAAACCGCCTTCTTTGTTGAGTTCCATACGCGTCATACCAATCGCTGACTCAGCGACACAGGCCGCGTCTTGGCCGCAAGCGATATAAAGTGCCGCCAGCGCATTCGCATAATGAGCATTGATACCGATAGTACCACTCAAAGCGCCACCGACTGTGGTCATTTGACCAAATTGGACCATCTTCTCTGGCGTCGTATGTAGGTATTTCGCGACAAGCTCTGCAGGAATATTCACTTCTGCCGTTACCTTTTTACCACGAACGCTGCGTAAGGTTTGGGTATTGGCTTTCTTATCGCCTGACAAGTTGCCATCAAGGAACGCATGGTCGGGCTTCACTGGAGTATTTTCTATGATGTACTCAAATACAGCATTGGTAGCAATGGTCACCATGTTCTGACCAGAAGCGTCTCCGGTTAGAAATTCAAACACCAAGTAAACGTGGTTACCTTCGATGTTGATGTTGATGTCGGTAAGTTTGCCGTGCGAAGTTGTCGATTCTGCCAAGATCTTGAACTGGTCATACTGGGTAACTGCCCAAGCCACAAACTGTCCGGCTTCAACTAAGCCTTGGAATGCAAACCCAGGAGTGCGTGTTACCCCTTCATTGAGCAACATTGCACTTGCCCCACCACATGCGGTGATCAGTTTTGAGCCGCGGTTATAAGATGCGACAAGCGCTGCTTCGGTGGTTGCAAGTGGTACGAGGTAATCACCCGTAGCAAACAGGCCATTAACTCTTAGTGGGCCAGATACACCAACAGGGACTTTAACCGTGCCAATAAAGTGCTCAATGTTTTTCTCATAAGCTTGGATCTGGCTTTGTGTATGAGGGTCGAGCAGTTCTTGCTGTGAATCTGCATTATCGAGAGCTGTCCAACGACGTGTGAGATTCTTTTCTGTCAGGTAGGGGCTAGGTGTCAGCTTATTTGCTGGCTTTTCAAAATGAGGCTGAAGCTTTTTTTCTAATTCGTCTGCGGAGATGTCGCCTCCTAAAATAGAAACATAGTCACGGCGATGCAGATTTAGTTTTGGCATAAATAGTATGAAGTAAAGTTTGTGCAGCAAATTGGTTTGCGCTGATTCTACCGAGTAATAAACCAGAAACAAGCGCCTGATATAATGAGTTACAGTTTGTGTGGTTGTTGAAGCAAAAAGCAGCGAAGTTTCACGAAATATAGGCTGTATTTGAGTGAAATTTAGATATGAATGTCGAGAAGGCTACCGATAGCTTCGTTTTGACGATCAACCACACTCGCACCAATGCGGTTATAACTTGCGCTTTGTGTCAGTTTTATTAGGGCATCAGTTGAGGATGAAGTAGGCTCAGGTTCTTTGTCTTTAAACGAAATGGATTGCTCTGGCTCTATTTGATTAAAGCTGAAATCGCTAGTTTGGAAAGCGTCGTCGGATTCTAAGGAGTGTTTAGAGGCTTGATTAAGCTCGATTGCGGCTTCTTCAGCCATGTTGGTTGACTGCTGAATAATGGCGTAACCAGATTGAATACCAGATATCGACATAACAGAACCTTTTATTGACGTATGAAATGAGTCTAGGTGGACGATATTTTGAGCGCAATGGTGAACAGATGAAATTTACGGTGAAAATGTGAACTTAAGCTAAAATAGTGACGTCTGTCTATTAACTGAACAGGTCATTTAGTGCGTTTAACTCTTCATCAGTTAGCACAGAAGGTTGGTCTGTTTCAAGATTACCGTCGATCTCGCCTTGAAGCGCTTTCAATTGCTGTGGACTAAGAAGCTGTATTTGTTGCTTAAATGCTTCAAATTGCTGTGTATTCATATTGTGACCTTAGTTCAAATTTATATGCTCTATAGAGCATAGCCTACTGATACAGGAAATCAAACAAGATTAAGTGAATATTAAATGATGTTTGAAGTTTCCTAAAACTAGGACAACTATAAATTTATGTGGTCGTTTTTTGTCCGAGAAATGTTAGGCAAAGTTATGGCTTGGTCAATCAAAGTCAGAAAATTCCTACAATGTAAAATCTCTTTAACCCTTATGGAGTAAGGCTAAGCAAGTAGTTGCTCTATCAAGGTTGGGGTTTTGATAGAGCAATATATAAAAACATCTAGCGATCAATATCTGAGCAGTTTCTCTATCTTTTTGTTTTTACGGTATTTTGTTTGTTACTCAAGATACTTCCGTTTCAAACGGTTTATCTATCTTAACCTTAACCGCAAATTTGGTCGCTAAGGTATGCAGTTCTGGTAGCATTCTATAGATCAAATGTAGCTGCTGTAGGACCATTCTGACAGAGCTCTCATCTTCTTCACGCCATTCACTCAAACGTTTATCAAGCTCAGGGTCGTAAGCATTTTTCACTTCACATTGTTCTTGGTGGGAGTAGAGCTGATCATTTAGAGCATCTAGGTGCTCGTGTATTACTCTGTGTGCATCAAGAACTAGCTTATGCGTGGCTTCGTCATCGATACGCGTTCTGTGTGCTCCCAAAGCTGAGATATAGCTAAGTAGGGCATGATTGAGTGTTAGGAATCGGAAGCTCTCATCTTCAGATGTACGGTACTTGCCTGGCTCAACCAACATGCTACTGATCGCGGCAGTCAGATTTGCATCGTTATTGTGTGCACTACGACGAGCGATACGATAGTTGAGGCTGTCTTTCTTGCCTACGCGGTATTGGCCAATGATCTGAGCGAGATAGTTTTTATTGGAATCGAGCGCATCCGCCATTACTTTGTGCAGTCGCTTCGATTGCCAATCCGGCAATACATAAATGACAGCAAGTACGGCGAGGGCACAGCCAATAAAGGTATCCGCTAGTCTTGGTAGAACGACTGCGTAGCCTTCTCCTAACTGGTTAAAGCAGAAGAGCACAAGCAGTGTGATAAAACCGGTCGCGAAGCCGTAGTTATTGATTCTGAACGCAAAGAACATCACGCCACTGATCACAATGAACACCAACTGGCTCTCTTGGGAAGGGAAGAAAGTCAGTAGCGGTACGCCAATCAATAGGCCTGCAACCGTGCCTATAACACGGGCAGTTAGCTTTTGGCGGGTAGCGCTATAGTTAGGTTGGCAAACAAACAGTGTTGTTAGCAGGATCCAATAACCACGCTCAATATTAAACCCTTGGATGATTCCGTAGCCGAGTGTCAGCGTGATCGCCATACGAATCGCATGACGAAACAGCATGGAGTCGGTATGCAGGTTGGCTTTGATTTTATGCCACATTGCCGTCAACGTGTGTGGGTTTGTGTCGTCTAATACACCTTCTTCAATCTTCTCTGCATCTGGGTTACTGATATTTGAGAGCTGTTTTTCAACCGTTGCCAGGTTATTGAATAAGTAATCCAATTGGTTTAACAGCGATTTCCACTCGGGCTTGTTCTGTTGGTGTAGATGGTTAAGTGAAGACATAAGCTCATCAAGTGCCAGTACAGATTTATCACCATGTTGGTATTCCGCACCAACCTTTAATGAGCTCGCCACTTCTTTACAGGCTGTGGCTTGGGCTTCGAGTAGGTATTTAAAACGGAACAACACGTCAGAGCGTTCAAAGTGTTTTGCCAGCTCTTGATAGCGATAATGGCTTGAGCTTACGCGTTCATGAATATCTTGTGCGATGAAGTAAGTATTTAGGAATCGGTCACTTGGTCCATCAATGTGCCCGCGTTTAGAGCGATTAAGCAGCGTCGCTTTACACATGTTGAGTGCGTTAACAGTACTAGCGTTGAGCTTGGCTTCAATGATTCGGTGTGGTTGAGGAATTAAATCTGAAACGGGATAAAATAGTTCCGCTTTTGAATCAATGTAATTGCCGATTTGATCAAATACCGTAGCTAGGTTTTGCTGCACGGGCTGCATTGGCCATACTATCTGCCAAATCATCGACATAAAGTAGTACCAAGCGGCGCCAGTTAACAGTAGAAGCGGTTGAAACCAAAGGTTGGTGCTCTCGTGGGCACCGAGCATGGTATAGATAGCAACTAAGAGAGAACCAAACGCGATACTCGCGTATTTAGGGCCAATTGCCCCGAGTATGATAAAAGAGAAGGTTGAAACGAAAAGCCCTAACGCGAATAACCAAGGCGTATCGAAGAGAATCTCGATAGAGAAAGCCGCAACGGCGAAACAGATAAAGGTCAGTGTGAGTGCTTTTAAACGCCCAGTAAAGCTGTCATCACTTTCAGCAAGAGCCGCAGCAATAACACCTAAAATCAAAGGAGTGATCAGTGTGTTTTGTTCATAATACCAAGCAGGAACCACAACACCGAGCAGAGTGATGAGAATTAATACGCTGTAATTTATGGTTTTGTTCGCCCAATAGAGGCGTAATTTGGCTGAGAAGTCCACAGTTGCTCGCTTGACACACTAAAAACCATAATCCTAACAGAAATCAAGCACAAGAATTTGATACTTATCCATAATTGCCCTTAGGTGGTCATGAATGCGTCGATAAGATGTGAGATATTATTAATTCTCATTGCATCATGATATAAATTCAATATTCCTAATTAAGAGCACACTCCAATGCAGCTAAGCGCTAACAAGACTGCACAATTTTTTATTCAAAATGAATATCATCAGGTTGAACTTGATGGCCCACGCTTGCTGTTATCTTCAGTAGGCAGTGAAGAGCGTATTCCGTTTACTATTTGGAGTGGCAAGATCGCGATCAAACGCGGATTGTTTTGGGGATCGCTGCAATTCTTTGCTAATCAACAAGATGGAAAACAGCGCAGTTGGTTGGTACAAGGCCTACCTTGGGATCAATGTCGTCAATTTGCACGTGCGTCAGTTGCCGCTTATCAGAAGTGGCATGACACCCAATGTGAACAATTGGCTGAACACGTTCCTCAATGGGAAGCTGAATTAACTCGTTTAGAGCAATTGCCAGCTTTCCTACCGCATTCTAAGGTCAACACTTGGGTCGATATGGTCAACGCTGGTTTAGAAAGCATGACTATGACTCTGGATGAAGCCGCGCAGCGTATGCCAAACCGTATCGCGAGAATGCAGCCATGGTTATCTGAAACGGAAATCAAGCAAGCTGAAAGAAACCAGCAATGGCTAGAGACCGAGCGAAAAAACTGGGAAGTGTTGTTTGCACAATGTGAATCGTCACCACTAAACTTATCACAGCAATATGCGGTGTTGATGAATGATGATCACAACCTTATTTTAGCAGGCGCAGGCTCGGGTAAAACCAGTGTTCTGACGGCTCGCGTCGCGTATTTACTGCAAAGCCATCAAGCTCAAGCTGAAGAGTTGTTATTGCTCGCCTTTGGTCGAGAAGCAGCTGAAGAGATGAAGCAGCGCCTCGATAGTAAAATTGGTTTATCAGCAGAGAAGGTACAAGTCAGCACCTTCCACCAGTTGGGTTTAAAGATCCTCAATCAGGTAGAGCCTGAACGCGTGGTTATTTCTCCGTTAGCACTTGATGATAACCAACGTCAGGCGTGGTGTATTGATTGGTTGAAAAAGCACTGGATGACGCCGACTAACTTCAAACGTTGGCAGAAGCACTTGTCTAAATGGCCAATTGCTTACTTAACCGGTGACGATGAGCTAGGTAGTCATGTTTCAAACCTCAAACTGATTGGTTGGCTTGAAAAGCAGCTTGAACAGTTGAATGCATCGGGTTTATCGAAGAAAGAAGTACAACAACAGCTGATTGATCACCGAGACTATACGCGCCTCAACAGCGAGCTTTCACTGTGTTGGCCATGTGTGACGGCTTGGCAAAAAGAACTGAAAGAACAGAATCATATCGACTTCTCAATCATGATCAGTCGAGCGACTCAGTATGTCGAGAAAGGCAAATTTATTTCTCCTTGGAAATTCATCATGATCGATGAGTACCAAGACATCTCTCCAGATCGCCTTGCCTTGGTTGAAGCACTTTGTAATCAGTCGAAAGCTGAGCATCAAGCCTCTATTTTTGCGGTAGGCGATGACTGGCAGTCTATTTATCAGTTTGCGGGGGCGGATGTTGATTTGACCACCGGCTTTAAAGGTCGATTTGAAAGCTCGACCATTCATCACCTCGATACCACTTACCGCTTTAACAATCAGTTAGGTGCGGTTGCCAATCGCTTTGTACAAGAAAACCCGATTCAGATTCCGAAAGAACTTAACAGCTTCAAGCAACAGAAACAGAAGGCGGTGTACAGTGCGCCAAGCAAAGAAGTTGAGAAGATCCTTGATCAATTGAACCGCCAAGCTAAAGGCAAAACCAACAAGTCTGTGCTGCTACTTGGACGTAACCATTACCACAAACCAGAGTTGTTGGAAGACTGGAAGAAGATCTTCACCTCCATTGATATCAAGTTCATGACTTGCCACGGCAGTAAAGGTAAAGAGGCGGACTTTGTCATTATTCTTTGTGTTGACGAAGGACAGTTCCCGACCAAGAAGAAACAGCTGCATATTGATGGCGCATTGACCGAATCATCAGACGCGTTCCCTTATGCGGAAGAGCGTCGTTTGTTTTACGTAGCAATGACGCGAGCGAAAGAGAAAGTGTGGATTACGCACAGTGGCGACGGGTCTGGCTTTGTGCAAGAGCTGCATGGTTCTGATTACCAAGTGGTTCGTAAGAAGTAACCGCTTAGATTAGGTGTCGACTAAGGGCTCAAGTTGCTTTCGCTGTATTTTATTCGCAGACATAAAGTAGAAGGACATACATATGGAACATGGCTCAATCAATTACATCGAATTTGCCGCGAAGGATATCGCAGCGACCAAGGCGTTTTTCAGCCAAGTGTTTGCTTGGAAATTTGAAGATTATGGGCCTGAGTATTCTGCTTTTGAAGGGAAAGGCTTAATGGGCGGCTTCTATTTAGCAGATCTGGCGTCGAATACAGATAACGGCGCTGCGCTGATGGTTTTCTATAGCGAAGATCTTGAGCAAACTGAGCGCGATGTGATCGATGCTGGTGGTCAGATAAACCGCGAGGTCTTTAGCTTTCCCGGTGGCAGACGTTTCCATTTTAGAGAGCCAAGTGGCAACGAAATGGCGGTGTGGAGTGACAAATAGCCTTTACTAAGAATTTCTATATTTAGATAAACAAAAGCCTGCGATTAAGCAGGCTTTTTAGTCTGTTCAGTAGAGATAACATTTAACGTGCGATTACGTGCGCTCAGCTAGGTACGCTTCGTAGTCAGGGATCTCAATGATCACTTCTTCTTCAAGCAGTGAAGAGTTAAACAGAAAGTTTGCTGTAGCGCGGTTAGTCGCTACAGGAATGTTCCAAACACTTGCGATACGAAGCAGTGCTTTTACGTCCGGGTCGTGTGGAACGGCATTCAGTGGATCCCAGAAGAAAATCAGCATATCGATTTTGCCTTCTGAAATAAGCGCGCCAAGCTGTTGGTCACCACCCATAGGGCCGCTGATCATGCTCTTAATCGCTAAGCCTGTCTCTTTACTCAGTAGAGAACCCGTAGTGCCCGTTGCATAAAGGAAATGTTTTTGTAGTTTTTCTTTGTTCTCTTTGACCCATCTTAGTAGCTCAGGTTTGAAATGGTCATGAGCGACCAAAGCGATATTCTTATGCGTTGGCATAGTACGCGTCGTTTTTTGCATGAATGTTCCCTAAATTATTGTTTCGTTTTTATTGTTTTGAGTTCTTCAGCCAATATAGCACTATGGATTCACACTGAATACCGGTCGAAACTCAGAAGGTGACAATGAGTCGGCGATAATTTGATCTTTGAGTGTTGCCGGTGTTAGCGTTTCGATAGTTGGTGCGTTATGTTCTTCATAAGGTTGTCCGCGCAAGTAATTCGCGGCTTGTTTTACCGATAGGCGACCTTGCTCAACCATTTTATCTGTTGGCGCAAAAAGAACCTTGTTACGAAGTAAGCCACGGTAAGTTCCGTGACTTAAGTAACTCGAAACCAATCCAATTTCTTTGGTTTTACCTGCCGCTCTCAGCTCACTTATCGCGGCTTCAATAGCAACAGCGCTTCCAACAATATATTGAATATCCGGTTGCTCAATGACTTGCTGTACTAAGTTTCTTTGTAGTTCTTTATCGTTATCTGCCCAATAGCTGATCGCGATTTTGATATCGCTCGACTTGATAGCATCATAAAAGCCAAGTGCAACAGGCTTAGTGCCACCACTTGCTTGTGGGCCAAGTAACAGGGCGATAGGTGTTTCTCCTGACCCTTTAGGGTGTCTCTTCGACAAAAATTCTCCGACTTTGAACCCCATTTGATACCAATCGACTCCGACTGTGCCTTTCAATACCTTCTGTTGCTCTTCATTGATGGTTAACTCATTAACGGTCGCAAACACAGGGGTAGAGCCAACCCAATCTGTAAGATTGTCGTGATAAGCATTAGGCGAAACTGTGCCTAAAATAATGGCATCTGCTCCCCATTGTGTGCAAAGCACCAGTTGTGAGGCTTGTTTGGCCACGTTAGGGTAACCACCAGCTTCCAAAACTCGGAGTTCGACTTGCTGCTTTGCTGCTTCTGAGACCATGCCGTAGTTGACAGATAACCAGTAAGAGTCTTTTAAGTGCGGATAAATGGCGCAAATTTTCTCTTTGTGTGATGTGGCCTCTGCGGGTTTGATTGGGCTTAAAGGCTCGCTAGCACTTGCAACAGTGGTCACTGAGGCCAGTAGTGAGACAAGAATTTTTGAAGTGAAAGGTCTAGATAGCATGAATTGCCGTTTTATTGGTTTTAGATAAGAAACACTGCAAAATATAGCGTATTCTGCAGGGGTAAAGAAGAACGTTTTAAGGTTTAGAGTTTATGTTGTTAGCTTCAGCGAGTATTGGACGCAAGCTGCTGGCCTCATTCTTAGTGATGGCACTGTTGGTTCTATTGTCTGCATTGATCGGTGTTTCTGGTTTTAGCTTTGTAGCAAAAACGGAAAGAAACGTCGTTGATTCGGCGCTTCCTGCCATGATCGAAGCTCGCCAGGTTTCTGAGTTGAGTAATCGTATTATTTCATCGGTACAAACGCTTTCTAATGCGAGAAACGAGGCTGAGCGAAAAGAGGCTGGAACGGTATTGTTCGACCAACTTGAGTCGCTTCTTCAGCACATCAAAGAGCTTGGCGTCGACAGCTTCGATTCTCAACTCCTCAATAAACTCGAAAACAATGTCCAAAGTGTTATTAATACACTGGCTGAGTTGGGGGTGTCGGTTGAACGTAAGCTTTGGTTAAGCAAAGAGTTGTCGTCTCGTGTTGAAGAGATGCGCCTACTTGCCGAAGAGCTAGAACAGCTGACGCGAACCCAAGTTTTGAACACGGCGACCATTGCAGTTGCTAACGTAACGCACATTTACGACCTGCTAGAAACCAAAGAAACGGATAAAGCCTACCAAGCCCTAGATGCGCTTGTTGAGGTTGACCTTGATTTGTCTGAACGCCTACACGAATTGCATTTGCTGGCGTTTAAAATGCTTAATCAAATTGAAGAAACACAGACAGTTACCAATGTTGAGCGTATTCATCAAATCCAATCTGAATTTGAATCCAACCTAAGAATCATGGCACGTCGCGTTAAAGCGGTCGAAGATCCTACTCGTTCAGCGCAGATGTCTCAGCTTCTTGAAGAGCTAAGAAAACGCCAAGTCGTGTTTGATATTTCGTTAGAACAATATGAGAACACCAAGAAGTCAGAGTTTCTGATGCAAAACACGCTGGAGTTGTTCTCTCAGCTGAATACAACGGTTAACCAACTGGTTGATGATTCAAACCGAAGCACCAAAGAAGCGGTTGATGAGTTGACCAGTACACTGAATCTGGCTCAATGGTCGCTGTCTGTGATTTCGGTTATTGGTTTGGTAATCGTCGCATTTATCGTGTGGCGAGTGGTGTATATCTCGGTTGTTAAACGTCTTACTGAATACTCATCGGCTTTGATGTCTATCGCACAAGGTCGCCTGAATATTGATATCTCGGTTAAGGGTAATGATGAGTTGGCTCATATGGGCGAGGCGATCATTACCGCCAGAAACACCGCGCAGGCACTGCAAGTGGTCGCGGTGGGCGAAGCAAAAGCGAAACGCGAGCTTGAAGAGCACAAAGAGCATCTCGAAGAGTTGATTACTGATCGAACTTATCAACTGCAAAAAACCAATGAAAAGTTGAATATCGAGGTGGGCAATCACGCTAAAGCCCGCAACGCGGCAGAACAAGCAAGCCGAGCGAAATCCGCTTTCCTTGCGACGATGAGTCATGAAATACGAACGCCGATGAACGGTGTGTTAGGGACCGCAAGATTGCTCAAAGATACAGGGTTAGACCCTCTGCAATCAGGCTATGCTGACATCATTAACCGCAGCGGTAAGAACTTACTGGCGATTTTGAATGACGTGTTGGATTACTCCAAGATAGAAGCGGGGCATTTAGAGATACGCACGGCTTCCTTTGACCTTCATCAGATGGTTCAAGACACCTACCAGCTAATGGAAGGACGAGCCGCCGAGAAGAAGCTAAATTTTGATTTCCATATCGAAAGTGACGTGCAACGTTATTGGCGAGGCGACGTAACACGAATTAGCCAAATCTTAAATAACTTGGTCGGCAATGCGATTAAGTTTACTGAAAGTGGCTCGGTCGATATCTTCATTAGCTTAGATGTCGAAGATCAAAATCGAGTGATGTTTGAAGTGTCTGATACTGGTGTCGGAATTGATGCAAGCGAGCAAGCTTGTCTGTTTGACGCTTTTACCCAAACCGATAGCGGTCGTAACAAAACGGGTGGTACTGGACTCGGGTTAGCGATCAGCAAAAGTATTATGCTGGCAATGAATGGGGATATTGGTGTTCATTCTGAAGAAGGCGAGGGAAGCCAGTTCTGGTTCTCACTGCCACTTGAAGCCGGTGAGATGATAGAAACGAAAGTACCGGTCATTGAAGCGTGTATTCGAGCGCAAGTACTTCTAATTGAAGACAATCCGGTGAACTGCATTGTTGCCGAAGGCTTTTTGAATAACTTAGGCCATGATGTTGTGATAGCGACAACCGGGCAAGAAGCGAGAGCCATATTCAGTGAACAAGAGTTTGATATTGCATTGGTAGACATTAACTTACCAGATTGCGATGGGGTTGAGTTAATTCAACAACTTAAAGATGATGCGCTCCAGCATGTGCAAAGTGCCACCCGCAAAGTTCCACCTATGATTGCAGTATCAGCTCACGTATTCAAAGAGGAAGTCGAGAGCTATTTAGCATCAGGATTTGATGGTTTCCTACCTAAGCCACTTGAAAAAGAAGCACTTTCTCAGCTCATCGTTGCTCAACTTGATGGTAAAACACTATTGTTGCCACAGCCCGATCCAAATGATGCTGTTTGTAAGCAAAACGGTAACCGTATTATTACGAGCAACTATGATGAACTGCATTCGGCACAGGTGGCTGATGTTTTGGCAAAACACGCGACGACAACTGACGCTCAAGATGAAGGGGATGCTCCGGTGAAACTGATTGATTCAAAAGTGATCGAGGGTGACCTATCGATCCTTGGGTTAGAGAAAATGAAGCAAATCGTTGTGCTTTTCGAGGAGAGCAGCAACCTTACCTTGAATGAATTAGTCGAGGCGAGTGAAGCCGATAATGGACGAGAAGTGAAGTCTTTAGCGCACAAGCTTAAAGGATCTGCGGGTAGCTTGGGTTTATCAGCACTGTACAGTTTGTGTCAGAGCATTGAAGCAAGCGAAGATCCATTATTGCAGTATAGAGATAACGACCAAGCTTTGTCTGAATTGGTAAAAGGCTCGTTGGAGGCTCTTCTCCCTTATGTTTCTGCGTAATGGTATGAGTTTGTTTTAAACAATACCTAAGCTGCACACCAACAAAAAATCCTCTGTACGAATACTCGTCAGAGGATTTTTTATACCGTGCAAGTTAGCCTTCTTTCAGAACGACTAGCCTTTCAAAACTAATCTCTCCCAGAGCTAGAACTAAAACCAAGGCTTACCACTTATTATCTATTTTCAAAGCGGTTGTAATCTAATAAACCAAACTCAATCGGTTGGTTTTGTTGATACCAACGATGCACTCGATCACTGAACGGCCAGAACTCACTAGAACTGCGTCGTACCGCAAACTTGTCTAGCATCGCCACGTAGTCCTCTTCTGTGTTTAAGTTTTGCAGCGTTTTAACCAGAGCAGGTATCTCGCTCTCGGTTAATGAAAGGTAAGCGGCAGGGTAGCTTCCCACAACGCCTCGTACGAGTGTTAAGTCGTCGTTGGCGTAATCACGGTTACCTTCTTCATTAAAAAGGCTAGAAATGTTGCTGTGGGCGTTATTGTGAATCATGGTGAACAGTTGCTCTTCGCCGTTTTCACCTTCAATCATGATCATCACTAACTGAGGAACATGACGTAGGCCCTCTCCCTTAATCAAATTCACTTGATTAAGCAGTGCTTCATTCTTTCTACCCAAACCGGTTTCGACAATATCAAAGCGATTATCAAGCACAGGTGCAAGCTTATCTTTTATCATATTAAGCAGTTCACGTTTAGGATCGGCCGTTTTGTAAACCACACTGGTTGGTTGTTCAAAAGGTGCAATATTACGCTGCAAGTAGTCGCTTAATTGTGTGCTTTGGTTTTTATACCAACTAGAGTGCTCAATATGCCGAACGTCTTTAGGAAGAAGGGTTAAGAAATTACTCTCACCTTCAAGGCGCAAGAAGTCCATGAACATGCGTGTAATCAGTTGGTGGCCAAAGTTACCGTAAACATCGAAGCCTGCAACGAGAAGGTAATGAATGCGTTCTAGAAGAGCGTAATCAAGAATCCACGCTGTCTTAGGTTGTGTGCCAACTAACCCTTGCACAACAGATGCGCTATCAAAATGTCTAAAGATGGTGAGGGCTGCATTTGGGTTGACGCCATCGCCATCCCAAATGATGCCAGTGTCTAGGTTCACGCCACTTTCGAACCATTGATTAGTGAAGTCTGATTTCGCATTTAGGTATCGTGCTTGTTGTTTCGCATATCTTACCCAGTTTGTGACAGGCACAGTGTTGCTCTTGAGCTCACTAGGTAGCTTTAAGTTTTTCTTTTGGCTCGCGTAGAAGGCATTTATTTCTGGTAAATCGGCTTTCTCGGGGTCAATGAAGAAAATCCAAAAGCGGTCGTTAATCACATTTAGGGCAAGTTGACCACGGCACACTGGCCCCTTGATAAAGGCCATGATGGTGTTTTGAGCGTTGTCTAACATGAAATGGAAACGCGAGTTTACTGGCAGCGCTTCAAACGAAGTCATTGGGTTAGCAGAAACATCAATGTTGTAACTAGGAAGTTGTTTTACAGCGTAGTTAGCATCGACAAACCAGGTATTCCAGTTTTGTAGTCGTTCCTTATTGAGTGCGAAAGGCATGTGCGTTTTGTCGACAATGGTGCCTTGCTCTGGAATGAGGCGGTAGTAAACACGGTCTACTTTTGGGTCGTCATAAGGGCGACGAGTTGTGATGCGTTGTACCGCTTCACCTGGAGGTGTTGCAGAACGAACAAGGGTGAAGAAACGCGTTGGTTGTGCTAGATCAGAAAAATAGACGTGAGATAAAAACAGGTGCTCGTAGATGTAACGAGCTGAAAGTTGGCTCTTATTATCACTTTTATTTAAAAAGCTTTCGTAGACATTAACGAGCTCTTGTTCAGCATCATTCAGTGGAATGTGGTCGTTCATTAATGCGCCATTTTCCAACCAACTCATTAAAGTCGCGTATTCTGTTTTATCTAAATTCGGCATCCCATAAGGCATCCCCCAAGTTGGGTAATCTCTCTCATATTGAGCATACTCTTCAATCGTTGGGCACTGTTGGTCGCGATCGGTTGAAAAGTCGAAACCTTCAAGCTGTGTTTGATCGGGCAGAGGGTGATTCTCTTTCTGAATCAACATGCGAGAAACAAGGCCAGCATCTAGGTTCGCCGTTGAGTTTTGCATGCGCTCGTTGAGAACCGGATGAAAACCCGCATCGCGCCACTCTTGTGTGGTTAAAGCATCTTCAAATAAGCGAGTAGGGGCTGATGCAGTTAAGCGGGTGCCTTGATAAACGAGTGCCTTGCTCGCGCCTCGGTCTATGCCTTCTACTGAAGACATTTTGAGTTGGCAAGGAGCGTCATAACAAGCGTGACAAACCACGCAACGGTTATCAATAATAGGCTTTACTTCGTCAATAAAGTGCTGTGCTTGAGCCGAAAGAATAGGAGCTTGGCGATCGCGTACTTGTTGTTCGCCAAACAGTTCGTCGAAGTTTAAACCCGCGTAGACGGCACAACCTGAGAAGACACTAACAAAAGCTAAAATGAAGAGTTTTTTCAAATTCATACGTATTTATATATTAAGCATTTTCTCTAATTATATCGAAAATGATTGAAAATGCTCATGTTCTAACAATCTTATAGATAAGATCTTGATGGGACAGAGTAACTTGTCGATGCATGTCACTCGCTTTTGCTCGGAAATTAAGGCTTAGACCTAGCTAGATTCAAGTGCCAAGAGCTCACAGCCATGAGCCAAAAGTAAGACTCATTGATTGACGTAACAAACAGAGAAAGGGACGGACAATCGCTCAAACTCTTTGATCCAGCGCCATTGGTTGTCTTGCAGTTTATCTCCTGGGCCTTTGACTTCAATCCAATGAAACCCTTCGTCTTTGAACGCAATCAAATCGGGCATCCCGGTTCTAAATAGCTTTAAGTCACTCAATAACACTTTGAAGAGTTCGATAATCAAGGCGCTAGAAATAGCTTCCATACTGTGTTTGATGAGTACTTTAGGGAAATGATTCCAATGAACAAAGGGATTGGCGATGCCTTGCTTTTCATCGTAAATATCGAGCAAATGGTTCAGCCCATGTTTGGATATCGTCTGAAAAACAGCTTCAACTTGCTCGGCTCGCTTGTCTACAAAGTCTGAGTGATACAAGTCCAATGGCCGATGCTGGTAACGATTGATAAAAGCACCTTCGACATCAGAGAAAATGACATCCCAGAAAGCCAAACCGAACAAACCACACAGAAAGCTGTTTTCGGAAAAGTAGACATCCCAACCTTGGCTTTCAAAATGTTGTTTTACCGCGAGCTCGACTCGCGTTTGGCTGAGATCCAATTCTAGTTTTATCTGCGCGCAACTTGGCTTTGAAGGGCGAGGGACCTTGTGGCCCTGTTTCCGTAATAACCTCTGTTCAAGCTTAACCGCGACCTCAAGCTCTGACACATCCGATGGAGTAGCTTGCATTTGCGTGACAATGTCACACATTAAGTCTAATTCATCTTGCTTCCCATAGAGGCGCGCAAGTCGCTCTCTGCTCGGAGGAAGTGCAGATTGCTTGAACCAAAAAACAGCTTGGTCATTTTGGTTGAGCCTTTCTAGGTCACGTGCGAGGTCATTGATCAATCGCGATCGTTTTCTAGCAATGCTTCTGTGTTCTGATTCTGCTGGTATCGACTGTAAAAGTTGCTCAAAAAACTCACCGTCTTTGCGGTCTCCTTCTGAATACAAGCGTTGAATATCGCGTATCTGGAGCAATTGTTTGAGTTGATCTCTGGAAGTGAAGAAGCGGCGCTGCTTGCTTAATGGATAGTTCTCGAAGGTGTTGAGTCCAAGGTCACTTAACACAAACTGGCTTAGGTCTTGGTAAGTATTGGCGAAGAAGAGAATCAGCAATACATCAATTACTTCGGATTCGACCACGTAAATACAGTCGAAGGGTAGAGTTTGGAACTGATCAAAAGCTTGTGGTTCAAGGAACGCTAACAGTTGGTCTTTTTTAGCAGTTTTGTTGTTCTTAAGAGACGGGAATACATATAGCAGTTCAGGCTTGGTGAGCAGGTGCAATCCAAGTTCGATCTGAGTGATTTCCAAGTCATGTTTGTTAGTAGGGTGACTTAACGTAATGAAGCCAGAGGTGTTTAACTCTCGTAGTGCACTATTTAAATCAGGAATCTCAACATAGCTGAGTTTATCACTTCGAAACCAGCAGCCCTTGCGAGAAAGTAAACGAACCATTAAGCATTGGCTTGCAACAGAAAGACGCTTGTATGCGGACAACCAACGACATTCTTCGTCACTCAAAAGCTCGGGATAGAGCGTTTGAGCGTGTTCAACCAACCGATTGAAGTTGTCGAGATAATAAGTAGGGGAGAGCTGAAGAGTGGTTTCGGTCGTCAATGGAGAAGTCGCTGATACAAAAAGAGCCTAACCCTAAGGTTAAGCTCTTCAGTAACAAATTCAATCTTTTCTGATGATTAAGCTTGTGATGCTTTTAGTTCAGCAACTTTAGCTTCAGAGATTGGCTTAGTGATGATTGCTAGAACAATACACACCGCCATCATAACTGCAGAGATTGTGTAAGCTAGGCCGTAACCTTCGCCGTTTGCCATAGAGAAACCAACAACTGCTGCACCGATAGCGCCGCCGATACCCCATGCCGTGTAAAGCACGCCGTAGTTAGTACCGTAGTTTTTCAGGCCGTAGAATTCAGCTGTAAGTGTTGGGAATACTGCTAGAAGCGTACCGTAACCAACAGCTGCGATAGCCGTACCAATGATTAGCGTGAATTCAGAGTTGAACGTAGCGAATAGAGCCATGTTCGCGCCTTGAAGGATGAACGCTAGAAGTAGAGTGCGTACGCCACCGATTTTATCTGCAAGCATACCCGCAGCAACACGGCCGCCTGAGTTGAATACTGCAAGGATAGACGCTAGGTAAACTGCGTTTGGCAGGTTAGCTTGAACGCTAGCAATCGTAGTGATGTTACCGATGATCATTAGGCCAACAGATGCAGCGAACGCGTACATGATCCATAGAGAGTAGAACTGAGGAGTTTTCAGCATTACTTTCCAAGTTAGGTCTTCAGTCTTCTTAACCGCTTTAGGAGCTTGGCCTGCTTTTACTTTAGGTTCAGCTGGCGTGTAATCCGCTGGTGGGTTGTTGATTGTTGCTGCTAGAGGTACTGCGATTGCAAGTACACCAACACCAAGAATCATAAAGCTAGTTTGGATACCCATGCTGTCGATTAGCGCAGAAGTTACTGGTGCTAGGTAGATAGCTGCAAGACCGAAGCCTGCTGCGATAAGACCGTTAACCATACCTTTCTTAGAAGAATGGAACCATTTCATTGCTGATGGAGAAAGACATGCGTAACCGAAGCCGATACCTGCACCTGTCATAACACCGAACGTGATGTTCAGCATCATAGGTGTTGTAGCGAAACCAGAAGCAATCATGCCTAGGCCTGTAAGCGCTGTACCTAGGATAAGGATCTTACGTGGACCCATACGGTCTTGTAGGATGCCCGCAACAAGAAGACAAACAGAGAATGTGATAGTTGCAATAGCGTAAGGAGAAGATGCTTCAGCAGCACTCCAACCAGCTTCAGTTACTAGCGCTTTGTTAAATACACTCCAAGCATACAGGATGCCAAGACAAAGGTTGATACAGAAGCCTGCTAGCAGGATACGTGTTGCTTTATCAATCTTGCTCATTTTTATTCTCAGTTTTGTCATCGGTTAGTGGAGAGCCACTTAACTAAAGACGGGTTATTGTGATTGTTTCTTCAAAATTAGTTTGCGTTTATCAACAGATGGCGCAAAAGAGCGCGGATTATAACCAATAAAAATGTGATTGGAATCTCTTTTTCCATTTTTGGTAAATTAAATTCAGTTTGTTAATGGGTTGTTTTTCATTGGTTTTCAAAATGTTTTTAACACCTTTCTATTTTGTTCTTTTTCGCCCTGTCACCCAATTATTCCTGGGATTTCGAGGTGATCACTTTTTAGTAGACTCGTATTCCGTGCGGATATCACAGAGTTGCAAATAATTTTAATTAATTTCTAAGGTTAAATTTGTGTAACAAAATAAATCGAAGTAGTGCTTTTTTCATATGAGACAAGGAGTAACGGAGTTCTATTTGAAATGGGATGTTAACCAGTTGTTAATGGTGGTTTTTGTGGGTGCTTTTGCTTACATTTTGTTCGATCTGAGGGGTTGTGTTGTTGGGAAAAAGTGGGAAAATAGTACGTAAACTGAGATTCCAAAAATGAAAGGATGCGTTTCTAGTCTATTACGAGGCGAGTATTATGAAACTATTTTTAATTCTATTGATGTCGATTACTGGTGGTGTAGCAGCTGCTGATCATATTCATTCTTTCTTGTTCGGCTTCTACGTTGCGGCATTGGCTGTAGGCAGTTGTTACTGGCTTGCATTCCGCAGCACGCGTTTCCCACAGTTGGCATTAGTGCTATTGATGTGTGGCTTTTTTGCGAAGATTGCAGTGACGGTTATCGGTGTTTCTTGGGGTATCTCGAACGATATCATTCAATCGCCGTTCATTTTCTCATTGTCATACCTGTTCTTCTTAGTGGTTGTGTCTTATGTTTGGTTTGCATACCGCGATAAACTGACGATGAAAAAGCGCGCTAAACAGGTAGAAGAGTCTCGCAAACAAGCGGCAGCATAATTCGATTTGATTCTTAAAAAGCCTTCTTCGGAAGGCTTTTTTGATCCAGAGATAGTCTATATGGCTGCAGATAAAAGAAACCCCAGTATGGTGATATACTGGGGTTTCTTGTTTATTAATCCTTGATGAAGAACGTTTACTTCTTCATCATCTTAGCGAGATCGGCGAACGGGTTGTGTGTTGCTGACTGATGATCATCTAAACTCGCTTTTGCATCCACACCATAACGCTCATGATCAGTGTATTTTGAATGCTCATGATCGTGACAGTATAGGCACAGTAGCTCCCAGTTACTGCCATCTTCAGGGTTGTTTGTATGGTCGTGATCCACGTGGTGAACGGTAAGCTCTCGGAGGTTTGAGTAAACAAATTCACGCGCACATTTACCACAAACCCAAGGGTACAGTTTTAGTGCTTTTTCGCGGTAGCCTTTCTCTTGGCGAGCATACGCTGCACTCGAACCTGTGAAATCAGAAGACATTGCCAAATCCTTATCAATTGTAATATCCCGATTTTATCACAGCTTTCTTTAACCTGTAGGCATATCGTGACTAAATCATATTTCGTACTAACCGTTATGTGGCTTAGGTTTGATTGGGCACTTATCTTTTACGTGTGCTATCTCATAAAGCAGGTTATGTCTTTCTGGAATAAGCCATGCTTAACAGTTTGAAAAGAAATTGTATTTAGGGGTTTTAACCAAGGGAGCGTGACCTAATATCAGTTAAAGCTACCCTATATTAATAAGGAAATATCATGTCAGAACAATACACACCGCCAAAAGTTTGGGTCAACGATACTGATGGTGGTAACAAGTGGGCAAATATCAATAGTCCTGAATCTGGCGCTCGCTTTGATAAAGAGCTTCCTGTTGGTGACCATGCTTTTCAATTGTATTCTCTTGGTACACCTAACGGTCAAAAAGTCACTATCTTGCTGGAAGAGTTGTTAGCGGCAGGTGTTAAAGAAGCGGAATATGATGCGTATTTGATTAACATTGGTGAAGCTGAACAGTTCTCATCCGGCTTTGTTGGAGTGAATCCTAATTCTAAAATACCAGCACTTGTTGATAAGTCTGGTGCTGAAGACGTGAATGTTTTCGAATCGGCATCTATCTTGATGCACTTAGCTGAAAAGTTTGGTCACTTTTTGCCAAAAGAAGGGGCAGCGAGAACACAAACCATTAACTGGTTGTTCTGGGCTCAAGGTTCAGCACCATTCTTAGGTGGTGGTTTTGGCCACTTTTACTCTTACGCTGATGAAAAGCAAGAGTACCCAATTAACCGCTTTGCGATGGAAGCGAAGCGTCAACTAGACGTGCTAGACAAGCAACTTGCAAATAGCACTTTTGTGGCGGGCGAAGAGCTAAGCATTGCAGATATCGCGATTTGGCCTTGGTATGGCAACCTTGTATTAGGCAAAATTTACGATGCAGCTGAGTTCCTACAAGTTGAGTCTTACACCAACGTTGTGCGCTGGGCGAAGCTATTAGAAGCGCGTGAAGGTTTCCAACGAGGTCGAGTAGTGAACCGTTCATTTGGCGAAGAGTGGGAGCAAGTACCCGAGCGCCATTCCGCGGAAGACATTGATAAAGTTTTGAAACTAAAGCCGTAATATCGATATAGTTAGTTCTATATATCGTTAGATAGGAAGCGCCATGTATCGTTTTGTATATGGCGCTTTTTTGATCCTGTTACTTGGCAAATTGATTCAAATTTAAAGTTATTATTACAAATTAGTAAAAGTGATTTTATTTAAATTGGGATTATCATTAATTCTGTTATAAATATAATGCGCTCCATCAGAAAGATTTTGCCTTTTGGCATGGTGGGTAAGCGAATGTTGAAACAGAAAGAAAAAATTGTTGTGGTTGGTGGAGGTGCTGCTGGCCTTGAATTGGTTACGCGTTTAGGTCGTGACAAACGTTATGATGTGACACTCGTTGAGCCGTCGTCACATCACTACTGGAAACCGCGCTTGCACGAAATCGCAGCAGGAACATTCGACGAAGAGCTCGACGCTGTTAGCTACTTCCAGCATGCATCTTGTAATGGCTACACTTACGTTCAAGCTTCAATGAGTGGCTTAGAGCGTGCTAACAAAGTCATCCAGTTGAACCACTTTAGCGGTACGACTCAAGAGCTCGAATACGACTATCTCGTAATCGCTGTAGGTGCCATCAGCAATGACTTTAAAACAGAAGGCGTCAGTGAACACTGTTTATTCCTCGATTCAGCAGGGCAAGCACAGAAAGCTTGGCAGGAAATCAACCCTCTACTGAGATCAAGCAGTCAGCGTAAAATTTCAATTGTTGGCGCAGGTGCAACTGGTGTTGAGCTGGCGGCTGAGCTGGTAAAAGTGAGCGCCAAGCTACAGCGTTATCGCCAGGAAGGTAGCCTTGAAATTACTTTGATTGAAGCGGCAGATCGCGTGTTACCTGCTGGGCCAGAATGTATGTCGAAACGAGTTCATGAAGCTCTGGTAAAACAAGGCATTAACGTTAGAACTGGGACTCGAATTCAAAGAGCAGAAGAGGCGAAATTAGTCACTTCAGAAGAAGAGGTTATTTCAGCAGATCTGCAAGTATGGGCTGCTGGTATTAAATGTGCGGATTGGCTAAGTGAATTAGACGGTTTAGAAACGAATCGAATCAATCAATTAGTCGTTGAGCAGACACTAAGAACGACCAACGATAGCGATATTTTTGTGATTGGCGATAGTGCAGAGTGTCCGCAACCGGATGGTTCTTTTGTTCCACCAAGAGCTCAAGCTGCGAATCAAGCCGCAGGTCACTTGGCTCAGCAGTTCAAGCGTTTAGCGAAAGGCAAGGCATTACAACCATTTGTTTTCCACGATGGAGGCATGTTGGTAGCGGTTGGGCATGACTATGCAGTCGGTGCTCTCATGAATGACAAAGTGCTTTTGCGTGGCAGATTAGTGCGAAACCTTTACGACACAATTTTCCGTTTACATCAGCGAGTCTTGTTTAGTTGGGGTAGGGTGACAGCATTGGTTGTTCTGAAAAGGTTGAAATGCGCGTTGAATCCATACAGTAAAAAGATTTAGTCATCGCGTATTTGTTCTAGGAAGCAATACTCCTACTATTCACCCCTATAAAACGCCACGCTCAGAATTGAGTGTGGCGTTTTTTTTAGAGGTCGCTCTAGTTGCTCAATCGTGGCGAGTTTACTTTTCTATAGATATTGATTCTAAAGCACCCCCTAAAACAACAATTTAACTTCTCGTTAATGATCAAAATTTGTTTCTCAAGAATTAATTGTTATGTTATAACGTACCAATTAATTCTTGGTGAGTATTATAAAAGGAAAAATACAGTGAATAAAAAATTGGTTTCTCTAGCGATTGGTAGCATTCTTTCTGCCCCTGTTTTTGCTGATACGCTGTCAAACCCACAAATTGGCGTTGTACTTGATGGTTACTATCAGGACGGACAGCGTAATAATTCGGAACGTGATGAAGGCTTTGGTCTTGGCCATACCGAACTCAACATGTCTGCGAATATTGATGACAAGTTTTATGGCTCTTTGACTACAGTTATTGAAACTCACGATGATGAGACTGAATTACTGCTCGAAGAAGCTTTCATTGAAACACTGACGATGCCTTACGGTTTAAGCATTCGAGGTGGTCGTTTCCTATCAGATTTTGGTTACCTGAATAACCAACATATGCATACTGATAGCTTTGTTGAGCGTCCTGCGGCTTACCGCACGTTCTTAGGCTCTCATTATTACGATGATGGTGTTCGTGCGAACATCGTTCTTCCTACAGATCTGTATGTGAAGTTTGGTGTTGAAGCGCTAAGTGGTAGCAAGATGTCTTCTGTTGATGATGGCTCTGACGTTGGTGTTTACACTACAACTCTTAAGCTGGGTGACGACTTTTCAGAGTCATCAAGCTGGCAGTTTGGTCTGAGCTACTTACGAAATGAAAACGGTAAAGTTCGTGAGTTTGGAGACCATGATCACGGGCATGACCATGACCACGATCATAGCCACGGCGCAGCGGTAACGGGCTCAAACTTATACGGTGCTGATTTTGTATGGAAGTGGGCTCCAAACGGTAACTACAAATACCAAAACTTCACGCTTGCAGCTGAGTACATGCTGTTGGATGGCATCGTTGATGACAAATACAAAAATGATGCGGAATCACCAGATACGCTAGCAGGCTATTATGTATCGGGTGTTTACCGATTCAGCCCAAGCTGGTCTGCTGGCCTGCGCTATGGTGAAGCGGAAAGCTATGATGGACACGCACATGGTGACCACATGCACTTTACTGCAATGAACGACAAAGAAGCGGATGCAATGATCGCTTGGGACTCATCTCATTTTGGTACAGTTAGAGCGCAATACTCTCGTGTTGAAAACCAAAGTAAAGAGACAGATAACGTATTTACCCTTCAGTATGTGATGACCTTTGGGGCGCACGGTGCTCATGCATTCTAGGAAATCTCTACTTACAATGGCAGCAGGTGTTGCCATTGTATCCTCATCTATAATTGTATCTTCGCCTGCAATGGCGTTGAATATTTTCGTTTGTGAGCCTGAATGGCAAGCACTTGTTCACAGTCACGCTCCTGATGCCAACATCTACTCGGCGACTACGGCTAAACAAGACCCGCACTATGTACAAGCAAGACCGTCACTTATTGCCAAAATGCGTCAAGCAGATATGGCGATGTGCTCGGGGTCTGAATTAGAAGTAGGCTGGTTGCCAATGTTGCAAGTACGCAGTGGTAATCCTGCGGTTCAAGATAGCGCGCCAACCATGTTATACGCAAGCGGTATGGTTGGTATGCTTGATACCCATGAACATGTAGATCGGAGCATGGGAGACATCCACGCTCATGGAAATCCACATGTTCAGTTTGCTGCTGAGTATATGATTCCTATTTCCAGAGAAGTCACCAAACGTTTACAACTGGTTGATCCTGACAATGCACATATCTACATGCGAAATGGCATGAAGTTTCGTGCCAACTGGCGTAATAAATTGGCAGAGTGGGAAACCAAAGCTGAGCCGTTACAAGGTAAAAAAGTAGTCGGTTATCATGCCACGTATCGCTACCTCTTTGACTGGCTAGATATGGCGCAAATTGCTGATTTAGAACCAAAGCCTGGGATATCACCGACTACGTCGCATTTGCAGTCATTGACCAAGTTGGATCCTGCTTCGTTTGATGCGATTGTGTATTCATCACATCAAGATAAGCGTCCTGCTAATTGGCTCAATCAACAAACCGGTAAACCTATGGTTCAGTTACCACTTTCAGTTTCAGAAGGACAGAGCTTAGACGAGATGTACGATCAAGTGATTGATGATCTGTTGGATACATTGGTCGATTCAGAAACACCTAAGAGCTCGTGATGTGGATGGAATATAGCTGGCTGGCACCTGCCGTATTGTGTGGTTTGATTGCATTAGTCGGTAACATCGTGCTTGGAGAGCAAGTCCTCAAACGCCAGATCATCTTTATTGATCTCGCTGTCGCGCAAGTGGCTGCCCTTGGCGCTGCTTTGAGTCAATATTGGTTGAGCCGATATGCACTGTTTAGCGGCTCTTGGTTTGCAGAGATGATTGGCCCGTGGGTCATGTCATTGTTGCTATGCGGATTAATTGCGTTAATGGAAAAGCGTTACAAACAACACTTAGAACCAATGATAGGAAGTTTGTTTGTGGTATCGGCTTCATTAGCGATATTACTGGTAAGCAAAGATCCTCATGGTGCCGATTTTATTCAAGGCATTCTCAACGGGCAGCTGTTGTGGTCTACCTGGGATGACGTTTGGCCATTGGCAATAATCACGGCCGCGATGTTGGTGTTAATTAGCGTAAAGCCTGAATTTATGCAGGGTAGTGGCTTTTATCTTATCTTTGCTATTTTGATGCCGATCACCGTAAAGCTGACTGGTATATATTTGGAGTTCGCTCTATTGGTTATCCCTGCCTTGTGCGCAGCCGCGTTAAAAGGGCTTCGTTTTGTTATCGCAAGTGTCAGTATTGGTACAGTTGGTATTCTGTCGGGATTGGCCATGTCCGCTCATTATGATTTACCGAGCGGCGCAAGCATTGTCATTACGTTGTTCCTTGCAGGGGTAATATTTAATATTGTGATGCAGTTGCGCCGATACTAACGTGATACTAAATTGGCTAAGAGCTATTGAGTAGAAACGCCATATCTCAATCGAGATATGGCGTTTTTCCATTTTAAGGTAGGGAGAGGTTTTGCAATTGGAATGAGAGTCTCAATTATCATTTTGTTTATCTTATTCAATCGCTTATGAGAAATGGTCTTTGTGGTTAAGACAAAAAACAATAGTCATCGAGATGGAGTAAATCTATAAGATAACGGTCCACTTAAAATTACGATCAACTTCGCTCAATGAAAAAAAACTTAATTGCGCTGGCTATCATATCCGCGGCTCTTTCCGGGTGTAATCACGATTCACTAAGCTATAGTGACGGCCCTGATACGGTTCCTCCAACAGACATTATTCCACCAACGGATATTGTTCCACCGACAGATATTGTTCCACCAACGGATATTCTTCCGCCGACTGACATTATTCCACCAACAGATATTATCCCCCCAACAACTTACATAGGTTCACTGTTGTCGAGTGGGGCGTTTGTGTCTGGAGATGTATACTGTGACGGCGTTCATCTTGAAAACGGAACGTTCAGTGTTAAACAAGGCGTGAGTTTTAGTTGTACCTTGGGTCACCTTACTTTAGGTGATTTCACGGCTCCTTTCCCTGAAGTTACAGAAAGCACGATTTCAAATGATGCGCTTCATGCGGCATTTGAGTTGACAGAATTACATGGAGACAACGTTACTAAGGTACTCGAATCAATTGATGTTTGTGAGACTGAAAGTGCTATCTGTTTAAAAGAACTGGATGCTTTTGATATTGAAGATGTGTTCTCGCAACTTGATGATCAAGATGCTGTTGATGCGTACTTTTCATCGAAAGAAGAAGAGTCTACAGATGAAGTAGGTAAGGCTCCTAGTTCACACGTAGACACAACAGTTGTTCCTGCGGTTGACCCTAATGCGGACAATAACCTTAACGCTGGTTTTGTTTCTGCAGACGCAGAGTCTACCTATGCTTATAAGCCAAGTGTTGAAGGTAAGGTGTTAACTCGCAGTAAGCTTACAGACGCTAATGGTAAAGCGATTTCTGGGATCAGTTTCTTTTCGGTTAACGCGACGGGCGTGACGGATGAAGAGGGAATCTTTGAGTACCTGTGGGGCGACAGAATCGTTTTTGGTATTGATACGTTTGAGTTTGGCTCCATTACGGGTAATCAGATTGCTTATAAATTGTCTGATGTGACCAATAATGTGGTTGAGAAAGCGAATATCCAGTCATTACTAGAGCGCTACGCGCTTGATCATGTAAGTCATTATGAGATATCTGAAGAAGTCCAAGATACCTTTTCAAAGTACCCTAACGTTATAAATGAACTGATCAACCTAACTCTGCCAAATGGGGGATTAATAGAGGGTACAGACTTTGAACTTCCTAATGAGTTTGTTGGTCAGTTTAGCCAAGGGTTAACGGCAGTAATCGATGAGCAGCTGCGCCAAACGCCTCAGTTTATGGATTATGTTCGTCAACCTGCCGTTTTATCTATGGATTCTGGTCAGTATGTTACGGAGTCTCTGCAGCAAATCTTCCACAACGTCACCACATTCCATGTTTTCAATGACAATGGTAGTTTTTACGGTGCGACGGGGTATACCCGTGGTATGCGAGCTCTGAACATATCGAACAGAGCATTCCCTGTGATGATGCCAAGAACTGATAAAAACCGTCAGCTTTATTTTGGTGAGAAGCAGGCTTGGACTCGTGAAGGCAAACCTTACATCGCACAACACCTAAGTATCTCGATGCCTCCGATTCCTTTAGTCTCTGAAGACAACGCGACTTATGGTTTTCCATTCGTTACAGCAGGCGAGATAGGCAAAGGTAAAGTCGTGTTCATGGGTAATGGCTTATATCCAAGTATTCTGTCATGCCCTGAAAATTATTGGGCCAATCGAACATTGCATATCGATAGCAACAAACAACAGTGCACTGTTTCGACGTTCGAAAACCTACTGCATGATGACCAAGGCAGCATGAGCTTGTTTTTCTCGAACTTGTTTGAGTGGTTCAATAATGGTCTGCCTATTGCTGGGATGAATGCAGTCACCAATATTGACCAAGCTTATTCGGCTTATCACCACTCCACAATGGGTAAGCAGTACACATTTTTTGTTAGTCCTCAGTATGGTTTTGCATCAGTAGAAAAGCGTGGTTCAGGTGACTTTGATGGTTTGGATATGAGCACTACGCCGATTTTGATCCTTCAGGCATATCCCCCTAAGTTGGTTCAAGATGGTATGACTAACCAGTTTGTTGCTGACTTGGATAACCCGAACTTAAGCCAAGACGATATTACCGCTCTTATCAACTATGTTAATAATGGTGGCAATATCTTGTTTATGGATGCGATTCAAACGACAAACCCTGAACCTATTGGACGCTTGGCGGATGCCGCTGGTGTTTCACTAGGTGGTGAAAACGTTACGCCGACAAACCAAGCTTTCTGCGGTAGCTCTTATTATTGCCAAGCGCCGTATCCAAACCTTCACGTGAAGAGCGAAAAGGAAATGGTGGTTCTTGAGCGTTTTCAAGATAACCAAGGAGAGCCTCCATTCACGGTAAATCAAGATGGTACGGTTGAGTGGATCAAAGATGAATCCAAAATCAAGTTTGAAATCCCGACTTATGAGGTTACTAAGTTAGACGCTGAAGGGAAACCAGTGCTTGATGAGTCTGGCGTATCAGTCATGGAGACAAAATCCGCACGTATCTTTGTTGAATCGGCAGAAGAGCGTGAAGCGGCGATCAAAGAACTGCAGTCGGCATTCGTTAGCACTGAGCTTTGTAAGAACGAGTATGAATACGAATTTAACTGTATAGAGACTCGTTCTGGAGACGGCATCACTGTTCGTGGTGCTTATCATAGAGCCGATTTCGACCGCTATGAAGTGAGTAAAACCGTTGTCGACAGTATGGTGAAAGCAGCAAACTTGGGCTCTAACTTTACAGCGCTTTACGAGCACGAGATTTACTATCGCACGAAGGGCACTAAAGGTAAGCGTCTGTCTAACAGCGAATTGAATCAAGCGTTTGATAACCTGTCTGTTTGGATGTGGAATGACAACGCATACCGTTTTGAAACAGACATACAAGATGAGTTGGGGTTCAAGCAGGCTGTTCAGTTCCTAAACTGTTATACCGAAGACTTACATCAAACAGACACAATTGATGCACAGTGTCCTGTTGACCTAAAAGCGTCGTTAGTCGCTAATGGAATGATTCATGGCGAAGGTGAGTTATCGGGACAGTTGAATCCGAGCTATCCATTAAATTACATGGAGAAACCTCTGACTCGCATTATGTTGGGGCGCTCTTTTTGGGATCATGAAATCGTTGTTGATACCACAATGTATCCCGGTCGAACTTCAGGAGCATCTTCGTCAAGTTCGGTTCTTATCCAAACAGATGGCAAGGGCGTCACGTATTCGGCTGGGAACAATCAATCGACAGGTTTATGGGCTCCTCAGCTTCAAGATGTAACTATTAGTGATGGTGTAGCTGCAACGATCACTGTGATGATGGCGGATGACCTTACAGGTAAGCCGAATCATGAAACCAGTTTGAAGCGCCCTCCGCGTATGCAAACTAACTATGCGTACGACGGTTCAAACTTAACCTTCAAGGTTCCATATGGCGGCCTTATTTACATTCAACCGAAAGTAAAAGAGTTTGGTGAAGTCTCGTTTAGCATTGATGGCGCGTTAAAAGCGGCTTGGTGGAAAGAGGGTGAGTGGATTAACCCAGTTCAATCGGCAGAGGGGCCTATTGCGGAAGTCGATACGGGTTCATTTATTTATACGACACCAATCAGGAATCTAGAATCCGCTGATTTGAACCAATTCGCAACAGATATGAATCGATTCGCTGAAGCTGCAAGTAACTTCTACGGACGTGATGAGATACAAAACGATGGTTTACACCGTAGGTTCACTTATCCAGAACTGAAGGCGTTCCGCCATCGTTTTGTGAATGACGTGCAGATTTCGATTGGTGCGGCTCATTCTGGCTACCCAGTGATGAACTCAAGCTTTAATGCAAATCGAACACACATTCCAACCAACCCTGTGAACGACTGGCTGTTGTGGCATGAAGTTGGTCATAACTTAGCATCAGCTCCTTTCTTAGCGACTGGTAGTACGGAAGTCACCAATAACCTTCTTGCGTTGTATATGCAGGAATTAGAGGGTCGCAATTCAAACCCTGAAATGGATCGCATTAAATCGGATATTAAGAAAGCACCTAAATGGTTGGAGCTTAATAATGAACATGCGTGGTCACATGGTGATGCAGGTTTACGATTAGTTATGTTTGGTCAGCTAAAAATCTGGGCGAAATCGAACTTTGCAATTGATGATTGGTATACACGCGGCGCAAGCCAATCTGATGTGTATGGTGAAGATGAAGGCTGGAATATGTTCAAGCTTATGCATCGTAAAGCGCGAGGCGATAGAGAAGGTGACTCTAATACGAACTATTGTAGCGCTAGCGAGACTGGGCTTTCTGGTGGAGACCTAATGATGGTGTGCGCTTCTTATGTTTCGAGCTATGACTTAAGTGATTTCTTTGTTGCTTGGAACGTGGGCGAAACCTCAATGACTAATGCTGATGGCTCTAAGTCTTATAGTGGCGGAATTAGCTCTAAAGGTCTTAGTGCGGTTGAACAGTTAAAACTAGAGAAACCAAAGAACAGCCCTTTGAATGTTGATTCAATTTACTAACGCTAATTCTTGCTAAGGCATTTTATAGCCTAAATACAAACGCCACACTTAAATTACGTGTGGCGTTTTTGTCGCAATGTCCTAGAAATTATCAGCTAGATCAGTCTTCTATATGATGTTTAATACTTCGGCTGCCATTGGTTGGCTGTCCTTGTTAGAGAAAGCAGGTTAAACTGTTCGCATCATAATTCTAAAGGATGGTCCCATGTACCACGGTCATATCTATTTCCCTTTGCGATTTGCAGAGCAGGCAGAAACACTGCGTCAGAAAATCCTCTCAGAACGTAAAGATGTGTTAGAGACTTTCCCATTAATCCAGCGTTTGGTTGGCCCACATAAGATGCCGATGTTTGAAATTCACTTTGCTAACAAAGAGTCGGGTATTGTTGAGTGGCTTGAGCAAGAACGCGGCGATATGTCGGTGCTTATTCACCCGGTAACTGGCGGTGAAGAAACTTTGGATCACACAGTACGTGCGATTTGGCTTGGTCGTGAACTGGGTGTCTTTGAAGAAACGCTGAGTAGTTAATCAAATATACCAATATTGTACTTAACTCATTCCGACCGGAAAATGCACGAATAATAAAAAGGCTCCTCAAATGAGGAGCCTTTGTTTACTAATAAGCAGCTTTATAGAAGGAGCTTAACAGAGTAGGGGGATTAAGCCTCTGCCGTTACTTTAGAGCCGCTCATCTTTTTAAGTGCTGCGTAACCAAAGCCTGTTACTGCTGTACCTGCTGCAATCGCCACTAGGTACATAAGCACTGGAGAGATAGCGCCAGGAATCAGTAGTACGAACAGGCCGCCGTGTGGAGCCATTAGCTGTGCACCAAACATCATTGATAGAGCACCCGTTAGTGCACCACCTGCCATACATGCTGGGATAACACGCATTGGGTCTTTCGCTGCGAATGGAATCGCACCTTCAGAGATGAAACATAGGCCAAGAACGAATGATGCTTTACCCGCTTCACGCTCGCCTGCTTCAAACTTGTCTTTCACTAGGAAAGTCGCAAGGCCCATACCTAGAGCTGGAACCATACCTGCTGCCATGATTGCTGCCATTGGTGCGTAAGTTTGCGAAGCCAGTAGACCAACACCAAACGTGTAAGCCGCTTTGTTTACCGGGCCACCAAGGTCGAAACACATCATTGCGCCTAGAATTACACCCAGAAGAATCGCGTTAGACGTACCCATGTTGTTTAGGAAGTCTGTCATTGCGCTCATCACGCCAGAAACAGGGCCACCCACGATGTAAACCATCACAAGGCCAGTGAACAAACTCGCGATAAACGGAATGATCAGGATTGGTTTAAGCGCTTCCATAGATTGTGGAAGCTGAACTTTGTCGGCAATGAGTTTTGCAGAGTAACCCGCAATGAAACCAGCCGCGATACCACCTAGGAAGCCAGCGCCCGTTGAGCTAGCCAGCATACCGCCAATTAGACCTGGAGCAAGACCCGGACGGTCAGCAATCGAGAATGCAATGAAACCAGCAAGAACAGGAATCATCAGTGCGAATGCAGAACCACCACCGATAGTCATCAGTGCTGCTGCCAGTGTGCCTTCTTCTTTAAACGCTTCGATACCGAATACGAAAGAAAGAGCGATGATCAAACCACCCGCAACAACCACTGGAAGCATGTGAGATACACCTGTCATTAGGTGCTTGTACACGCCTTTCTTCTCGTCAGCAGGTGCTGAATTTGAAGAAGCAGTGTGTTGGTATGGTTTAGCTTCTGCGAATGCTTTTTCCATCTCTTGCTTTGTTTTCTTAAGCGCAGGACCCGTTGTCGTTTTGTACAGCGCTTTGCCGTTAAAACGATCAAGAGGTACGTCGATGTCAGCTGCGATGATAACAAGGTCAGCGTCTGCGATTTCTTGGTCTGTCAGTTGGTTTTTCGCACCTACAGAGCCGCGAGTTTCCACTTTAATTTGGTGACCTAGGCGTTTGCCTTCTGCTTCAAGCGCTTCAGCTGCCATAAAGGTATGTGCAACACCAGTTGGGCAAGCCGTAATCGCTACGATCTTTTTGCTGCCTGTAGCAGGTGACGTACCCGTCACTTCAACAGTGCTTTCAACTTGAGAAGCTTCTAATACCGTTGCCTCTGCTGCCGCTTTCTCTAGAAATGCTTTTGCATCTGCAGTGCACTCAGAGATAGCTGCTTGGTAAACTTTTTTGCCCACGAAACGTGTTTTATCCACGTTTGTGTTAGCTGCAATAACCACAACATCGCTGCTGTCGATAGCGTCTTGTGATACTGGAGATTCAGGTAACACGCTTGATTGACATTCAATAGCGGCGTTCCAACCCAGTGCTTTTGTTGCTTGCTCTAACAAGCCTGCTGCGATGATGCTGTTTGCTACGCCACTAGGGCAAGCTGTGATAATGGTAATATTCATAATAAACCTTTTGTCCTATTTGCTTGTGTCTAACTGGCTAGTTGGAGCACTAAGCGACTGTAATTGGATATTTTGTAGTACTGAATCCAGCTCTTGTTGGCTGGTGATGCCCACGCCTACCTGTGAAACTGCTAGAGCAGATAGGGCAGTGGCGAATTTAATAAGTTCTGGTTTTGGCATCTGTTGCATGTGACCCCAACATAGGCCAGCAACTAAGGTGTCACCTGCGCCTACCGTGCTCACCACTTGCATACGCGGCGGTTGAGCATGTAACCATTCACCTTGGTTTAGCCACATCACGCCTTCTGCGCCAAGTGATACCACGATGTTATCGATGCCTTTTTCACTTAGGGCTTGGCCTGCGTGTTGGCATTGGTCACGTGTTGTCAGTTCTGCGTTGAATAGTTGAGATAGCTCTTCATCGTTTGGCTTAATTAACCAAGGTTGTGCATTGATACCGGCTTTAAGTGCGTCACGGCTACTGTCGAACAGCACCTTTTTACCTAGGTCACGCAAGCGTTGTACCCAAGAAGCGCAAAGCTCTGGCGATACGCCTTGTGGCAAGCTGCCTGCAATCACGAAGTAATCGTGCGTTTCAGCCAGTTCTAACAAGGTTTCTTCAAACGCTTTAATCGCGTCAGCATCAACAGGAACACCTGGGAAGTTGATGTCGCTTACTTGGCCTGAATT
Source organism: Vibrio sp. TMPB1044 (assembly GCF_030442075.1). Classification (NCBI taxonomy): domain Bacteria; kingdom Pseudomonadati; phylum Pseudomonadota; class Gammaproteobacteria; order Vibrionales; family Vibrionaceae; genus Vibrio; species Vibrio sp. TMPB1044. The sequence goes on along the minus strand of NZ_JAUJED010000023.1, from coordinate 363,210 downwards.
CTCTACCAATTTCACGTTGATACGAGTCGCGCCATCAACTCGGATGAAGCGGTCAGTTGCGCCCATCTGTTCGAACAGTTGGCAGAAGGCTTCTTCGTTATTGCGACCAAGGAAACCTGTTACGGTCACTTTAGCGCCAAGCTCTGACAGTACTTTTGCTACGTTTACGCCTTTGCCTGCCGCATGTAGAGAGCCTTTGTTTACTAGGCTCACTGAACCCACGTTAAGTGCGTCGATAGCGCCAGTCAGGTCTAGGGCAGGGTTTAGCGTAACGGTAACGGCTTTGATTTGTTTATCAGACATATCGATTCCTTAACCTTCGCCAAGGCCTGAAGCGATAGCTTTGCCAATCGATTCAAGTGCTTGTGCTGCATCTTCACCTTCAGCAACAAACTGAAGCTGGTGGCCGTGTTTAACGCCAAGTGCGATCACTTTCATCAAGCTCTTCGCGTTCACTTCTTTTCCGTCACCATCTAGGTTTGAAACGCGGATAGTTGATTCGAATTTCTTCGCTTCTGCTACCAGCATTGCACCTGGACGAGCGTGTAGGCCGTGTGCGTTTTTGATTTTGAATACTGCGCAGTTGTCATCGTCTTGAGACGCTGTAGAAACCGCTTCACCTTTTAGAAGGCCAATCACTTGTGCAACGTCAGCAGTTAACAGTTGTTGCTGTTTACCTTCGAAAACCATCTTGCTTAGGTTTGCCAGAATAGATTGGTGCGCGCTGTTGCAAGCTGCGAATGCGACCAATGCTTTCACTGGTGTGCCTTCATACTCACAATGGTTTGCTGTTGAAACAAACGATACGCCAGTGCGAGTTACGCCTTTATCGCTGCCCAACAACCACAGGCCTTGGCCTAGGTGAGTTGGTGTTTTTGTTACTAGGTCGGCAACGAATGCGTTGTCTGTGCAACCTGTATTCTTAAGAAGGCCGCCTGCAACTGCCGACATTTGAACCATGTCGCTTGCAGGGAACAGTAGCTGAACCAAAGAAGCATCTAGGTCTGCTTCTAGCTGAACTTCGCCGTTAAGTAGGGCGATGATTTCGTCTTCTGATTTCGCTTGCTTTAATTTCTCTTCAACACCGTCAGCCGCTAGCACTTTCGTTAGCTGCTTAAGAATGCCTAAGTGCTCGTCAGATTTAGCTGCAATACCAATTGCTACGTAAACACGGTTGCCGTCTGCCCAATCAATACCTTCAGGGAAGTGGTGTACCGCTACGCCTGTCTTTTTTACTAGGTTGCGAGTGTCAGTCGTTCCGTGAGGAATCGCGATGCCGTTACCTAGGAACGTAGAGTTCTGGTTTTCACGGTTCAGCATTCCTTCAACGTAGCCAGAGTCAACTAAGCCTTTCGCGGTAAGGTCGCCAGCAATGTGTTGGATTGCTTTGAATTTGTCATCGGCCTTTTGACCAAGAGTGATGTCAGATTTTGATAATTTAAGCATGGTGCCTCTTTAGCGTATCGCTTGAGAATTTGTGTATCGCTACGATTCAGTCTAGAGCAAGATTCATGGAGCTTAACTCTTTGCCTTATGCTTGCTGAATCGGTTCAGCATTCAGTGTAAAAAAATTCAGCAAAGCCGATTTTGGTTTTCAAAATAGTTTTGCTGCGTGTCGTAATTTCAGTTTCGTTAATAACGAGAAGTTGAATCACAACAAATGACGCTCAATCCATTCAAAAGGATGATTGAAGTCACTTTTCAGATTTTGCTGAATCCTTTCAGCTTTTATACTGAATCGATTCAGCATATAATTCAACTAATCCGAGGATCAGATCATTGGTTATATGATCCTACGCACAAAATACAGGTCACCCATATGACACTTGATGAAATTGCTAAATTGGCTGGTGTATCGAAAACCACAGCCAGTTATGTCATCAACGGCAAGGCGCAGAAATACAGAATCAGTGAAAAGACTCAGCAGAAAGTCATGGCGGTTGTGGAAGAGTATAACTACCGACCAGACCATGCTGCTTCGTCGCTGCGTGCTGGTAATAGCCGTTCATTTGGTTTGATTATTCCTGATCTGGAAAACAGCAGTTACGCGCGTTTAGCAAAACTGATAGAGCAGAACTCACGTAAAGTGGGCTATCAGATTTTGATTGGTTGCTCTGATGATGATGCTGAAACTGAACGTAAAGTCGCTGAAGCTTTGGTGAGCCGTCGTATCGATGCCTTGCTGGTGGCTAGCTCAATGCCAGACGCCAATGAGTTTTACTTGAAGCTGCAAAACTCAGGTACACCCGTAATCGCGATTGACCGTCCGTTAGATGATGAGCACTTTGCGTGTGTGATCAGTGAAGATTTCGAAGCCGCATTTGAACTGACTCACTCGATCCTTGATGACAGCATTCATAGTGTTGGTTTAATCGGCGCGTTACCTGATCTGAACATTTCACGCGAACGTCACTTAGGTTTTGAAGCAGCCAACAAAGCGCATACTCAACAAACAGGGCTAACAGAAAATAAGCCGATGGTTGTGGGTTATGGAGAACACTTTGATAGAGAATCAGGGCGAGAGGTTTTTGAAGACTGGATAGCTAAAGGCACAGTTCCTGATGCGATTGTGACTATGTCTTACACCTTGTTAGAAGGTGTGTTGGATGTGATGGTCGAAAAGCCAGAGCTGATCAATCAAGTAAAGCTGGCAACCTTTGGTGATAACCGTTTATTGGACTTCTTACCTTTTAAAGTCCATTCACTGCCACAGCAATTCGAAGTGATTGCAGATAGTGCTTTTGCCTTGGCGTTAAATGCTTCCGCTAAGCGTTATCAAGCTGGTATTGAGCTAGTGCCGAGAAGCTTAGTTAGACGAGGCTAACTCGAGCTTTACAGTTAGCTAGAAGCCTCGCGTTTAGCTCGAACTTGGATTTAACTCGTACTCAGTAATAAGCCCATTTCTACAATGGCAACAATGCCGAGCAACAAGGCCAACACTTTCCAAAACTGGATTGGGTTTCGGTTTATCAAAGGTTGCTTGGCTTTGCTTTTTACCAAGCTTTGGTTCGGTGTGTAAAGGTCAGCGACAAAATCCCCCAACACTTGATGACGTTCGCTTGGCGATTCCGCACAGGCTTTTTGTAACACCAAATCCACCCAGCTTGGTAAGTCCGCTCGTTTCTGGGTGATGGGTTGGTATTCCCATTGATGGTGACGAGATTGATTAAGCGATTGTGCGGTCATCTCAGAGTAGGGCAATGTACCCGTTAGCATCTCATAGCCGATCACTGCGATAGAGAACAAATCTGAACTAGTGGTCGCCGTATTGTGCTTGATGGTTTCTGGCGCAATATAATTGACCGCGCCTAATGGTGTATCGTCTTTGTCTGTGAGCTCTCCCTCTTCAAGACCTCTCACTAACACTGCACCAAGGTCGATGATTTTTATCTCACCATCACGTTGAATCATGATGTTCTCGGGCTTTAAGTCTCGGTGCACCATGTCTGCGCGTTGTAATACTCGAATACCTTGCGTGATCTTTTCTAAGATTTCGCGCACTTCATTGAGTGACGGCTTTGGATTGTCGTACATCCATTGTCTTAGCGTGATGCCTTCAACCCATTCGCAGATTTGATATAAAAATTGCGAATGTTCTGGCGTCGGGTAAACCTTCATTACCTTCTTATTATTCAGCAAGATCCCCGCCCATTGTTCATTAAAGAAGGCTCGGAGTTGCGACGGGCTATCGTGATATTGAACGGAAGGGACTTTTAGCACGAACTCGGTTTGTGTCTCTTTCTGCATAACACGATACACATGGCTTCTTGAGCCTGCATACAACACCTCAAGTACCATAAAGTTGTCGATACTTTGCCCGAGTTTTAAAGCGGGTGGGATGGCACGTTTAGCCAGTTTTTCATGGAATTCAATGAGCGAAGGCTTAGGTAGGTGGTTAACTTGCACAATCAAGCAGCTTACGTTGTCTGAACTGTTGTAGCTTAAAGCGGTATTACAGATCGTTTGTGCAGCGTGTTCGAAATCAACGCCGGGTTTGTCGATATGTTCCTTGAATGTGTTGGGCGAGACAAACTCATGCACACCATCCGATGTGAGGATGAAGCAATCATTCTTCTTGATTGGCAAGGTTTGATAGTCAACGTTGAGCTGATTATCCATACCTAAAGCTCGCGTCAGGTAATGCTTCTGCCCCATGGTTTTACGAGTATGGTCTCGAGTAAGTTGGCGCAGTTCACCATCTCTTAATAGGTAAATTCGACTGTCACCCACATGGAATATATGCGCGGTGTTCGATTTCAATATCACGCTGCTAAAGGTGGAAACGAGCGCATTGTGGTTAACTTGTTGTGCGGGATGAATATTAGAAACAGAAGTGTTGAACAGCCAAGAGTTGAGCGAGGTTAGGACTTTTTGCGCTGAACGCTGAATGCTCCAGCTATTGGGCGTGGCGTAATAGTCGTCGATAAACTGCATCACGCTAGTGTGACTGGCTTTTTGGCCGTGCTCACTGCAACTTGCGCCGTCGGCTATACAAGCAACACTGCCTTTTAGCTCTTGCTCTGCACGAGTCTTAGGGTGCTTTACAATGATGGCGTCTTGGTTTTCATCACGTACGCCTTTATTGGAATAACCACCAAATTTAAGCATAAGCTGATTATTGGATTCAGGCGTGATGACTTGCCCTTGGCTGAATGAAATCGTCATAACTGGTCTGCTTCTTAACTGTCTTCTTCTTACTGTCTTCTTCTTAACTGGCTGTTTTCTCATCTGCTTGAGAGCACATCTGAGGAAGAACAAAAGCTCTAGTGAACGTAGAGCCTCTGAACGAAGCACCAAAGCGGTGATACCAACCTTGGTGCCTCTCCCGATTCAATAATATCAATGCTTCTTAGTACAGAGACTAATTTGAAACATTAATCAGCGTGACACTGCCATCGTCGTTTACTTCGGCGATTTGACCGTTAGGCTCTTCCATGAACATCAGAGTAACGAAGCCTAGTACCGCTGTTCCTGCAATCACTAAGAAGAAGGTTTGGTAACTTACGAATGAAAGTACCGTTAGGTAAACCACCGCACCCACGTTACCGTAAGCGCCAGTCATACCTGCAATTTGACCTGTCATACGACGTTTAATTAGAGGTACTGTTGCAAACACCGCACCTTCCCCCGCTTGTACGAAGAAAGAACACGCCATCGCAGCCACAACTGCTAGCCATACTGGCCATGTACTGTCGACTTGACCCATTGCAAAGTAACCCACAGCAAGACCAATCGTAAGAATAAGCAGTGTTGGTTTACGGCCGAATTTATCTGAAATCCAACCGCCACCAGGGCGAGACATTAGGTTCATAAAGGCATAAGCCGATGCAACCATACCGGCAAGAACGGGTGTTAATTCAAAGGTTTCAGAGAAGAACAGTGGCAGCATAGAAACAACAGCCAGTTCAGAACCAAATGTCGCGAAATACAACACGTTCAACACAGCAACTTGCTTGAATTTGTATCTGTGAATTTCTGGTACTTCTTCTTTGAATACGTTCTTATTTACCTTCCAAACTTGCGACACTTCGTACACGTAAAGTGCAGCTAAACCTGCATACACTGAATACACCGCCATGTCAGACAACATGTTGATGTTGCTCGGTGATAGCTTCCATGTCAGTAGCGCTAAAGCGGCATACATCGGGATCTTCATAATGAGTAGGAAGAAAAAGTCACCCTTTGATGTGACTTCCATTGCCGTTACTTGAGCTGGCTTGAAGTAAGTCGAACCTTTTGGCGTGTCCGATACGTTTTTGTAGAAGATAAACGAGAACGCTAAGCTCATAAGGCCAGTAATACCGACCGCATAACGCCAGCCGTCTTCACCACCAAACGCTATGGCTAGAGTTGGAAGTGTAAACGCCGCAGCTGCAGAACCGAAGTTACCCCAGCCGCCGTAAATACCTTCAGCGGTACCCAGTTCGTTGTGTGGGAACCACTCTGACACAAGACGAATACCGACAACGAAGCCTGCACCGATGAAGCCTAATAGGAAACGAGCAATCGCCGCTTGAATAAAAGAGTCTGCCATAGCAAACATAAAACAAGGGATTGAACAGACGGCGAGTAGCGAAGAGTAGACCAATCTAGGGCCGTATCGGTCGGTTAACATACCAATGGCGACACGTGCCGGAATGGTTAAGGCAACGTTGAGAATAAGGAGTGTTTTGATCTCTTCAGTAGAAAGACCAAGCGAGGTTTTTACCATTTGCAGTAGCGGGGCAAAGTTGAACCACACTACAAAGGTGATAAAAAAGGCCATCCAACTTAGGTGTAAGGTTTTCATCTTACCCGTAAATGAAAGCAGCGAAAATTTTGTGTTATCCATGGTTTAAATCCTTTAAATCTGGAAAATTACCCGGTTTTAGCTCGTGCGTTACTTCCGAAATTCGAACGCATTAATGTGGCTAAACCCTATGCCGAAATTGTTCACGCCTATAAAGCGTTTACATGATGATGTCGGCGTTTAGTTAACTGGCGATAGCAAGTGGTGCGAGAACCTGTACTTGCTCTCCTTGCTTGCGAACTTCAAATTTCACAAGCTTGAGTTCGGGTTGTTCAAGGCACGCGCCAGTTTCTAAGTGGTAATGCTGCTTGTATAAGGGCGAGGCTACGTAAGGCTCACCGCTTAATGAACCAATTATACCACGTGACATAACATTCGCCTTGCCGATAGGGTCGTAATTAGAGAGCCCATAAAGTGTGTCGCTGCGCTTGCAGTAAAAAATAGCCACTTGGTTATCGTCTACTTTGGCGCAAATTCCACCATTTGGGGTTAAGTCCCGGGTGCTACATACGGTTGTCCAATTTTCCATGACTTTCTCCTAGTCTAAAATTGAGTCTTTAATTATTTGTTTATTAACTTATTCAAATTCTTGGCTTTGCTGAGTTGTCGTTACTGTCTCTATTGGAGTGAGTAGGGAAGTGACTTGCTGAGCATGCCAGTCACTTCCTTGCGTTTTATGTCGAACGCTTTGTCTCACTCTGTTCTATTAACGGTTACGAAACCTCAGTCACTTCTATTTGGTCTGCGTTGGCTAGCTTTTCATCGCGTTGTGAATCAGCAGAAGAGCTCAAACTGGGCTTTGGAAAGCGTTGCTCTCGTTCTTTGATGAATGACAGGCTAGTGTCCATTTCTTCGCTGTTAATGTAGTGCTGGAAGCGTTTCATCTTTTCAGGGTTTTCGATGGTCGTTTTCCATTCACACTGGTATTTTTCGATGTTGAGGGTGATATCGGCTTCAAGTTCTTCAGCAACGTTGAGTTTGTCTTCAATCACGACTTGTTTGAGGTATTCAATGCCGCCTTCAAGGTTTTCCATCCATACCGATGTGCGCTGTAGGCGATCTGCGGTACGTGTGTAGAACATCAGAATGCGGTCGATGTATTGCAGCAGAGTGGTTTCATCAAGGTCGGTAGCGAAAAGGTCACCATGGCGAGGGCGCATACCACCGTTACCACAGATGTAGAGGTTCCAGCCTTTGTCGGTAGCGATAATGCCAAAGTCTTTCGATTGAGCTTCTGCACATTCACGAGTGCAGCCAGAAACCGCAAACTTGATCTTGTGGGGTGAGCGTAAGCCTTTGTAGCGGTTCTCTAGTCGAATCGCTAAGCCAACACTGTCGTCGACACCGTATCGACACCATGTGCTACCCACACACGATTTCACGGTACGTACTGATTTACCATAGGCATGGCCAGTTTCAAAACCTGCATCAATCAGCTTTTTCCAAATTGCAGGTAACTCGTTAAGCTGTGCGCCAAACAGGTCGACACGCTGACCGCCAGTGATCTTGGTATAAAGGTCGTATTCCTTTGCCACTTCACCCAGCACAATCAATTTGTCTGGTGTGATTTCACCGCCAGCAATTCGCGGAACCACAGAATAGGTGCCATCTTTTTGCATGTTGCCAAGGTAGATGTCGTTGGTGTCTTGTAGCTCGATGTGCTCATCTTTAAGGATGTAGTCGTTCCAGTAAGAGGCGAGAATCGAACCCACGGCAGGCTTACACACAGTACAACCTAGGCCTTGACCATGAGATTCAAGCAGCTCATCGAATGTTTTGATCTTGTTGACGCGAATGATGTCGGTGAGTTCTTGGCGAGAATAAGCAAAGTGCTCACAGATATCATTAGATACCTCGACACCCAAGTTGCTTAGTTCGCTGTCGAGCACTTGTTTCGCAAGGGCAGAACAACCGCCACAACCTGTCGAAGCATTGGTGGTTTCTTTCAGTGCAGCCATCGTGGTGCAGCCAGCAGATACCGCGTCTTTAATGTCGCCTTTAGTCACATCGAAACATGAACAAATCACTGCGCTATCAGGCAGAGCTTCAACACCCATTGCGCTGCCGGAGTCGTCCGCAAGGTTTGGAAGAATTAATACAGAAGGGTTCTCTGGTAGAGGCATATCATTTTGCTTAATTTGCAGCAGTGAGCCATACGCTTCTGCGTCACCCACTAACACGGCACCGACGATCTTTTTGCCATCAGCAGAGACAATCAAACGCTTATAAACCTGTTCGATTTCATCGTTATAGGTATACGACTGAGCGCCTTCGGTTTTGCCGTGTACTTCACCAATACTGGCTACGTCTACACCCAGTAGCTTGAGCTTGGTGCTCATGTCGGCACCGGTAAAGCTGCTCTCATCTTCACCATTAGAAAGGATATGGCTTGCAGCGACCTTCGCCATTGAATAGCCCGGAGCCACTAAGCCAAAGATCTTGTTGTCCCATAGGGCACATTCACCAATCGCGTACACGTTGTCGAGGTTGGTTTGGCAGTTGTCGTCGATCACGATGCCGCCACGTTCACCAATGGTAATGTCAGAGCTACGAGCCAGCGCATCCTGTGGGCGAATACCTGCAGAGAACACGATCATATCGGTTTCTAGATGTGTGCCGTCAGCAAAGTTCATGCGGTAGCGAGACGTTTCACCTGCCACAATTTCAGAGGTTGCTTTCTCGGTGTGAACTTGGACGCCAAGGTCTTCAATTTTTCTGCGTAAAAGTGCACCGCCACCGTCATCTAACTGTACGGCCATCAGGCGCGGCGCGAATTCCACAACATGAGTTTCCAAGCCAAGGTTTTTGACTGCGTTTGCGGCTTCTAAGCCAAGCAGGCCACCACCAATCACCACGCCTGATTTGCTGCCTTTACTTGATAGTTCAATGGCATCTAAATCTTCGATGGTGCGATAAACGTGACAGTGTTCTTGGTCGTTACCGGGAATAGGAGGAACAAAAGGAAAAGAGCCCGTAGCCAAGATTAGCTTGTCGTAACTTTCAACATGACCACTTTCAGTGATGACTTGTTGATTGGCTGTGTCTAGCTTGGCGACTTTCTGGTTCAACAAGTAGTTCACGCCGTTGCTTTGGTAATACTCTTCACTGGTTAATGACAGGTCATCAGCGGTTTTACCATTAAAGTAGGCGGTTAGCTGAACACGGTCGTACGCTAACCTTGGTTCTTCACTAAAAGTAATCACATCAAACTCATCACTGTCTGATTGTAGGATGTTGTCGATAAATTTGTGTCCAACCATGCCGTTACCCACAACGACGATTTTCTTCTTGCTCATAATCCATTCCTTATTCTCGGCGTCACCATCACTAGCATCTAATTTCTAGTCGTTAGCAGATGAATACCGGGCTGAGATTCCACTCAATTCATAATCATCAAGAAAAACAAAAATGTTTTTTCTAAGTCTTGGTTTCTAGTGGAGCAAGGAGGGTGCCAGATTACATTTCATCAAATTAAATAAAATTTAACTGTTATTTTTCAATTAATTAAAAATATTTAGTGGCACGCGGTTACCCCTAAAGTGGTATGTAAATTTTTTGTTAGATTCACATAAATGAGCATTTGTGGTGCAACTTTCTTCAAGATGGTGCAAAAATTAAGTTTCTATCTTGGTTAAGTTCTATTTTGTTCAGTGTTGATATTCTGTATTTAGTTAAGTTATTGTTTTTAATGTTAAATATTTCAATTTTTCCGACTGGTATTAAATGGCGTGTTATTTGCTTGGTTTGAGTTATTACAATTATGGATAATTGAGCGAGAAACGGATGACCGATTCAAACAGCGGCTGGATAAAATCAACCTGTGCTTATTGTGGTGTAGGGTGTGGAATAGAAGCGAGACCGACATCGCTAGGAAAACTAGAAGTGCGTGGTGATAAAGATCATCCATCAAACTATGGAAAGCTATGTACTAAAGGAATTGCGCTTGGTGATACTGTTACGCCTTTAGGTCGTCTTACACAGCCTGCTCATATTCAGAATGAGCAAAAACAAGAACTGGATTGGAACAGTGCCATTCAGTTGGTCGCAGACAAATTCAATCAAACGATCGAAGAATTTGGGGCCGATTCGGTTGCGTTCTATGTGTCTGGTCAGCTGCTTACCGAAGACTACTATGTCGCCAATAAACTGATGAAAGGCTTCATCGGTAGCGGCAATATCGATAGTAATTCTAGGCTGTGTATGGCTTCTACTGTGGTGGGACATAAGCGTGCATTTGGCGCAGACACCGTACCGGTTTGCTATGAAGATCTCGAGCAAGCAGAAGTGGTCGTCATCACTGGCTCAAATCTCGCTTGGTGTCACCCTGTGCTATTCCAAAGGTTAAGAGCAGCCAAACAAGCCAACCCTGCATTAAAAGTGATCGTGATTGACCCGCGTTATACCGATACATGTGAAATTGCCGACATGCACTTGGCGTTGGAGTCAGGCTCAGATGTGGCACTGTTCAATGGTTTGCTTGCCTACTTCGATGACAACGACCAACTCGATGCTGACTACATTGAAAAACACACCCAAGGTTTTACTGAAGCGATACGAACAGCCACAGATTACCGTTATACCGAATCAGGCTGGGGCAAAAAAAGCGTTCCTGAACTGACGGGGCTTAGCGAGCAACAACTCGAACAGTTCTACCAGTTGTTCGCATCTAACGAGAAAGTACTTACCATCTACTCTCAAGGCGTAAACCAATCCACCCAAGGGTGCGACAAGGTAAACGCCATTATTAACTGCCATTTAGCGACCGGGAAAATCGGTAAGCCGGGCATGGGTCCATTCTCTGTCACAGGCCAACCGAACGCGATGGGTGGGCGTGAAGTAGGCGGTTTAGCCAATACCTTAGCGGCACACTTTGAATTTGGCGATCCGCAATCACACCAAACCGTCAGTGAGTTTTGGCAAACTGACAGCTTGGCTACTCGCGCAGGCTTAAAAGCCATCGAGCTATTTGATGCGATGAATGACGGCAAGATAAAAGCCGTGTGGATCATGGCAACCAACCCAGTCGTGAGTTTGCCTGATAGCGAAAAGATCAAAACCGCATTAGAGAAGTGCCCGTTTGTGGTGGTGTCTGACTGCATTGCCGATACGGAAACCACACGCTTGGCCGATGTGGTGCTGCCCGCGCAAGGGTGGAGTGAAAAGTCCGGCACAGTAACCAACTCTGAGCGTCGAATCTCACGCCAGCGCCGCGTGTTACCAAGCCCAGGAGAAGCCAAACCTGATTGGTGGATATTAAAAGAAGTCGCGCAGAAAATGGGATTCAATGAACAGTTTGATTACCGCCACGAAGGTGAGATCTTCAAAGAGTATTGCGAGATGACAGCGCTCGGCAATGAAACGGGAAAAGCGCGCGATTTGTGCTTAATTGGATTAACCAAACTGGATGAAAAAGGCTATGGCGAGCTGACTCCACAGCAGTGGCCAGTACTTGAATATCAACCATTGATCATTGAACAGCGCATGTTTACCAATGGCGAGTTCTTTACTGAATCTGGCAAGGCGCAGTTTATTGCGGTTGAACACGATAAGCCGATTGCTGATACCAGTGTCGAATTTCCGCTCATCATGAACACAGGGCGAATCCGAGATCAATGGCACACCATGAGCCGAACTGGCTTGGCCGCTGGCTTAGGTGAGCATACACCCGAACCTTTTGTTGCCATGCACCCAGACACGGTCGCTGCACTTGGTTTAGAAGAATTTGGGCTAGATGCGTTTAACCACACGACTATAAACCCAGTGGTGAAAGTGCGCAGCGCACAAGGCGAGTGCCAAGCGCGCTTAGTGGTAACCAAAGAGATGCGCCGTGAACAGGTGTTTATGCCTATTCATTGGAATGCTCCGACCGCCAAAGATAGCAAGCCGTGTGACTTGATCTTGCCTCATACGGATGCAGCCTCTGGTCAGCCAGAATTCAAACACACACCTGTTGTGGTAGAGCCGTGTGGCTATCGCAGTGAAGCCGCGTTGGTCAGTGACAAGGTAATGGATTGTAGCGGATTTGATTACTGGGTTCGCCAAAGAGTGGAGGGTGGTTTTCTGTATCGCATATCTTCATCTAAGAACCCAATAGAACTAGTGATTCAGCTAGCCAACACCCTCGATGCTTTGCCAGAACCTAACGCGGAGGCAATAAAATCACTCCATTACCACGGCAATAAATCGTTCAAGAATTATGGTTCTGCTAAGCTGGATCAATTTGGTGTAAAGCAAGCTTTCGTGGTGAACAGTAAGCTCGACCATCAAAGCATCGATTGGCTGGTGGCATGCCTAACCCGAGAAGCCGATGAAGAGTTTGAAGCCGAGTTTTTGAGTACATTGGCGAAGTAGCTGACTACCTCTAACCTATTCATACTTAAAGTTAAGCGCCGACAATTACGTCGGCGTTTTTGTTTTTAAGTATGCAATACCGATTGATTAAATGACAAGTTTTATATATCATCTCACACACTGGAATGTCGTTCTGTAACATTTGGGTGGAGGTAAGTTGATGTCTAAGTTAGCCAACGCAAGAAAACCGTCCTTATCTCATACACTGGCGAATTCAGCGCTGCTTAGGGGTGACCATGTATAACCAAGGCGACCTGTGCCCACACTGCGGTTTAATCATCATGCTACCCACAGATCTAGAACCAAAATGCCTAGGCTGCGGCGAAGAAATCAACGAGCAAGATGACGACTAACTCACACATTGAGTCACTTTCTATATTTTGTCGAGACTATATGGAATTTTTCTGCTTTTCGTCATGTTTGATAAAGAAGTAACCAGGTAAGGTTCTGTTATTAAATAGGTTATTAGGCAGAGCCTGAACAGTTCAGATTACTAGTCGGAATTGTTTCAGGGACAAAATACAGAATTATTCTGTCTAATATAGCTGTTAGGTTTTGCCGCGGTCAAATGGAATTGAGGGGGTATCATGGATTATCAAACGAAGCTCCAATTTGCACATAAAGAGCTCAATGATAAAGGTGTTTGGAAGTCGAATTACAATCCACCAATAGCCAAGTTACTATGCAAAATGGGACTTAACTTCCCGCCGCCTTATTATCAGACCTTCATGGACAACTGGATTATTTCAGCCATCATGTTCGCTCCTGTTTGGGGTGTTTTAAATTGGTTTGTGGTTTGGAGTAAAGCAGATAAGCCAGTTCTCGAAGCTGTCTATATGTCTCTGATTGGTGGTGTTTTGTTTGGGCTAATTATGGCGACATTTTACTTTGTTAGACGAAAGCAATTGAATCTGTCGGAGTGGAGTTCTTTGGGAGAATAGCCCCAAAATCTAACAAAGTATTTAAGAAGGATTCGCAACGCTTGGCGAATTTCGTTTAAATTCAGCTTTAGTGTTTAAGGTGGCTTGTCGAGGCTATGGCGTCGCTCTCCTCTTAATACGGCGTTATGCTTCAAGGAGAGATCGGTGTATAAAAATGTTGAGCAGGCTATGAAGGCGCTTGCTGTCTGGAAAGAACGTCGGCGTGAAACGGTTAAGCCTTTAGCAAAAAATATCGCTATCAAACCTACTTTTGAAGCTGATTATTTAAGAGAGGCAGCATTACATCGTTTTATAGAGCTAATCGAGTCTTCATATGTACTTTATCGGTCAAATCACTTTATTGGTGCTGTTGTAACCGCACGTGGTGCGTATGAAACTTTAGCTCTCATCTGGTATATAAACTCCAAACTAACTCATCTAGCCGAAACAAAAGATCTCAAGCATTTTAGTGAAAGAATGCGTAGCCTAATTTTGGGTTGGTCAGATGATGATGAGTTTCCAAACAAGACCAATATCCTAACTTGTATAAGAGCTGTAGATAAAGAACTAGACGGTAAATTTGGTCGGCATTACGCTATGCTTTCCGAATACGCCCATCCAAATTACTGTGGTACTTTTGGCGCATATGCTTCAGCAGACAGAGAAGCATTAGAGGTTCAGTTAGGTGGTAATTCTCGGTCTATGTCTACTTTGAAAGTTCATATCGAAAATACCATAACTCTTAGTGTAGCTATGCTAGATAGCGTTCAAGAGTCTTACGAAAAGGTCATTAATGATGCGCTTGACGTATGTTTGGAGCTGCATGAGAAGGGGCTATTGAAACAGCAACTTATATGAAGCATAACAAATTGCTTAACAGGGACTCCTAACGCTTGGCCACTTTCATTCAAATCGGCTTCAGTGTTTAGGACGCAAATTTTAAGTTGGGTGATATAGCGTTATCGCCCGTTAGCAAGGCGTTAAGTTTCACCATAAATTAGGAGGTAAAATGGCAATATCAGATGGAGATGCGAAACTCCTATGGGGACGGGCAGCCGGTATTTGCTCGAATCCAGATTGTAGAGCTGACTTAACAGCAGTGCTGGAAGAGGCTAGAAGTTACAATGTTGGAGAAATGGCTCATATAATTGCAAGAAGTGAGCAGGGTCCAAGAGGAGCAACTGGCGGTGGCGCAGATACGTATGAAAATTTAGTTTTGTTGTGCCCAACTTGCCATCGACACGTTGATAAGTCCCCTGAGGGAACTTTTACAGTCGAACAGCTCCACGGTTGGAAAAATGACCACGAGCAGGCAATACGATCTTTATTTAGCGACAAAACATTTGAAACGTTTGAAGAGTTAAAGCGTCAAGTAGCAATGCTTTTAATTGATAACAACTCAGCATGGGAAAATTTTGGTCCTCAGTCAAAAGCTGCTGAAGATCCTGGCTCAAATACACATAAAGTATGGGCGTTGCGTAAACTAGATTTGATTATTCCAAATAATCGAAAAATCGTTAACATGATCGAAGCTAATAAACACTTACTTGAAGTCTCTGTTTTAAAGGTTTTTGCAACCTTTAAAAGTCATGTGAACTCATTTGAGCAGAATCAATATGAGCGAGTCGATCAATATGTAACATTTCCCAGTGAATTTTCAGAGGTGTTTGGGTTATGAGTAATGGTAATAATGATTGGGGTGTGCCTTTTAGCCAAATTACATGGTTTGATAGGTTGTTAAACAATCATAGCAATGTTCAAAGTGTTAACCGTAGTAAAGATATATTCTTCGAAATCACAAGGAAAGCACAGGGCGATACCCTTAAGCTTCTTTGTTTGCGTGAATATACTATGGGTCTAACAATGGTTCAAAGAGCTCAAGAAGAGTTTGGGGATCTTGATATTATTTATATTGGTGGTGGTTGGAATGCAAGTACAACGGATGCCAAACAATACGGTATAGATAATAATATTGGTATTTACGTGTCTGATGAAATGTCTGGAGCACTATGGAAAGATGACTTCTGGAATTACTTCAAGAAAGATCGTGACGGAAATAAGGTTAGCTTTATCCGCGAAGAATGATCTTTGGGGAGTGTATGGCTTTGGTTCATTTTTTCGTGGAGGGAACTATAATGACATTGATATCTTATTAGTTTCTACGCTGGATGCAATTTCACCTTTGAGCACATACAAAAGCTGTAGAGAAACATTGAAACAGCTGTCAAAAAAATGGAATGTTGAAATTGATATTACATTTTTGACATATGGTGAGCATCTACAAAAACCTTTACGTGAACATGACTCATTATTTGAAATATGGCGTCTATAAACTTAACAAAGCATTTAAGAATCAAGCTAACCAAACAGGGCGCCAATAACGGCGCCCTTTGTGTTAGTTGGAAACGCTATAGGTGTCGTAGTCACGCAGTAAGAAGAGTGCGATACAGGCTGCGAGCATTGGCCAAGAGGCAAAGAACAGTAGGTTATTGAACGGGTCTATGTACTTAGCGAAAGAGGCGAAGGTAGAACCTGCGTGCAGGACCAAAACCGCGCCGTAGGTGTACTTCTTCCACATGCCAACCACGAATGCGCCTAAAAAGCCAAGCTGCGCGACACCCAGCGCCATCATCGCGTTGTCCGAGATGTCGATGCCATAAAAACCAGACAGCACTTTTACAGCGTGTTCAGGGACAAGGATCTTATCCAACCCCCAGAACAAGAAGACGATAAAAATGCCGACTCTCAGCAGCAAAAGGCTTGTCGCCAATTTGGTTTGAAGTGTCTTTTCCATGATATTCCTTTTGTGCATTCAAGATGCGATGACGTTAAATGTTCATCAAAGGAGACCTATGGCTTTTGTGTTTTCTTTCGCGGTTTTTCAGTGACTTATGTAACAAGGAATGTCTGATTAACCTTTGTTTATATAATATGTCATTTTTTTGATGTGGTATCATTCGTGCAGTTGATTATTAATGGATATATAACGTGAAAAAATACCTACTATTATCGCTTTCGGTTTTAATTTTGGCAGGTTGTGGAGCCCCTCGTTACACAGGGAGTGCGATTCCAGAACCTACGACTGAAGTGGATGTTGTGATTGTTAAAGACGCTGAAACACGTGAAGGGTTCTTGAATACCATGGAAACGTGGCTGCAAGATAACGATTATACCTACACCGTCGTACCAGATAAGTCGCAGCACGATCTTGATAAGCTAACACTGGAGTATGAAGGCCATTGGAGCTGGGACTTGGCGTTGTTCTTAAAGCAAGCGGAGATCAATGCTTATCAGAACGGGCAAAGAGTCGGTGAAGTCGAGTTCAAAGTTCCATATACGGCTAACCCGAACAAGTTCGGTAATGCAACTAAGCGTATTGGTTTCATGATGGATACGATATTTGGTAAGAAAACCGCTGAAGAAGCGACGAAAGCGGCCAATTCATCTGATTCAAAAGCGACGAACTAGTTTAATTGGCTTACTAGTTCATCCCTTTATTCACTTTCACTTTCTATTTTTCTTTAAGCTCTGCTCGAAGAGACGAAGAGACGAAGAGACGAAGAGACGAAGAGACGAAGAGACGAAGATGTGAAGCCGTTCCTTTTACCGTTACGGCTTCACATCGTTCAGATTAATTAAAGCTCTTGTCTGAGGTGATACCTTACTAACCTCGCTTGGTATTCCGGCCTGGTATCAATAAACTTTGTTAGCTTTGCTTCTTTTCATTTCGAGCCAGCCAGATGAGCGGCAGTATGATCATCGCTGTGCCAATCGCCATTGCAATATCAGGCATTTCACCAAACCAGATCAACCCAACTCCCACCGCACCGAGTAAGCCGCTGTATTCAGCGCTGGCGATTTTATTGCTTTCTGCCGATCGGTAAGTGACGACACATATCGCCGCGTAGATGAGGATAAAACCGCTTGAACCTGCGGCAGTGATAAGTGGTGACCAATCCCATTCACGGCCTTCCCAAATGGCGAGTCCAAGTGATGCCGGAACTCCTGCTAAATTGGTTAACAACAACGTTTGTGCCACGGTTTGATGCTTCGGAAGTTTGCGAATTAACAAGTTATTACTGGCAATGGTTAACGCCACGATAAGCGCTGCAATGGCCGCCCAATCGATTTCTGTTGGGCGAATGATGACCAGAACGCCCATAAAGCCGAATATTCCAGCAGCAATGGAGTAGCGGCTGAGTTGTTCTTTGAAAAATACCAAGGCTAACGGCAGCATCATCAAGGGTGCGGCGTAGAAAATCGCGTTGGCGGTGGCCAATGGCATAGCATTGATGGCAAACACCATAAAGATTGCGCCCAGCAACCAGATATGCGCGCGCAGGGCATGCCATTTCAGCCCATCGGTGAAGCTCTTTTTACTCACACCAATACAAAAAGGCAGAAGGATCAACACGGCAGTTAGCTGTCTGAAGAAGACAAATTGAAACACAGCAGTGTCTTCACCCAAGGTTTTAATTAAGGCATCAGAGAAAACCGCAATGAGATTGCCGACAATGAGTAAACTCATTGCCATTCCAACAGACATTGTAGGCATGAAGAAGCTCCTATCATTGACTGACACGTGTTCAGTGTGAGTTAAAAGAAAATGAAGAAATGTGATGGCGTAATCTTAATGCATAAAATCGTTTCATATATAATGATAAAAATTCACTTAGTATGAGCTGAACTAATAATGAAATTACCACCTTTGAGATCAATACAATGTTTCGAATCGGTCGCTCGTTTAAATAGCTTTTCTCAGGCGGCTATCGCGCTTCATGTTACTCAAAGTGCGGTGAGTCATCAGGTTCGCTTGCTAGAGGAATACTTAGGTGAAACTTTGTTTGTGCGTCAGGGAAGGCGTTTATCGCTTACCCCGATAGGAGAGCGTTACTACGAAGAGGTGTCTCATTCATTGCAGAATATCGCGCAAGCCAGTTACCAGATCCGCGAAGGTGACAGTGGGAAAATTCGGATTGCAATGTACAGTTCTCTGGCGGTGAAATGGTTGGTGCCTAGGCTCGAAAACTTACGCCAACAGCATCCAGAAATCGACTTAACATTAAGTATGGTGGCCGATGAGCCTGAGTTCTCGGATCAAGTAGCCGATTGCTTTATCACTGCCTACCCGCCAAAGAAAAACTACGTTAGTGACTTCCTTTACAAAGAGCAGCTCTATCCGTTCTGTAGCCAAAAGGTGTGGCAGAGAATCGAAGATAAACCTTTGCCAGAGGCACTATGGGATCAGCAGTTACTTTCAGTAAGTTCGATCTTCAAGGATAGCGGTGAAGCGAAAGACTGGATTCAGTGGTGTGAACGTGGTGGTTTCAGCTTGCCAAAGGATGTGAAAATTAGCCAGTTCAGTCACATGGTACTGGCCGCCGAGGCCGTGAAATACCATCAAGGTATCGCGTTCCTGAACGACTACTTTCTTAACGACCAAGATCTTCAACAAAACTTGGTTCGTATCCCAATGCACGATTTGCCGACGGGCGACAATATGTATTTTGTCTACAAAAAGTCGAGAGCTAAGCAGTTTGAAATCAAGACTCTAGGCCATTGGCTTAAACAGCAATGCTTTGATTATGAGTAAACAGTGAAACATAGCGTTGAAAGAAACCGCTCACGCTCATACACATGCGTGGTATCTAGATACCACGCATGTATTTTAGGGGCGTGAACAAGGTTCTTATACTTATTTCTATTCTGGTTTTGAGGTGGACAAGATTTGATCGCTATAGTTCGTGGTCATGTGCTGCTGTCTGAGTAAGCTGACGGTCAGGTTTATCGGCATTGGCTTATAAAAATAGAAGCCTTGAATATAATCGACGCCCAGTTTAGACAAGATGTTCACTTGGGATTCGTACTCGACACCTTCAACGATAACTTGCATGCCCAGAGTTTGAGAAAGTTGCAGCATGGATTCAAGCAAAGGGATACCAAGGCTGGACTCGTCTGAAATGTTTTTCACGAATACACGATCAATTTTGAGAATGCTGAACGGGAATTGCCTGACAAAGTCTAACCCTGCGTAACCAGTACCAAAGTCATCAATCGCGACTCTTACGCCCATGTTCGATAGTTTGGTTAGGTTGTCTCTAATTTTGACCATGTCGGCATCAGAACATTCACCATCCTCTGTTACTTCAAATACCACCTGTTTGAGAATCTCAGGGTGTCTTTTAAATATGCTAAGCACCTTGTTAGAGAAGTTACTGTTAGACACGACGTTTCGGCTGATGTTGACGCTAATGTACTTTGACTCAAATACATCTTGATTGCTTTTCAATGTTATTAAGACTTTGCGTAATACGAAGTAGGTCAGCTCTTCAATCAAGCCTAAGCTTTCGGCAAGCGGTATGAAGATGGCAGGGGACACATTGCCTTCAATTGGGTCGTTCCACCTGAGCAGCGACTCACAGCCGACGATCTCGTTGGTGTTTTGGTTAACGATGGGTTGCATGTGTACATGTAGGTGTTTGTTTTTTAGCGCGCTTGAAAGTGAATACTCTAAGCTACGCTGGCTCTGCTTTTTGTGTTTAGCAGAGAGCAGGCAGATAGTGGTGATTCCCGCCATGAGAAAACCAAACCATGAAAAGCTCATGAGGAAGTGTATGTAGTACTGGTGTCCGATGTAGGAGGTAATGGCCAACGGGTAGGCATCTGATTGTATGCGTACTTCTGCGAGATATGGTCCGGGATCGGTAGGGTGGATATCTCTTTTAATCACTTCAACCTTAGAGTTTATACCATGGCTACTCAGGCTCGTTTCTACAAGGTCGTAGATGAAGTGTGGCGGTATCATAAGGCTCACCCCGGCTTCTTCTTTGTTCGAGAAAATGAGCATGATGGATTGTACTTTAGTAATAGCTGCACTCGAGTAAGACAGAGTGGTTAAATTTGGATCTTCATTGAGCCTTTCTCGAATGGTGCTATATAAGCGAAACGACACATCGCCATCCGTGGTGGAGCAATAAAAGCGGTTGTATTTGTTGAATACGGCGGCTTCTTTTACCCAATCGGCATTGAATACATTTTGACGAAGCTCGGTCACTACGGCATCGCAAGAAAGATCGGGCGTGATCTCTGAGAGAAAACTACCAAATCGAGCTTGGATCTCTTGAAGCTTTGTTTCTACTAACTGTGAAGACTTTTCGGTTAACGCATGATAATGAGACGGTGTAAAAGGTATGAGTAATGCCATCGACAAAATGAAAGAAATGGCAAAGTAGAATGTGGTCTTGGCAAAATGTTGGTACTTGATATCCATAGTAGGAAAAGCGTTACCGATTGGATGAGCATTCGGTTTAATTTATAAATTTAACGATTGAGTGGCAAGATAAATAATAATTATTGTGAATGTACGCATGTGTTATGCATTGAAATAGCGCATTTTATGCTCTTAGTATAAAAATCAGAGTGTTAGATATGCTTCAAAGGTTGAGTACGTCGTTTTTTTGTTCAGCACTTTTGAGGGGGTTGATGAGGCAGATTGTTGCGGGTTTTAAGTATCAAATTGAGGCCTGTAATTTTTGAAACAACGCGAGTGGGTGGATTTGAGCGTAATGATAAAAAATATGATTTGGATGTTGGTGCGTGTGTTCATCGCGTATTTAATGATTGCTCCTACCTACGCGATCTTTATCTTGTCTAATACCGCAGCCCCTCGCTTTTTAGAGACCAAACCAGAAGTGCTAGCTTGGCTTTCGTGCTTCCTTCTTTTGATTGGCTATGTACTCATCAGGTTTTCCAGAACGAGATATGCAGGGAAGTTATTGTCTCTGAGTGTGCTGGGAGCGGCAGTCTTAATCATGTACGTCGAGGAGCGTTATTGGATTTTTGAAGTCTATGCTAATGCGTGGAGTTTATTTTTGGCTGCTCTGTATTTGATGATGCTTTTGTATTTTATTTTTCCTGTTAAGCAACTTAAGCCTTTACTGAGCTTAGTTCCTGTCGCGGGCGTATCTTGGTTTTTGGTTTGGAGTTTTATGTGGCCAGCAAGCTTAACGTATGATTTGATAAGCAGTAAGGCAACCATTTCACCTGAGCGCTATCAAAAGGTCATCGACTTGCTACCTGAGGTGTACCTAGATGGTCTCCAGTCGGGTTTATTTTCCATGCTGCTTGCTCTGTGGTTATATGCCTTCGTCATCTTGTGTTACAACCCCAAACGTAGCTATCGGACATTGGCCGCTCATATAGATAAGATTCGCAACGCGCGGCATTAATAGGTCTCATATATATGCTTTGGGAATAGGAAAAGACAATGAAAAAGCTTTTATCGATCGTGTTATTAACGTTTATGCCTTTGCTAGCATTAGCATCAGATGATGTTGTCGATTGCGAGAATGCAATGAACACGCTAGAGATTAATCACTGTGCCGCACTTGAGCTTGAATCGGCGCAGTTGGAGCTTGAGAAATACTTAGCAGCCAGCTTTGAACACAACTCTTATGATGCTGAGCTAGTCAGTTCAATCAAAAGCGCGCAGGAGAGTTGGCAAGCCTATATGACAGCGCATTGTGACTCTGTGTATACCCAATGGCGTGACGGTTCTATCCGTGGGCTGATGGCGCTTTCTTGTAAGACTAAGCTAACCAAGCAACGCACACATGAAGTGTGGGAAAACTTCTTAACTTACATGGACAGCACGCCACCTGTATTACCTGAACCTAAGTTGGTGGATTAGATAAGCCAAACAGCCTTGAGAGTGTGCGCTTGCTTCAACGATTTGGCTTGAAGCAGGAAAGAGAAGGGGGATTCCCTTACTCTGCGTCTGATTTGTGTTACCCAGTAAGGATTCGATTTTGAATGATGTCAGTATCACTCTTGTTCAGCTTGAAGTTGAATACAAAAACAAACAGAAAAACCTCGCTCTGGTTTCGGATCTTTTAGATGCTCAAGCCTCTGTCGGTGACATTACTTTGCTACCAGAATTGTTCTCTACGGGTTACATCTTTAACCAAGCGTCAGAAGTTCATGAGCTGAGTGAAAACTTCGCCAATAGCCAGACTATTGATTCTTTGTCGCGATTATCAGCAAAGCATGAAACCTTGATTGTTGCTGGTATTGCAGAGGAAGACCAAGGTCAATATTACAATAGCGTTGCTGTTATTGATGGAACGGGGCTACGCCATAAATACCGAAAAGTCAGTCAAACCAAATTCGATAAGCAGTATTTCTCGAGAGGGGATGAACACCTAATGTTTGAGCACAAAGGCTTAAAGTTTGGTGTCGCGATTTGCTTCGATATTTGGTTCCCAGAGATCATGAGATCTTATCAGTCGGTCGACGTTATTCTTCATCCAGCCAACTTTGGTGGTCACCACAGTTTTGCCATTGGGCAGGCGAGGGCATTAGAAGAAGGTTGCCACATTGTAACGTGTAACCGTGTTGGGCAAGATGTGGTTGATGCGTTTACCGCAACGTACCGTGGTGGAAGCCGAGTTTATTCACCAAAGGGAGACTTAGTACTTCAATGTTCGGATAAACAGTCGGTTGAAACGGTGAGCATTCAAGACCTATCTCTTGCTCCTCAATATAACGGCGTTGATGTGTTAGAAGAAATAGAGCAGATAACGTCTGCGTTGAGTCGTTAGAATGGCGTAGGATCGAAAAGGGGCAAGGTTAGATAACCTTGCCCCTTTGTTGTTTTAGTCTGCTGCTTTGGTCTGTTGAAAGAGCGCTATATTGCTTTTACGCTGCTTCGTTCCACTAACGTCGGTTCCAGTTCAACAACTTGAGGATACGCATCCGGTGTTTCGAGTCGGTTTAATAGCGTGTCTACAGCGGCTTTACCCAAACGATGTTTTGGCTGGTGGACAGTGCTTAACGCCGGTGTCATGTACTTCGACAGGTGGATGTCATCGTAGCCAATAATAGACAGATCATTCGGAATCGATGTGCCATCTTGCGCCGCCGCATGAATCACACCCATTGCCATCATATCATTGCTAACAAACAGTGCGCTAGGCATTCCACCACGCGCTTTCAATGTTTGGTAAGAATCAAAGCCGCCATCACATTCGAAGTTCGATTCTACAATCCAATTAGGGTTGATCTCTAAATTTGCTTCTTCCATCGCTTGCTTGAAGCCTTGATAACGAGACGAAGCTTGGTTGCGGTGCAGTGGGCCTGTGATACAACCAATCTGAGAATGGCCATTATCGATTAGATGCTTCGTTGCCATGTAGCCACCTTGATGCGAGTTATCTTGGATCTTGTCGCTGGCAAACAGCATAGGGCCCCAGTCCATAACCACAACTGGCAGTTCTGGGTAACGTTCAAACACATCGATATGTTCACCTTCAAGGGTTGAACACATCAGCATTAAGCCATCGACACGCTTTTGCAGCAAAGTATCGATAGACGATTTCATACGCTCGCTGTCGCCTTCGGTGTTACATAATATGAGGTTGTAGCCTTTTTCGTAGCAACGACGTTCAACCCCTTTCACTACTTCACCAAAGAATGGGTTGGTCGAGGTAGTAACTAACATGCCCAAAGTTTTGGTTTGCTTCATTTTCAAGCTACGAGCTAATGCAGAAGGCGCGTAGTTGAGTTCTTTAGCCGCACTGTTAACACGCTCAGCTATCTCTTCACTGACAAAACGTGACTTGTTGATCACATGGCTAACGGTTGAAGTTGAAACCTTTGCTAGCCGAGCGATGTCTTTCATTGTTGCCATAAAAAATCCTTGTGGGAGTAACTTGCCACGCTGCGCGATATTCTGCCTGAAAACAGGGGCTTATGCTTAGTTATTTCTAGTTTGAAAACTAACGACTAAGCCGATAAACGTTCTGCTAAAAACACGTCTGTTTCAGCACGGCTTGGAATAGAGGTTTGAGCACCAAAACGAGTCACTGAAATTGCCGCCGCAGCGTGAGCAAACTTAATCGCTCGTTCTAATGGCATATCTTCAAGTAAGCCTGTCACTAACGCGCCGTTGAAGGTGTCTCCGGCTGCGGTGGTGTCTGTTGCTTCTACGCGGAAGCCTGCGATCAATTCACCTTCACCGTTTTTACTTACCCAAACACCTTTAGCGCCAAGCGTGATCATTACCGTCTCGATGCCTTTAGCGTGCAGAGCCAAAGCAGCTTGGTGAGCCGATTCATTGTCTGTCACGGTAATGCCAGTCAGAACTTCTGCTTCGGTTTCGTTAGGTGTAATCACATCAACACACGCTAACAAGGTATCCGATAGTGGGCGAGCAGGTGCAGGGTTTAGAATGACGCGAGTTCCGCTTTCTTTTGCCACTTTTGCTGCGTATTCAATGCCTTCAATCGGTGTTTCAAGTTGAGTCAGCAGGTACTTAGCACCACGAATTTTCTCTAGATGTGGTTCGATTTGATCGCAAGTCAGCTTGTTGTTGGCTTCAGCTGAAAGACAAATGCTGTTTTCACCTGTTGAGGATACTTGGATCATCGCAATGCCAGTCGGGGTGTTGTCTGCAACGATAACACCGTCGATGTTGATGCCGTCTTTGGCGAAATCTTGACGGATGTTGATGCCAAATGGGTCGTCACCGACACAAGCGATAAAGCCGATATCTGCGTTTAATCGCGCAGCAGCGACCGCTTGGTTTGCGCCTTTACCGCCAGGAATGACCTGATAGTTACCGCCAATCAAGGTTTCACCCGGACGAGGGAACGAAGGAACTTGCAGTACGTGGTCAGCGTTAACGCTACCTAAAACAATCAGTTGAGTCATGATACGAGCCTTATGATATATCGTATTTGAAAATGCATGGGTCTTTCTCATTACGTTAATTCACATTACGTTAATTCTCGTTACGTAAATCGCTCGCCTTGTTAGACGGCGTATGAGAAACAGCGATGCACTGTCGGTATTTTTGTTTTTGGTCTTGAGCCAGCGAGCTAATGAGCAGGGAGATAGGGGACTCCCTGCTTAAATTAGATTCCAGCGCTAAACTGAGTGATTAAATAGAGTTACTTAGCGATGATTTTTAGAGGTACTGGTACGTACTCGTCTACTGTTTCGCCTTTAAGCACTTTGTCTGCCATCTCGATACCTAGAGAGCCGATTAGGTCTGGCTGTTGTGCAACGGTTGCGCCAAGTAGGCCACGGTTAACTGCTGCGATGCCGTCTTCAGTGCCGTCGAAGCCAACGATCATTACGTCTTTACCAGATGCTTGAACTGCGCGAAGTGCACCTAGTGCCATTTCATCGTTCTGAGCGAATACTGCTTCAACGTCTGGGTTCGCTGCAAGTAGGTTTTCCATTACGTTCAGACCTTTAGTACGGTCAAAATCAGCAGGTTGGCTTGCTAGAAGCTCTAGGCCGCTGCCGTTTACCGCGTTCATGAAGCCTTCACCACGTTCACGAGCTGCAGAAGTACCTGCGATGCCTTCAAGTTGAATTACTTTCGCTTTTTCGCCCACTTTTTCCATAATGAAGTGACCCGCCATTTCACCACCGATTACGTTATCAGATGCGATGTGGCTCACTACGTCACCACGGCTTGCGCCACGGTCTAGTGTTAGTACTGGGATGTTAGAGCGGTTAGCCATGCGAATTGCGTTAGACACAGCATCTGAATCTGTTGGGTTAATCAGGATTGCCTTAACACCACGAATGGTTAGATCTTCAATGTTCGAAAGCTCTTTGCTTGGGTCGTTTTGAGAATCAAGAACGATAAGCTTGTAGCCTAGCTCTTCAGCTTTCGCTTCTGCGCCATCTTTCATGGTTACGAAGAATGGGTTGTTCAATGTAGACAGAACGATTGCCATTGTATCTTGCGCCTGTGCAGACACAGATACTGTTGTAGAAAGAAGAGCAGCAGAAATAAGAGTCGCTAATTTTTTCATGGTGTAAGTCCTTTGTGTAGGGTGAGCTAGGAGGTGAGTCCTAGCTCGTAGTTACATTATTTATAGATTCTAATATTTAAAGGTAAAGCAGGGTGTTACTTGTATTAACCTAGAGTGTGAATAGGTTTTATTTGTTTTTGTTGTCGACCAATACCGCCAGAAGAATAACCACTGCTTTTGCAATCATCTGGTAGTAAGAAGATACGTCTAATAGGTTTAGGGCGTTGTTTAGGAAGCCGATAATCAATGCACCAATCAATGTGCCCATGATGCGGCCACGACCACCCGCTAAGCTTGTGCCGCCAAGAACCACGGCTGCGATAGCGTCTAGCTCATAACCCATACCTGCGGTTGGTTGAGCTGATGACAAACGCGATGCCACGATGATGCCTGCGACTGCTGCTAACAGACCACAGATTGCGTAAACGCCGATTTTTACTTTGTCTACGTCGATGCCTGATAGGCGAGTTGCGGATTCGTTGCCACCAAGAGCGTATACGTAGCGACCAAAGCGTGTGTGGTTAAGTAGGTACCATACTGCTGCGAATACCACGACCATGATCCATACTGGAACTGGGATGCC
This sequence comes from Vibrio sp. TMPB1044, assembly GCF_030442075.1. Lineage (NCBI taxonomy): Bacteria > Pseudomonadati > Pseudomonadota > Gammaproteobacteria > Vibrionales > Vibrionaceae > Vibrio > Vibrio sp. TMPB1044. The sequence continues at coordinate 336,240 of NZ_JAUJED010000023.1, read as the reverse complement.
CATTGCATAGCCGGTACCGAACCAAGCGAATGCGTCTGCTGTGTCTGTGAAGCCAGTTGAGATAGGACGACCATCTGTGTAAACCATGGTTACGCCGCGCAGTAGCGTCATGGTCACAAGCGTTGCGATGAAGGCTTGAACCTTACCCTTGGCAATAATTACACCACTGATAGCTCCCAATGCTGCACCTGCTACAAGAGCGGTTGGCACTGCGATCATCACAGGGATTTCCATACCAATCATGCTGGCTGCGAATGCACCACAAAGCGCAAGTACAGAACCAACACTCAAGTCGATACCCGCGGTTAGGATAACCAGCGTCATACCCACAGCGATGATCGCGTTAACCGAAGTTTGGCGCAGAATGTTCAGGATGTTGTCGACAGTAAAGAAGTTCGGGTTTAAGAAAGAAACGACAACAATCAGGAAGATCAAAGCAATCAATGACTTTTGATCAATCAGCCACTCTTTGCTGATTAACGGTTTTTTCTTTGGAGCTTCAGTTGTTTTGCTCATGGTTTTAGTACTCATGCTGCGTCCTCGTTGATCTTTTTACCGACCGCACACGCCAGTAATAATTCTTGGTTTGCTTCTTTAGCATCAAATTCACCGCTTACACGGCCTTCATGCATCACCATGATGCGGTCACTCATTCCTAACACTTCTGGCATTTCAGATGAGACCAAAATAATGCTCATGCCGTCGGCTTTAAATTTATTAATGAGTTGGTAAATTTCTTTCTTAGCACCGACATCGACACCACGTGTTGGCTCGTCGAGAATCAGTACTTTTGGTTTGGTCATCAAGCCCTTTGCGATAGCCACTTTCTGTTGGTTACCACCAGATAGGTTGCCAATAATTTGTTCGCGAGTCGGGGTTTTGATGTTGAATAGCTTGATGAAGTCATCAACCGCAATCACTTCGTCTTTATGTTGGATTTGACCGCTCTTTGTCAGTAGATCAAGCGAACATAGCGACATGTTCTCTTTAACAGAAAGCCCGAGAACCAAGCCGTCGCCTTTACGATCTTCAGAGATGTAAGCAATACCATTGGCTAAGCCATCTTTCGGGCTTACAGGGTTGATGGTTTTGTTTTCTAGGTTGATGACGCCGCGCTCACTTGGAAGGGCACCGTAAATCACTTTCATCAGTTCGGTACGACCAGCGCCCATCAGGCCAGATATACCTAAGATTTCACCGCGTTTTAGCGTAAAGCTCACATCGTGAACACCAGAGCCGGTCAAGCCGATCACCTCAAGGCAGGTTTCACCGTGGCTTTGTCCGATACGTGGATATTGTTCGTCTAGCTTACGGCCAACCATCATCTCAATTAGGCCGTCTTCGTCGGTGTCTTTTACTTCACACTGACCGATGAACTTACCGTCACGAAGTACCGTGATGTCATCGCAAATCTCAAAGATCTCTTTCAAGCGGTGAGAGATGTAAACAATGCCACAGCCTTCAGAACGCAATTCGTTAATGACCTTAAACAGAGATTCAGTTTCGGTATCAGTTAGTGCATCGGTCGGCTCATCCATAATGATGACCTTAGACTCAAACGATAGGGCTTTCGCGATCTCTACCATTTGCTGCTCACCAAGGCTCAATTGCCCTAAAGGTGTTTTCGAACTGTGTTTCACGTTAAGGCGTTTAAGTAGTTTGTCGGCTTCTTGGTACATCTCGTTCCACAAGATGCGACCCATGGTGCTCGTGATTTCACGACCTAAGAAGATGTTCTCGGCGATGGTTAACTCAGGGATTAGATTCAGTTCTTGGTGAATGATGCTAATACCTGCTTGTTGAGAATCACGCGGCCCTTTAAATGCTGCAGGTTTTCCTTGGTAGGCGATAGTGCCGCCGTCCAAGTGATAGATACCCGTAAGCACTTTCATTAGTGTTGATTTACCCGCACCGTTTTCACCCATTAACGCCATTACGCGTCCTGGATAAACGTTGAGGCTTGCCTTATCCAGTGCTTTAACACCAGGGAAGGCTTTCTCAATTGAGCTAAGTTCTAAAATGGCTTGAGTCATGTCGGTTCCTTTACTCGGGGCCAGTTGTATTTGGTTGTGTCTGTGTTTGGTTTAGCTTTTTTTTAAAACGTTACGCCAGCTTGGAAAATAACATTTGCGTATGGTGTACATTCCCCAGTGCGAATCACTGCACGGCTATCATGGGTGCGCTGTTTAAATTCTTCATGAGTGATGTAAGTAATCGAAAGCGATTTGCCACAACGTACTTCTTCTGTCTTGATTAAATCAATCAGTGATGCGTGATGTTCTGGGCTTACTTTCGCAAACTCTTCTGCAATCACAACGCCTTCAATTTGAGATTCATCTAATAGGGTTTTTACTGTTTGTTGAAAGCTCGGTACACCATGAGTCAGTGCAAGATCAATGCGAGTTACGTGGTCTGGAATCGGCAGGCCCGCGTCACAAATCGTGATTTCATCTGTGTGGCCAAGCGTCGCCACTAGGTAAGAGAGTTCAGAGTTTATTAGAGTACTTTTTTTCATATCACGACCTATCAAAAAATAACGCTTAATGGGTTGAGAACAACTCAAGAAAAAGCCATCGAAACGTTTCGATAGTGATAATAGTGTCTGATTTATCATTTGCACGTTTGATTGTTTTAGAGTGTGATAACGATCATCGAAACGTTTCGATGGTGTGTTTTTTGGTGATCTCAGTCAACGCCATTGATTGCATAAATTTGGCTACGTTGGTTCAATTGATAGCACATAGCCAAACTTACTGATGGTTATTATCTGGACATTTGGTGTTCTCAATCGCGCGAAGACATTGCGTAGGTTATAAACCACATTAGCCAGAGCATGAGGTGACGAGAGATGCCCGTCCCAACACACATCAACAATATGCTCTCTTGAAACCGGCCTTCCAATATTTTCTATCAGCAAACAGAGCACTGCCAAAAGGTGAGGGCGCAACGTTATTTTGTTTCCCTGTGAGTTAGTGATAGTTCGAGCGTCGATATCAAGGGTTAAGCCGTTGAGGTTTATGGTGTGGGTCATCGTGTTTCTGTTCGTCTTCTTTTGAATGGTGGAGATTGATTGGGTAGTTCGTTAGGGGTGCTAGTAATTCAAAGCGCGCGGATTATGCGAAATAACACCACTCTTGAAAGTAAGCGTTCGTAAGTCTGCGCAAATAAAATCTAAAAATGGGATGGTTTGAAAATTGAGTTGAAGGTTTTATTTAGAAAAGACGTATTTTTATTTCTTTATTATTCATGTGTTTATTTGGGTATTACTGATTGTGTTGTTTGAAATGACAAAGTGATTACATTTTTATTTATTTTTTTGTTTTCTGTGAGCTTAACCTGCTTGCGAATTCGACGGGGTGTCGGATAACTCTAACAAGATTGTGCAGCAGAGGAAGGCGTAACAATCTTGATTTGCAATAAGTAAGGTCAAGCAGTAATGAACAACAAATTAATTTTAAGCATCGCGCTGATGTCAGCCGTGGCGGCAAGCAATGTAATGGCATCCGATAGTGGTTTTTATCTAGGTGGTGCAATCGGTACTTCTGGTATTGATGATGGAGGGTTAATTGATTCTCAAGCTCCTGTTACTTTTAAAGCAGAAGACAATACTTACCGGTTAATTGCTGGTTACAAGTTTAACCGCATTGTGTCGATTGAGGCTCAATATACAGACTTTGGTGATATTGCTCTTAAAACCAATTCTGGAGACAAGGTTTTCACTTGGACACCTCAAATCTTTTCTGTAACGGCTAACCTTGGCTACACGTTTGATAATGGCGTGCGTCCATTTGGTACGATTGGTTTATCTACGATTGACTTAGATATGGAGCTTGCAGATGGATCGCGACCATCAGGTAATGGATTTGATGATACTGGTGATGGAATCCGCATGGGAGTTGGGGTTGAATACACGCCACCAACCATGTCTGCGTTGAGCTTCCGATTAGCGTATGAGGCTGATGCTTTTAATGTTGATAGTTATGACTATGGATATAAAACTGAAAAGACAGTTGTACTTGATTCGTTCTACCTTGGTGCGATGTACACCTTCTAAGTTTCACACTTTGTTAAACGGTAAATCGGTTTCTAAATGGGGCGTCGGTTGGCTCAACCCGTTTGGCTAAAGTGGAAAGCCGCAGTTTTGAACTGCGGCTTTTTTAATGCTTATCTTTGGTGAATCTTGAGTGAGAACATCATCGAATCGCTAGGCTTCACGGATATGCGCAGTAACAGAGACGACGGCATGATCAGTACTGAATTGGTCGTGTTCAAAGCTTGGATTGATCAGGTGATGCTCTAACACTGTGTAGCGAGAGATCTCCATCAAGCTTGATGAGTTCTGGCAATCAAACTCGTTCGACATCAAAATGTAATCTAGTACAGACCCTGAAGCACCGTAGTAATGGGTTGGTTTACGCTGCTCAAGCAAGTCTTCTTCATGCAGTTGATGATAGAGATCCCAACTGTCTCTTAATCGGAAATGTAATAGCCAATGTTTGCTCGCTTCATCTCGATTCAATGAATAGCTGAGTAACCCTTTGAACTCATCGTTGAATAGGGGCTTGTTAAAGTCGCCCATCAATACAACTGGTTGATCAGTTTGGTAGCGTTGATTGGTGATGTATTTATGCAGCATTTGAGCTTCTAGACCACGTTGAACACTCGATAACCACGATCCTAGTTGTTCCTGATGAAGCTTAACCAAGGCGTCGCTTTGCGGCTTTTTATCTGTTGAACTGCCACTGGAATCTAGCGGTTCAGATTTGGGTTCGGTCGGACGCTGAGATTTGAAGTGCACAACATAACAATCGGTCGCGCCTAAGTGAGGCAGAGTAATGGTCGCGTGGACAGGCGTTCGGTTGAATGAAAATTTGTCGCTAAGGTTGAATGCTGTCAGTAGTTTCGAATCTGGCGTAACAGGCTGCACGTTTTCAATTGGATAGCGCGATGCAATACCAACGACAGGAGAGGTGTACAGGTAATCATCTTCAACATGTGCGCTATCGACCACTGCAAAGTGAGGGTAACTAAGCTCATTCATCAATTGTTCTAAAGATTGCGGGCTAAATATCTCTTGGAAGCCGATCACATCACAATCTAATGAACGAATCGCTTCAGCCATCCAATGTTGCTTCTTTTGCCATTCTTCGAAGCTGTAGATGTTCTCAAAATCATAATAAGCATTCGGTGGCTCTAGATAGTTCAAAAGGTTGAACGTTGCGAATGTTATCTGGTTTGGTTTGTTCAAAGTGTCATTCCATTTAGACCTAGGCAGCAAGGATACTCCAGTAAAGTATAGTTTGTTGATTATTTAGAACCTAAATTTCACTTTAGAAGTGAATTAAAGAGAATTTAAGCCGTGGAGGCTTGTGTCATTCACGCTAGACTAATATAAGTGCTTCTGCCTTCCCCCGTACTTTCCAACGCCACTAAACTAATCAACGTAATCAAAGCTAACGGCATCCTATAACTTCGAGCGGTGACGAGTAATTTGTAAATAAACCGTCAGAGATGGAGTGCTGATGGTTTTATTAGTTATTACATGATGTTAGATTTGAACCTATACTTGTTTTAACGGTGTGCATTCAAAGCCGGTTAATCAAGTTGAATATCGAATTCATAACATTTGAAGGGAGAGTCAAATGGGAACAGATTTCCGAAGCAAAGCCTCGCAGCGCACTCAGTTTTTCAGGTCTAATTTGAAGTCATGTGCAGTCATGCTGCCGCTTATTGCTCTATATCCCTCCGTTACACACGCTTCTGATACCGAATCAACACCTGCTGTCACCGTAATTGAAACCACACAACTGGTTGGTTTTGGCGAAGCAAAATATCCAGCCGACTTCACTCACTTTGATTACGTTAATCCTGATGCGCCAAAGCAGGGCAAAGTGACTTATGGCAGCATAGGTACTTACGATAGCTTTAATCGATTCGGTTCTCGCGGCGTTGCTGCAAGTTATACTGGAGAGATCTACGATACCTTGATGTTTTCTCCGAGCGACGAGATTGATGCTTATTATCCATTGATCGCTTCAAAGGTTCGCTACGCCAGTGATTTCACTTGGATGGAAATCGATATCAACCCAAAAGCTAGATTCAATGATGGCGAGCCTATTACGGCTCATGATGTGGCATTTACCTTTAATAAGTTTTCAACAGAGGGTGTGCCTCAGTACCGTGTGTATTACAAAGAAATTAAATCAGTTACCGCGGTTTCTGATTTAGTGGTCCGTATTGAGATGGATAAGCCAAACCGCGAGAAGTTGTTTAGCTTTGCCCAAAGTACCCGCGTATTACCAGAGCATTATTGGAAAGACAGAAAACTGTCTGAGCCTCTAAGTGAGCCACCTGTAGGAAGTGGCCCATATAAGATCATCAGCTATAAATCGGGTCAAAGCGTGACTTACGGTTTAGATGAAAACTACTGGGCAGCCGATCTACCCGTTAACGTTGGTCGTAATAACTTCAAGCAAGTGCAATACGATTACTACCGTGACGACACCGTAATGCTGGAAGCCTTCAAAGCAGGGGAGTTCGATCTTCGAACTGAGAACTCGGCTAAGTTTTGGGCAAACTCTTATACAGGCGCGAACTTCGACAAAGGCTACATCATCAAAGAAGAGATTAACCATGAGAAGCCTGAAACGACTCAAGGTTTTGTCTTCAACATTCAATCCCCTGTGTTTTCTGATCCTAAGGTGCGCGAAGCATTAACCTACGCGATGGACTTTGAGTGGATGAACAAGAACATGTTCTACGGTCAATACAAACGTACTCGCAGTTACTTCCAAAACACCGACTATGAAGCGAAAGGCTTGCCAAGCGAAGCTGAAGTAGCGTTACTGTCTCAATACAAAGATCAGATTCCACCGAGAGTTTTCGCAGAAGAATTCCAACCTCCGGTCACCGATGGTAGCGGCCGTATTCGTAGCCAAATGCGTACAGCTTTCAAATTGTTGAAAGAGGCGGGTTGGGTGCTGAAAGACAAAGTCATGACTAACGAAAAGACCGGCAAGCCGCTGTCATTTGAGTTGTTGATTTACAGCCCAACTACGGAACGTATTGCAACGCCTGTTCAGAAGAACTTGAAGCGCATGGGTATCGAAATGAAGATCCGTACCATAGATACGACTCAGTACATCAAGCGCCTTCGTGATCGTGATTTCGATATGGTGTCTTCGTCATTTTCTGCAAACCCATATCCTAGCCCGAACTTAATGATTGTTTGGAACTCTAACTACATTGATTCTACTTACAATACTGCAGGTGTGATGGATCCAGTGGTTGACGCGTTGACAGAACAAATCGCGAGCAACCAACAGAACCCAGAAAAGCTCCTGACTTTAGGTCGCTCACTAGACCGAGTATTGCAGTGGAATTTCTACAACATCCCTCAATGGCACGTTGGCGAATATCGCGTTGCAATGTGGGACAAGTTTGAGCGTCCGGATGTATTACCTAAATACGATTTAGGCATCGATACATGGTGGATTTCGGAAGAGAAGGCAGCTCTGCTTCCTGAAAAACGTCGCTAGGAGTTAGTTAGCATGGCCGCGTATATATTTCGGCGTTTACTGTTGGTGATCCCCACGCTGTGGGCGATCATCACCATCAACTTTTTTATTATTCAGATCGCGCCAGGTGGTCCGGTAGAGCAAGCCGTGGCTCAGTTAGAAGGGCACAACTCCGGTATCATGGAGCGCTTTTCTGGTGGTGGACAAGAAGTTGATTTAAGCGAAAGTGACCAAGCGTCTGCCAGTGGTTATAAAGGCTCTCGCGGGCTTGATCCGGAAGTGGTAGAAGAGATCAAAAAGCAATTTGGTTTTGATAAGCCGATTCACGTCCGCTACTTCGATATGTTGAAAAATTACGCGACCTTTAATTTTGGTGAAAGCCTATTTAAGGGCGGCAACGTGATTGATTTAATCATCGAGCGTTTACCTGTCTCCATTTCCTTAGGGTTGTGGAGTACGTTAATCATCTATGTGATTTCGATACCCTTAGGCATCATGAAGGCGATACATCACGGCTCGCGCTTTGATATTTGGTCGAGTGCGGTGGTGATTGTTGGTTATGCGGTGCCGGGATTCTTGTTTGCGATTATTCTGATTATCTTATTCGCGAGTGGTAACTACTTCAGTTGGTTCCCATTGCGCGGGTTAGTCTCGAGTAACTTCGACCAGCTTAACTGGTATCAGCAAATTGGCGACTACTTCTGGCACTTAGCGTTGCCTATTTTCGCCATGGTCATCGGCGGCTTCGCCACGCTCAGCATGCTGACCAAAAACTCCTTCCTTGATGAAATCAATAAGCAATATGTGGTGACCGCGAGAGCGAAAGGTTTGGACGAGAGCAGCATTCTCTACAAGCACGTTTTCCGTAACGCGATGTTGATCATTATTGCCGGTTTCCCAAGCGCATTTATTAGTATTTTCTTCACGGGTTCTATGTTGATTGAAGTGATGTTTTCACTCGAAGGCATTGGTCTACTTGGCTTTGAGTCTACCATTCAGCGAGATTACCCCGTGGTATTTAGCTCTCTGTATATTATGACCTTACTTGGCTTGGTGCTGAGCATTATCTCCGACCTGACGTATACCTGGGTTGATCCTCGAATTGATTTTGAAGCGCGTTAATGGCGAATGAATAACAAGGTATTGATAATAAATGTTTAACAACCCTTTAGCTGAAGCTCGTTGGTTACGTTTTAAAGCAAACAAGCGTGGTTTTATCTCCCTTTGGATATTTACCATATTGTTTGGATTGAGCTTGTTCGCTGAGATCATTGCCAACGATAAACCATTATTGGTTTCGTATGATAATCAGTGGTTTGTGCCCGTCATCAATGAATACGCCGAGACGGAATTTGGTGGTGAGTTTGAAACCGAAGCCGACTACAAAGACCCGTATGTTATCGAACTCATTGAAGACAGTGGTTATATCGTGTGGCCAATCATTCCCTTTAGCTACGACACGATAAATTTCGATATTTCAGGCGCTGTGCCTTCGGAACCTGATTCAGTCAACTGGTTAGGAACCGATGATAAAGGGCGAGATGTATTAGCTCGCATCATTTATGGGTTCCGTATCTCTGTTTTGTTTGGTTTTATTCTGACGATTGTGTCGAGCGTGATAGGTGTGGTTGTCGGTGCAACACAAGGGTACTACGGTGGCTGGGTTGATCTATTCGGGCAGCGCTTCATTGAGGTGTGGTCTGGTATGCCGACCTTATTCTTGTTGATCATTCTGTCGAGTTTTATAGAGCCGAACTTCTGGTGGCTGCTTGGAATTATGGTGCTATTCAGTTGGATGAGTTTGGTTGGGATTGTTCGAGCTGAATTCTTACGCTGTAGAAACTTTGATTACGTACGAGCCGCGCAAGCGATGGGTGTTGATGACAAACGCATTATGCTTCGTCACATGCTACCCAACGCGATGGTCGCTTCGTTAACCATGATGCCGTTTATTCTTTCAGGTTCAGTGACCACGTTAACTTCGTTAGATTTCTTGGGCTTTGGTCTTCCTGCGGGTTCGCCTTCATTAGGTGAGCTATTGGCGCAAGGTAAAGCTAACTTGCAAGCGCCTTGGCTTGGCATTTCTGCTTTCGTCGTACTTTCACTGATGTTGACGTTACTTGTCTTCGTTGGTGAAGCAGTACGTGATGCCTTCGACCCACATCAACAGAAGTAAGGATAGGTTATGACTTCAAATACAACGCCTGCTTCTCCAGTTCTAACCATCGACAAATTGTCGGTAGGGTTTGGACGTAAAGATTCTATAGAACAAGTGACTCACGATGTCTCGTTGGAAATATTCAAAGGTGAGACATTAGCGTTGGTGGGCGAGAGTGGTTCAGGCAAATCGGTTACCGCTAATTCAGTGTTAAAACTGCTGCCTAAAGGCTCGTCGCACTACTTAAACGGTAAGATTAACTTCTCTGGTACCGATATTCTGAGTTGTTCAGAAAGGCAACTGCGCGGGATTCGTGGTGGTCGCATCGGCATGATCTTCCAAGAGCCTATGGTTTCATTGAACCCGCTTCATCGAATTGGAAAACAGCTTGTTGAAACCCTCGCGATTCACCGAGGTATGCGAACCAATAAAGCGCAAGCCTTGGCGATAGAGTGGCTTTCTAAGGTGGGTATTCGCTACCCTGAGCAAAAGATTTCAGCTTACCCGCATGAGTTGTCTGGTGGCGAACGTCAGCGTGTAATGATAGCGATGGCACTGATCAATGAGCCAGAGCTGCTTATTGCTGATGAACCTACAACAGCATTGGATGTGTCGGTACAAGCGCAGATCCTTGATCTTCTCAAAGACTTGCAGCAAGAACTCGGCATGGCGATGCTCTTCATTACTCATGACTTAAGTATCGTTCGTAAGATTGCCGACAGAGTCGCGGTAATGAAAGATGGTCGTTTGGTTGAAAGTAACGATTGCCAAACATTGTTCAACGCACCAACTCATCCTTACACTCAAAAGCTCATTAACTCTGATCCTAAAGGCTTACCTGTTCCTGTATCACCAGATAGCAAGCCTCTACTCGATGTGGATCAACTTCGAGTTTGGTTCCCGATCACGGGCGGTTTATTCAAGCGTACGGTTTCACACGTCAAAGCCGTTACCGATATGGAGTTTACCTTGAAAAAGGGGCACTCAATCGGTCTAGTAGGTGAGAGTGGTTCTGGTAAATCAACAACTGGAATGGCGATATTAAAGCTGGTGGATAGCGAAGGGTCGATTACCTACGCGAATGAACAAATTCAAGGTTTAAATCGACAACAAATGTTGCCGTTTCGAAGCCGTATGCAAGTTGTATTTCAAGATCCGTTTTCTGCGTTGAACCCAAGAATGTCAGTCGCTCAGGTGATTGGTGAGGGCTTGTTAGTGCATCAACAATTGGATGAGCATGAACTCGACCAACGCATCTGTGAAGTAATGAAAGAGGTCGACCTCGATCCTGAAACTCGCCATCGTTATCCGAACGAGTTTTCTGGCGGGCAAAGGCAACGTATTGCTATTGCTCGTGCTTTGATTCTTAAGCCAGAGTTTATCTTGTTAGATGAACCTACGTCCTCACTAGATAGAACCGTTCAAGCTCAAGTTCTGGATTTGCTGAAGTCACTTCAAGAAAAGTACGGTCTGACCTATCTATTCATCAGCCATGATTTGAATGTCGTGAAATCCTTGTGTCACTACACCATAGTAATGAAAGCCGGTGAGGTAATAGAGAAGGGTGACACTGAGACTTTGTTTGGCAATCCCCAACATGAATATACTAAGCAACTTGTCAGCCTCTCGAATGTTGGTGGTGCTCTATAGCGTAGGTGTTAGCACTAAAGTAAATGATGACCTGATCAATTCAACATGGTCATTTAGTTGTTTTAAGATTACACTGCGCCCAATATTTCAGAAGTACATATTTAGGTAGAGGTCACCATGGACCAAGAACATTACGAAGACGCTGATTACGAAGGCCAAGAGCTTGGCGAAGAAGGCGAAGAGATTGAGATTGAAGCAATTGGTATTGATGTATCGTCTCAGCCAATCGAACTCTACAAAGTGTTTAAAATTGCTAACCTAGTGAGTGGTGGCGGTGAAGCTAAGCACATCATCTCTGAAGGCTATGTAGCGGTAAATGGTGAGCTGGAAACGCGTAAGCGTCGTAAAATGTACGATGGCGACTTCTTTGAATTCAACCAAGAATACTATGTAGTGGTGTGTGATCAACCAGTACAAGAAGAATCAGAAAAGCCGAAAAAGAAAGACGCGCCTAAAAAAGACAACAAGGCGAAGAAAGGTCAGTCTAAAAAGGATTCTAAGAAGAAAGAGTCTAAGAAAAGCAAAGCTGAAATGCTAAGCGCAAAGGCTGAACCGAAGAAAGAGAAAAAAGAGAAGAAACCGAAAAAGAAAGCGGATACGCCAAAGCCAACTCGTGACGACAAAAGCGGCCGTAATTCGATTGAATTCTTCTAAGCTATAGCTCTAAATTGCTGCTCTAAAACTATTCGTTTGAAAATCAAGCAACGTTAAACCTAGGTTTTTCGTTAAGCAGATATCAAAAGGCTCACTATTTAGTGAGCCTTTTTTGTATTTGTTTGCTAGCACAGCTAACGGCCAATAACGCTTATTCTCAGTGTCGAGTGCGAGAAGACGTCAGTTCTGATGCGCGAAGCTGAGCAACGGCTTTTGCTAGTTCAAGCTGAGCTTGTGCAAAGTTGATGTCTACATTGCCCTTATTGATATTTTCTAGAGCTGCATATTTCGCTTCTTCTGCACGAGCGCGGTCAATGTCTTTACCATGCAAGGCAGTATCGGCCAAAACTGTTACCACATCGGGTTGAACTTCAAGCATCCCACCAGAGACATAAAGCACTTGCCCCTCTGATTTAGGGTCTGTGACAAACACTGTTACGCCCGGTTTTATTTTGCTGAGAAGCGGGGAGTGACCGGGGCGGATACCCAGCTCACCATCCGAGCCAGAAACGGCTAGAGCATACGCTGGACCTGAAAACAGCGTACCTTCCGCACTTACAATATTAAGTTGAAATGTATTATCTGTAATTCCGATAGCCATGGTGCACCTACCTCTTAGAGTGATTTTGCTTTTTTAAGCACTTCGTCGATAGAGCCACAGTACAAGAACGCTTGCTCTGGGATGTCGTCATACTCGCCGCTTAACAGACCTTTAAAACCTCTTAGTGTTTCGCTTAGCGGTACAAAGACACCTTTCTGACCGGTAAACACTTCTGCTACGTGGTAAGGCTGAGTTAAGAAACGTTCAATCTTACGAGCACGAGATACAATCTGTTTATCTTCAGTTGAAAGCTCATCCATACCAAGAATCGCGATGATGTCTTTTAGCTCTTTGTAGCGTTGCAACGTTGTTTGAACTGTTTGTGCAATGTCGTAATGCTCTTGACCAACCACGAGAGGATCCAATTGACGAGACGTCGAATCTAACGGGTCAATCGCAGGGTACAGACCCAATGCAGCGATATTACGAGACAGTACAACGGTCGCATCTAAGTGAGCAAAGGTTGTTGCAGGTGAGGGGTCAGTCAAATCATCCGCTGGTACGTATACTGCTTGGATAGACGTGATAGAGCCCTGTCTAGTTGAAGTGATACGTTCTTGAAGCACACCCATCTCTTCAGCCAGCGTTGGTTGGTAACCTACCGCGGAAGGCATACGACCTAATAGTGCTGAAACCTCTGTACCCGCAAGCGTGTAACGGTAGATGTTATCAATGAACAACAGTACGTCACGACCTTCATCACGGAAGCGCTCAGCCATAGTCAGGCCAGTAAGTGCAACACGTAGACGGTTTCCAGGTGGCTCGTTCATTTGGCCATAAACCATGGCAACTTTGTCTAATACGCCAGCTTCTTTCATCTCGTAGTAGAAATCGTTACCTTCACGAGTACGTTCACCAACACCAGTAAATACAGAAAGACCTGAGTGAGCTTTAGCGATGTTGTTGATAAGCTCCATCATGTTGACGGTTTTACCTACACCCGCACCACCGAACAGACCGATTTTACCACCCTTAGCGAAAGGACAAATAAGGTCAATAACCTTAACACCTGTTTCCAGAAGCTCTGTGCTGTTGGCTTGCTCTTCATAAGAGGGGGCTTCTCGGTGAATTTCGTAGCTTTCTTTCTGACCGATCTCACCACACTCATCGATAGGTTGACCAAGCACGTTCATGATTCGGCCTAGCGTTTCTTCGCCTACAGGGACTGTGATTGGAGAGCCTGTGTTTTCAACGGTTAGGCCGCGGCGCAAGCCATCAGATGTACCCATAGCAATACAACGAACGATGTTGCCGCCAAGTTGTTGCTGAACTTCCAATACTAGCGAGCTTGCTTCGTCGCTGGTGACTTTCAATGCATCATAAACGCGAGGGCTGTTGCCGCCGCTGAATTCGACGTCAACCACAGCGCCGATTACTTTAACTATTTTTCCAACACTCATTCTTAAATCCTCAAATTCTGTTCTGACCCACTCTTTTCTGCCCCTAGACAGCTTGGGCACCTGAGACTATTTCACTCAGCTCTTGGGTAATCGCAGCCTGTCTCGCTTTGTTATATACCAACTGCAAATCATCAATGAGTTGGCCTGCATTATCGGTTGCCGCTTTCATGGCGACCATTCGGGCTGCTTGCTCACAGGCTATACTCTCAACGATGCCTTGATACACTTGTGATTCGATGTATCGATGTAACAGTTCTGAGAGTATGTCTTTGGGCGCTTGCTCATAGATGTAGTCCCAACGACGCGCTTTTTTAGGCTCACTACCAGCCTCAGCTTCTGAAGGGTGGGGGAGCAATTGTAACGTCGTTGGCGCTTGAACCATGGTGTTGACGAATTGGTTGTAAACGAGATACAAGCTATCGATTTTGCCTTCGTCGTAATGCCCTAACATCGCATTTACCGTACCTAAAATGTCTTCTAGTTTAGGTGTATCGCCAAGGCCTGACGTTTGCGCGATGACATTGCCGCCGCGTTGGAAGAACGAGATAGCTTTCGAGCCAATTAAGGTTGTCTCTACCTCGACTCCTTTAGTGCGCCATTGCTCCATTTCCTCTAACACTTTCTTGAACAAGTTTGAGTTCAAGCCACCACACAAGCCTCGATCGGACGAGATAATGATGTAAGCAACACGCTTTGGTTCACGCTGTTGCAGGTATGGGTGCTGGTACTCCAGTGAACCCGATGCGACATGAGAGATAACTTGGCGCATGTTCTCGGCGTAAGGCCGCGTTTGCGTCATGTTGTCTTGAACTTTGCGCATCTTACTTGCTGCAACCATTTCCATTGCACTGGTGATTTTCTGAGTGTTACTAACACTGGCTATCTTGGTGCGAATTTCTTTAGTACTTGCCATAATCTGCTCCTATTTGTTTTGATTTCCAGCTAACAAACCGGAGCACTTACCAAGCTTTCATTCCAACAAAACCATCTAGAATCTCTTTAAGAGCACTCTCGATGTTGTCGTTGTAATCGCCAGTCGCGTTAATTTTGTCGAATAATGCTGGGTTTTGACCTTTGGCGTAAGCGATCAGCTCTTCTTCAAAACAGGCTATGTTGTTTAGTTCAACACCCGCGAGATAGCCTTTCTCTGCTGCGTAAATAACCGTTGCTTGCTCAGCGACCGACATAGGAGAGTATTGCTTTTGTTTCATTAATTCGGTTACACGCTCACCATGGTCGAGTTGTTTTCGGGTCATCTCATCTAAATCAGAAGAGAACTGAGCGAATGCCGCTAGCTCGCGGTATTGAGCTAATGAAGTACGGATACCACCAGACAATTTCTTGATGATCTTGCACTGTGCCGCACCACCCACACGAGATACTGAGATCCCCGGATCGACTGCAGGACGTAGACCTGAGTTAAACAATTGGGTTTGTAGGAAAACCTGACCGTCAGTGATTGAGATTACGTTGGTTGGTACGAACGCAGACACGTCACCCGCTTGAGTTTCAATGATAGGAAGCGCGGTTAATGAGCCAGTTTGGCCTTTAACTTCACCGTTAGTGAACTTTTCTACATACTCTGCATTCACTCTTGCTGCACGTTCTAGTAGGCGTGAGTGAAGGTAGAATACGTCGCCAGGGAAGGCTTCACGACCCGGTGGGCGTTTAAGTAGCAATGAGATTTGACGGTACGCTACCGCTTGTTTGGATAGATCATCATAAATGATCAGTGCATCTTCACCGCGGTCACGGAAGTATTCACCCATGGTGCAACCCGCGTAGGGTGCTAGGTATTGCAGCGCTGCTGATTCTGATGCTGATGCAACAACCACGATGGTGTTTTTAAGTGCATCGTGCTCTTCGAGCTTGCGAACAACGTTAGCGATGGTTGATGCTTTCTGACCAATTGCCACATACACGCATTTGATGCCAGAATCTTTTTGGTTGATGATCGCATCGATTGCCAAAGCGGTTTTACCTGTCTGACGGTCACCGATGATCAGCTCACGTTGACCACGACCAATAGGTACCATGGTATCTACAGCTTTATAGCCAGTCTGAATTGGCTGGTCTACAGACTTACGTTCAATTACCCCTGGTGCAATGACTTCTACTGGGTCAAGACGGTCACAACTTATTGGGCCTTTACCATCAATCGGTTCACCTAAGGTGTTCACTACACGTCCCAGGAGTCCGTTACCTACCGGTACTTCTAAGATGCGACCCGTGCCTTTCACTTTCATGCCTTCAGAAAGGTCAATGTAAGGACCCATTACCACCGCGCCAACAGAGTGGGTGTCTAGGTTAAGTGCAAGTGCGTACTTGCCACCAGGTAGTTCAATCATCTCGCCTTGCATGACGTCAGCAAGGCCATTGATTGTGATGATGCCATCACGAACCGATACGATAGTGCCTTCGTTGCGAGCTTCGGTGCTCACATTAAATTTCGAGATGCGTTCTTTGATTAGATCGCTGATTTCATTTGAATTTAATTGCATAATTGTTACCTATCTCGCGTGAAGTTGATGAGCCAATCGGTCAATTGATGTGTTTAACGAACCATCGATCACGGTTTCACCCGCCTTGATGACCATTCCACCCACTAGCGTGTCATCAATAACCTGCTTCATTTCAACCTGACGCTCTAATTTCTTTTCAAGTGCAGCTGTTAATGACGTAACTTGATCTTGTGTCAGCATTTCTGAACTGGTGACAGTGACAGGCACTACACGTTCATGTTCGTCCTTTAGCTCGCAGAACAATTCAAACAGGTCTCTTACAACAGAAAGGCGGCCGTTCTCGGCCAAGACTCGAATGAGATTAATGACGTGGTCATCAACGAGGCCTTGGCAAATATGAATGATGAGGTTTGCCAACTCTTCGGTTTGTTGTGTAGGAGCACCTTCTGCAGACGAAATCTGACTAGCGATTGTTTCTTCTTCCGCGACAGTCACAAGAATGGACAGCATTGAGTGCCACTCTTGTAACTGGTTCTCACCTAAAGCAAATTCAAACGATGCTTTGGCGTAGGGATGAGCAATATTGGTGTAATCTGACATATTGCCTCTCCTTAGAGTTCGCTAATCATTTGGTCAACCAGCGCGCGGTTCGTTGCGGAATCTAGATTTTTGCTAATCAATTTCTGTGCACTTTGAATCACTGCGTCTGCCATATCCGCCTGAAGTTCACGGCGTATCTTTTGGCGTTCGCCTTCTAGCTCAGCTCTACCTTGTTCTAAGATGCGTGCCTTTTCTTGTTCGGCTTCTTGTTGCGCTAAGCTGATGATTTCGTTGCGGCGTTTTCGGCCTTGTTCAATCAGTTCAGTCACATTCTTTCTTGCATCTTCGATGAGTTGTGCGCCATTGGATTTTGCTAGTTCTAGCTCTTTCGCAGCGTTCTCTGAGTGGCGTAAACCATCAGCGATTTCTTTTTGGCGCTCGTCTAACATCGCGGTGAGAGGGGGCCATACATATTTCATGCAGAGCCAAACAAAAATCACGAATGAGATTGCTTGTCCAAACATGCTTGCATTTAAGTTCATACCTTCCTCACTAAATCTTGATTATGTATAAATCGATCTTTTCAAAGCTGTTTGATTAAGCCACAGCGAAGATGATGTATAGACCGATACCAACACCGATCATCGGTACAGCATCCACAAGACCCATCATGATGAAGAATTGAGTACGAAGCATTGGAGTTAGGTCTGGTTGACGCGCAACACCTTCAAGGTATTTACCTGCTAAGTTACCAATACCAGATGCTGCACCTGCTGCACCTAAACCGATCAGTAATGCACCTGCTACATATAAAACTGCGCTTACGATATCCATTTGTATCTCCGATAAATAATTTGTTAGTTAATTTTTGTAGTTATTAATTAGTGGTGTTCTTCTGTTGCCATTCCTAAATAAACAACGGTCAGTACCATAAATATAAATGCTTGTAAGAATACGATTAATATGTGGAATAAGGCCCAAGGTACACTCAGTGCCCACTGCATCCACCAAGGCATTAGTGCAATAAGGATGAATATCATCTCGCCTGCATACATATTTCCGAATAATCGTAAACCTAGTGATATTGGCTTTGAAATTAATGTTATTAATTCAAGAACTAAGTTAACAGGATATAAAAGAGGGTTATCAAATGGCTGAGTAGTTAGCTCTTTGATAAAGCCTTTCAAACCTTTATTTTTAAATGTATAGGTTAACAGTAGAATAAAAACACCGAGTGCCATCGACATTGGTATATTTACGTCTGCTGTTGGTAGGTCTCTAAAGTGCTCTAGACCTACAGCTCGGGTTAACCCCGGGATTAAATCAATGGGTAATAGGTCGACTGCATTCATTAACAACACCCAAACAAAAGTGGTTAATGCCAGTGGTCCTATTAATTTATCTTCTGCTTGAAAAATTTCTTTGACGAGATTATTAACGAAGTCAAAGACAAGCTCGATAAAACATTGAAAACGACCTGGAACGCCGCTAGTGCCACGAGTGGCTACATACCGAAATGCACCGATGAAAAGTAAACCTGTAATCCAAGATACCAACATCGAGTCAATGTTAAACGCCCAGAACCCATCACCTGTAGTTAAGAAGGTTAAGTGATGCTCTATGTATTCGTGAGCGGTAGTGACTTGATCCATACTACGCGTACTCCGATCTATTAGAGGCGGTAATAAATGGTGTTAAGAAGTATCCAACCATAGTAAATATGTACGCATATAATATTACTGGGTTATCCAGTTTGAAGAACTGGAATGCCAAGATAAACATTAAAAACGTATATGTTATTTTTACGACACGACTCATTTGCATTAAGTCACGTAAACTATAATTAGGGTTCTTACGCACCTTTAGGCTTGCATATATAAATCCAAACAGCGGTGGCAACATCGCAATTACGATGCCCAAAGCTGATGATTCCATATCTACCTTATTACCAAAAAACACTTCATATAAAACTACACCGATGGCTAATACTATTTGGCAGAGAACAACTCTTTTAGCGGCAACAAGGATGTCGCTACTAATCCCATTAAGCCTCATAATAAAACCTTATGTTAAACAGTGTAAGTTAATATAAAACACAGTTTAAATTTAACTTGTTACTACATTTCACTTGTTAATAACACTTGATTTGCTTTAAAGAAAAACCCTTGCTGGTTTTATATCTCCTGACGAAATGAAACGAATTAAACTAATTCGCTATCGTTTCGACAAAATATAAATTACGCCTAAAATTATGTGATCAAAACGACAAATATTGATATCAATAATTCCATTTTTGAAATGAGAGTTTTTCATTTATGAAAGTAATCGTTTTATTACTTTATTCATGAATATTTAAGATGCTTTATCCATATGAAAAAGAGGGACTTTTGGGAAGGGTTCTGCGAGCGAAATTATCAACTTATGATCTTATCAATTAAGACTATTCAAACACTTAGGCTCATTTGTAAGCTGAATTGCCAAGTGTGGTTTGAGAGAGATTACGCTTGTTTGAGGCAAGGATGGAAGGTTTCGTTTGTCTGGGATATTAAGCGTACGTCGCTCCTTATCAATAAACGAATATTTTTTATATTGTTGTCACTTTGTCATTATTTGCGTACGCGAGCGTGAAAATTCAGCGCCTAAATGTTGATGTTATAGGAGTGATGGTGATGATTGGGTGTGTGAGAAGCATGGTTGGGAGAAGAGACACCGAGTTTTGAGGAAGTAAATAGCAGCAAAGTGCTGCCTAATTTACTTAATCTAGGCTCTCTTATTACTCTTCATAACTGAGGTATTGAACACATAAGTCATGGAAAGCCTGTGCTTGTGGCGAGATCGTACGGTCAGCCAGTCTGAAAATACCGATTTGACGCTGTAAAGGTGGGTCAATCAATGGAATCCACACCAAGCGGGTTTCATTGGTTGGGAAAGCCAGTTTAGGCAGCGTGGTCACGCCTATCCCGAGCTCTAACACCGAAAACAGCGAAGTAATGTTCTCTACTGAATACAAAGCTTGTTCGCTGAGCATTCGTGCGGGTGTTGGGTCAAGTAGGGTACAAGTACCGTTGCGAATGAAGGGTTGTTTTAACAAAGTTTGCCACTCGATTCCCTCTTTTTGAGAGGCGATAGGGTTGTCTTTGAGGCACACCACACCTATAGGATCGGAGAGTAATGGCGTGAAATCGATGCTCTCTTCTTCTAAATGGGAGCTATTTCCGAGGGCAACATCCACTTCTCCTGAGAGTAATCTTGCTTCCACACCTGCCGCATTATCATCAATCAAGCTGACTTCTACATTCGGGTATTGCTCACAAAAAGCCCCTAAAACACTAGGGATTAATTTTGCGGCGACCGATGGCACGCTCGCTATTCGAACTCTTCCTTGTTGTCCTGCCGCGGCTGCGCGTAGATCATTGTCTAATGCTTTGTAAACATTCAGAAATTGAATGATTTTTGGAAGGCATATATCCCCGAAAGGTGTCAGCGTTGATTTGTTACCTGTTTCAAACAGTGGCTGGCCAAGTATTTTTTCCAGCTCTTTTATCGATGTAGAAAGTGCCGCTTGCGATCGATTTGCACGGTGAGATGCCGCTCGAAATCCGCCTTCTTCGACCACTAAAACAAAATGTTTTAACTGTTGTAGCTTAATACTCATGGCACTGATCCTTCTCTAGCCCTTGCTATACCTTACTTTTTGAAAGGTGATAGATTTTATTTATCAAATGCACAAAATTTACCGTTAGATTTATCAGTCGTCAAGGTGCAGTATTTAACCATCTTGAAACATAGTTGTTACAAAGTTGGATGGAATCGTGAACGCACAAACTAAAAAACACCCAGTAAAAACCGCTCTTTTTGCTTCAAAAGCACCACTAGAGTGGGCAATCGTAAATAACGGCACTCTATACACCGCGCAGATTCCAATTGATGAAACGGGCGCAGTAGTAGAAGGCGGTATCGAAGCGCAAACGCGTCAGACTTTTAACAACCTTGTTCATACGTTGGAGTGTGCAGGCGAATCTATGGATTCCGTGCTGCAAGTTCTGATTTACGTGACAGACCGTGAATATCTAAAAACGGTCAACAGCGTATACGGAGAATACTTCAATGCACCTTATCCAAACCGTGCTGCGGTCGTCGTTGCAGGGTTAGCAAGGGAAGAGATGTTAGTCGAGTTTGTGGTTTATGCATCGGCGTCTCAACCTGAATAATTCGACTGTGAACTAAGGCTATTTGCGGATCAAAACTCTTTTGAATTAAAGCGGTTTATTGATACAAGCGATCGGGTTTACTTTAGATACAAAATGTACGACTTATTTTAGCAATTAATTGCCTGAATATTAACAGTTTATTAATCAACCAGATGGTTGCCAGACTCAACCGCAACCTAACCGTTACAAGGACAGAATGATGACTCAATTACAGAATGTTCAAGCAGAGAATGCACTTTACATCGGCGGCGAATGGCAAGCGGGTGTAAGTACCGTTGCGAACATTAACCCATCAGATATTTCTGAAAACATCGGTAACTTTGCACAAGCAAGTGCGGAACAAGTTCAACAAGCGATTTCAGCGGCGAAGCACGCTCAACCAGAGTGGGAAAAAACGCCGATTGAACGCAAGCAAGCGGTGCTTCAAGCGATTGGTGATGAGTTGATTGCACGTTGTGATGAGCTAGGCACGCTTCTTTCTCGTGAAGAAGGTAAGCCTTTTCCTGAAGGTCGTGGTGAGATTTACCGTGCTGGTCAGTTCTTCCAATACTTTGCGGCTGAAGTGCTTCGTCAAATTGGTGACAACGCGGATTCAGTACGCCCAGGCGTTTCTGTAGAAGTGACTCGTGAAGCGGTAGGCGTTATCGGCATCATCTCTCCTTGGAACTTCCCGACAGCAACGGCTGCTTGGAAAATTGCTCCTGCATTGGCTTTCGGTAACAGCGTTATCTGGAAACCAGCAAACCTAACACCAGCAAGTGCGGTTGCGCTTACTGAGATCATCCACCGCCAAGGTATCCCTGCAGGTACGTTTAACCTTGTACTAGGTAGCGGTTCAACGGTAGGTGATGCACTGATCAACTCTAAAGAAGTGAACGGTGTGAGCTTTACTGGTTCTGTTGATACAGGTCGTAAGGTTGCAGCTGCTACAGCGCCAAACTTCGTTCGTTGCCAACTAGAAATGGGCAGTAAGAACGCACTTGTGGTTGCTGATGATGCTGATATCCAAACAGCTGTTGATGCGACTATCGCAGGTTCGTTCTCTGGTGCGGGTCAAAAATGTACAGCATCTTCTCGTCTAGTGGTTATGGATGGCATTCACGACCAATACGTTGAAGCACTGATCAAACGTATGAGCGAACTGAAAGTCGGTCACGCACTAGAAGACGGCGTGTTCATGGGGCCTGTTGTTGACGGCAACCAACTTGAAGCAAACCTAGGTTGGGTTGAGAAAGCACGTCAAAGCGGCGGTGAGCTAGCATTTGGTGGCGAACGCCTAAGCATGCAACACGAAGGTTTCTACATGTCTCCAACGCTGTTCTTGAACACTAAGAACGATTGGGAAGTGAACCAAGAAGAAGTGTTTGCACCAATGGCAAGTGTGATTCGTGTTGCTGACCTAGAAGAGGCTATCGCGACAACCAACGATACTCGCTTTGGTCTAACGGGCGGCATCATCACTCAGAGCCTACGTACTAGCGCGATGTTCAAGCAACAAGCGCAAACCGGTTGTGTGATGGTGAACCTACCAACAGCAGGCACGGATTACCACGTACCGTTTGGTGGCCGTAAAGAGTCTAGCTTCGGTCCTCGTGAGCAAGGTCAATACGCGAAAGAGTTCTACACAGTAGTGAAGACAGCTTACCAGCGTCCTTACTAATCCACTTTCTAAATAAGAATTGGATAGCTGAAGATATTAACTTCCTAGCTATCCAGCTATCGAATTGGCCTGATTCACAGAGTCAGGCCAACATTAAAACCAAAGCAGCAACGAACTTATATAAGTGATTTAACCCATTTTTGAAAACATGTTATTTGAGCGTGTTTTCAAAACCGAGCTAGAACACTGAGCTTTCAATAGGAGTGGTTATGTACCAGCAACGGATTGTTATAGATGGATTGCAATACTGCAATTGGAACAGAGAGTATTTCCAAACACTAAAGGCGAGCGGCATTACAGCAGTTCACGCTACCGCGGTTTACCACGAGACAGCTCGTGAAACCTTATCTCGCTTTGCAGAGTGGAACTTAAGATTCGAGCAGAACGCAGACCTTATCATGCCGATTCACTCAATGGCTGATGTAGAGGCTGCAAAAGCGACTGGCAAAGTCGGCATTTTCCTTGGTGCTCAAAACTGTTCTCCAATCGACGATGAGATTGGTCTTATCGAGGTGATGCGTAAGCAAGGTCTTTTGATCATGCAATTGACGTACAACAACCAGAGCTTATTGGCGACGGGTTGCTACGAAAAGAACGACACCGGTATTACTCGCTTTGGTAAACAAGCTATCGAAGAGATGAACCGAGTGGGCATGATCATCGATATGTCTCACAGTGCCGAGCGTTCAACGCTTGAGGCGATTGACTTGTCTTCTCGTCCTATTTGTATCAGCCATGCGAACCCAACGTTTGCTCATGATGCGCTACGAAACAAATCAAATGATGTGATTAAAGCCCTAACTGCACGCGGTGGCTTAATCGGATTCAGCTTATACCCATTTCACCTACCAAACGGCAGCCAATGTACGTTGGAAGACTTCTGCCAAATGGTTGCGACTACCGCTGACATGGTCGGCGTAGAGCACCTCGGTATTGGTAGTGACCTATGCTTAAACCAACCTCAAGCCGTTCTTGAATGGATGAGAAATGGTCGTTGGTCTAAAGCAATGGACTATGGCGAAGGCTCTGCGAACAACTCAGGTTGGCCAGATGCGTTGCCTTGGTTCTGCGGTAGTGCGGGTATGGAAAACATATATAACGGATTGATGCGTCATGGTTTCAGCGAGTCTGAAGCTGGGCAAGTCTTGGGAGAAAACTGGTTTAACTTCTTGAAAGGTGGCCTAGAGCCTCAAACCAAGGGTTAATGGTTTCTCGCGAGCCATCATCGAATTAGCAGCCTGGTAACAAACGTTCAATGAGCAAGTGCTGCTTACACCAATTTCACTATTCAAAAGGAACAATGGTCTATTTCGCAACGCGGTAACCCAAACATGGATTAGCCTGCCCAACACAAAAAACAATAGGGCAGGTGTTAAATACACCCTTGTAGTCATCATTCAAATGACAGCTGCAAAGAAACCTCTGGAGTCAGAGTATGTCTGATTTAACCAATAGCGTGAAATCCTCTAGCTTAAATGCGGGTCAAGCACACACAGCAATTAATGCAAAAAGCAACACAAACGAGTCTGAGTCTACGTCAGACAAATTAGGACTATCCAACCCAGCACTTTGGTACAGCGGCGGTTTTATCGCTCTGTTCGTGGCACTTGCTCTATTTGATGGCGAGCTGTTATCAAGCCTAGTAAATGCGGGCTTTGCATGGTCTGTAAAAGTATTTGGTCCTTACTGGCAAATGCTTCTTCTTCTGACTTTTCTTATTGGTCTTGGCTTAGCTGCAGGGCGAACAGGCAAGGTTATCCTAGGCGGCATCGCTAAACCGGAAATGGATGGTTTCCGTTGGATGGCTATCATCTTCTGTACGCTACTTGCAGGCGGTGGTGTATTTTGGGCCGCAGCAGAGCCTATCGCTCACTACGTTAGCCCACCACCATTGTATGGTGCGCAAGAAAATGCGCAGCAAGGCGCGGTGAATGCTTTATCGCAATCATTCATGCACTGGGGTTTCCTAGCATGGGCTATTGTGGGTAGCTTAACGTCTATCGTGGTTATGCACCTTCACTACGACAAAGGCTTACCGCTTAAACCTCGTATTCTGCTTTACCCTGTATTAGGTGAGCGTGCTCTGAAAGGCCACACCGGCGCACTGATTGATGCATGTTGTATTGTCGCAGTAGCGGCGGGAACCATTGGTCCTATTGGTTTCTTAGGCTTGCAAGTGAGCTACGCACTGAACGCACTGTTTGATATTCCAGATGGGTTCACAACGCAGTTGATCATCATCCTGTTCGCTATCGTTCTATACACATTATCGGCATTAAGTGGTCTTAACCGCGGAATGCAAATGCTAAGCCGTTACAACGTAATTTTGGCAATGGCATTGATGGTCTACATCCTGATCTTTGGCCCAACAAACTTCATCTTCAATGGCTACATCCAAGGTGTAGGCAGCATGATTGATAACTTCATCCCAATGGCAACATACCGTGGTGACGAAGGTTGGTTGAGCTGGTGGACAGTGTTCTTCTGGGGTTGGTTCTTAGGTTACGGCCCAATGATGGCTATCTTCATCGCTCGTATTTCACGTGGTCGTAGTATCCGTCAATTGGTGACAACGATTAGTCTAGTTGCACCGTTTGTAACTTGTTTCTGGTTCACAATTGTTGGCGGCTCTGGCCTTGCGTTTGAAATCGCAGATCCAGGCAGTGTGAGTAAAGCGTTTGAAGGCTTTAACTTACCAGGTGCGCTACTGGCGGTAACTCAGCAGCTACCAATGCCAATGCTTATCTCAATTCTGTTCTTGATCTTAACCACGATCTTCATCGTAACGACTGGTGACTCAATGACTTACACTATCAGTGTGGTGATCAGTGGTGAGACAGAACCGAATGCAATTATTCGTACCTTTTGGGGTGTGATGATGGGGGTAACAGCGTTAATTCTGATTTCCCTAGGAGCCGGCGGTATTTCAGCGCTGCAATCCTTCATTGTTATCACCGCGGTACCGGTGTCCTTAATCTTGCTGCCATCACTTTGGAATGCGCCTCAAATCGCAATCAAGATGGCAAAAGAGCAGGGACTCTAAAGATAAGGCTCTGTAAGAAAGAGCTCTGTAAAACAAGAAACTGATTAAATAAGAACAAATCAGCCTTTGAAAGAAGGCTGATGCAAGATTCCGAAAGGAACAGAAAAACCGTACTGGTGAAGATACATCGGGCGGCACGTATTTAGGTCAATCGATCTAGTCAGGACAAATAATAAGGGGTGAGTTTGCTTGCCTCGATAACTATCAAAAACGTGAAAGCTAACCAACATACTGTCGCAACAATGCTTCAAATGACGCCAACGATCGGTTCTGAATGGCTAGCAAAATCCTATAACTATAAGGTGGTGAGCAAAATGGATGCACATCGTTCTACTTACACTGAATCAGTACTACGTGACGCAACCGTCGTCATGGCACCGGAAAGGCTAGGTGCAATGCACCAAACACGCATCAGCTTCGTGAGAACTCTGATTCGTAAAATGGCACAACAGCAATGGAAAGTGACTAAGCATGAGTGGCAACTAGACACTCAAGGTTTTGGTCATGTTATCTATAAGCTAGAGACGCCAAATCATGTTTATCATTTGGTTGTGTTCTGTGATGAGATTGCAGACGACGAACGAAATGACCGTGTAATTGCTGAAAAGTGGGACGTAACGTTTGCTCTTGTTCTTGGTGATGTTGATGTCACCCTACTTGAGAGACTTCGTGCGAATGTACCGCTACAAGAAGCCGGCCGTAATCCAAATAACGTGCTTGTTTTAGCGCGTGCAAATAAAAGTGTACGTGTGTTTGAACACATCGTGAGTCACCTGGCTAAAGGTGTTCAACCAACACCAAAAGAGCTGGCTGAAGTGGGTTACATCCTGCGAACGACAGCGGTATACGGCAACGGAAAATTTGGAATTGCTGACTTTAAAGTCTTAGAAAAAAATGAAGATTTTAATCAGTCGTTTAGTGCGCAAATGTGTGCAGTTTATATGCTACGTGAGTTCAGCCTAGATTGGGTTCACTACCTAGCTGAGCAACAAGGCGGAGAACAGGCGATTACCTTGCACAGAGGTTTACAACGCTACCTAGGTGTGGGTAATGCTACTGGTTTAGGCATGGCGCCATATTTGATTAACCACCCAAGTATTGTCGATCAATGGATGACTACTCGTGAACATGCATTAGCTGACGTGTTAGCTAGTCACACGGATACCGCATTGATTGAACCGTTGCGCGTTTTAATGAACAAAGCCGTTTGCCATCTAGAGCAAGTGGTCACCATTAATGAAACCCAGCAAGAGTTAAACAAAGCGGCGGTTGATGACCTTAAAAAGGCTGAGCAATCGCTTGAAGCGTCTGTCAGCCAATGTGATACGTGGGCGCAGTTAGTTGAACAATCTAAGCACATGAGTATGGAAGCCCAAGAAATCCTTATCTCATGCTTGATGGAATTGTACCCAGAATTAGTGGACGCCCATCAAGAGCATATGAATTGCAGCGAAACACTGTCGCTTCCTAGTGGCAAAAAGATTCAAGACCTTCTTGTTGTATTAGAAGAAAAGTACCGTTGGGCGATCACGACTGATTTTACCAAAGCACAGAACAACTACTGGTTTTGGTATCGCTCTCAAGACAAAGAAGAGCCAAGGCTTGGAGTGCGAGGTGAGGAGCTAGGTGAAGAGCGTGAACTGCCGTTGGATATAGGTCGTCAAGCTTACCGTTTGTACCATGCTTTATTGCAGTTTGCGCCAGAGCTTTCATTAGCTGAGTTCCTTGTTAAGCAACCTCAGCACCGTGCGATAGCTCGTCGTGTATGGACGCTAGGCAACAAGGCGATGGGCGACATTCAAATGAATGTGCTGCATCAAGATTCGCCACCAATGCATTTACTGCGTTGCAAGCTTGCGATGTTTGGCGCGACTAAGTTTGATCCTCGCTCAGACCGTTGGGTACGAGTGACGTTTTTCCAAGGTGCACCACTGCTTGATGAAATTCATCAGGACGAATGGGTGTTCCCAGTCTTACCAAGTGAAGCGGAGCTTGCTGACTCTCAAAAATCTACTACACACATCAACGCTCAACATGGAGGTAAATCGTTATGATCGTTTCTCACAATGAACTGGTAGCGGCCGTCAATAAAGCCTTTCTGGGTATGCGTCGTACATGTGGTGAAGCCGATGTGATAGCGAACATGGTGGCAGATTTACAAATGGTCGGTTTGGATGGTGTTCGTCATTTTAACAATGCGAGCAACTTCATTGGGCTAGAAGACGATTGCCCAGTGGACATTCAAGTGCTTAGTGATAACACGGTTGAAGTTGATCTGCACAAGGCAAGTTTGGCGTGCCACCTTCCAGTGGTGATGGATTACGCGATTGAAAAAATGGTCGGCAAGAAGACGTTGAAAATTGAGCTCAACAACTGTCATAACCGCTGGCTAGCGTATAGCGAGCTTGTGAAACTGGCCGCGAAAGGCATCGCGTGTACTGCACGTTGGGACAACGGATCCAACCCTAAGAGCACTTTGTATGTGCTCAACCGTGGTTGCGTTGCACCAGAACTGTTTTTATCAGATTTGCCTCTGGCATCGGACGATCATATCCACAATATGACCATCGAGCTTTCCGTCCAGGATTTCGATATCGAACGTTTGTCAGATGGCTACCAAACACACATTGAATCGGAAGCGCTTTTTAAAACTCAAGAGAAGGCGTGGAATGAAGGCATTGAAGTTGACGATGGAGAGTGGGGCGCGTTGAAAGAAACGGCGACGGCTATCCTTGTTGAAAACAGCCAACGTTCAATTCAAGGTGCAGGTGAACTAGAAGCTTCTTAGCTATAAGTTATAGAAACTAAGTTTATAGAGCTTTAGTTTATAGATATTTAGCTTATAGAAACTGAGCCTATAAAGCCTGAGCTTATTGAACTTAAAAGCATCATCTACAACAGATAAAACCAAAGAGCTTAACGTATCCTCACCTCGTTAAGCTCTTTTTATTTGTGCCGCATTTTTATTCTTCCTCTCAATAGATCAAACCTTAAACTCTCTGTTTTGACACAAGTTGTTACGCGTTGAAGGTAAATTAAGCGATTAGATGAAGCACCTTCACATTCATGTTAAACAAACGGTTTCTTTTACAAGCCACTATGCGTATCTTGCTAACTAAAGGTGCCAATGGGCGCCGTTTTTATTCGTACCGATGACTTTAGAATCAGATAAAAAGGAATGAAGCGTGCAAGCTAACTTTATTGATGGAACCACCCTGTATCGTCAGCACTCTTTTGAGTTGCCACTCGATTACCAAGCAAAAGATGGACAACAGATCCAAGTCTTCGCACGCGAGCTGGTTGATCTCGCTAAAGATGCGCAAGAGCTGCCGTGGTTGATCTACTTTCAAGGCGGCCCGGGTTTTCCTTCTCCACGTGTTAGCGGCCAATCAGGTTGGCTAAAGCGTGCATTGCAAAACTACCGTGTTCTGCTTCTTGATCAACGTGGTACAGGCAACAGTACGGTGATCAGTCACGAAACATTGGCGCACCTGTCTCCAGAGCAGCAAGCTGAATACCTAACTCATTTCAGAGCCGATAACATCGTTCGTGACGCGGAAGCGATTCGTGAGCAGTTCGGTGTTAAACAGTGGTCGACGATTGGCCAGAGCTTTGGTGGCTTCTGCACATTGAGCTACTTGTCGCTGTTCCCACAAAGCCTAAAGTGCTGTTATGTCACGGGCGGTATACCTTCTATCGAACGCGAAGCTGACGATGTGTATCGTGCGACCTACAAGCGTGTAGAAGACAAAAACAAAGCTTTCTTTGCTCAGTTCCCGCAAGCGCAAGCTATGTGTCGTGAGATCTCTGATTACCTACTTAACAACGACGTGAGACTGCCAAATGGTCAGGTGTTTACGGTTGAACAGTTCCAGTTGATTGGTATTAATCTTGGCGGCGGTGAAGCAAACCTTCCTATGTATTTCACATTAGAGACTGCGTTTGTTGAAGTGAACGGTAACAAACAGCTGAGCTACAGCTTCCTAAACCAAATGCAGCAAGAGCAGGGCTACCTAACAAACCCTATCTACGCGATTCTACATGAATCGATTTACTGCCAAGGTACAGCGTCTAACTGGTCGGCACATCGAGTTCGTCAGCAGTACCCACACTTCAACTACCAATCGGGTCGTGAGTTCTGGTTTACCGGAGAAATGGTCTACCCATGGATGTTCGACCAACTAGAAACGTTGAAGCCACTGCGTGAAGCAGCCAATCTATTAGCTGAGAAATCGGATTGGGGTACTTTGTACAACGCGGAGCAGCTGATCAAGAATACGGTTCCTATGGCGTGTGCAGTTTACGCAGATGACATGTACGTAGAACTGGATTACAGCCGCGAAACACTGGCTAATATTCCAAACTCGAAAGCGTGGATTACCAACGAGTATGAGCACAATGGTTTGAGAGTGGATGGTGAACGAATCGTCGATAAGTTAATAACGATGGTTGATGCATTAGAAAACTTGCCAAAATAATTAATTTTTCCCTGCCAGAAACAAGAAAACGCTGCATCCGTGCAGCGTTTTTTTATGTCATCGAACTATTCGATTTAAGGAACTAGGAGGGGTAGCCCTTGAAGCCATTAAGGTTGGATGACGATATCTTGATTTTCAGTGGTCGATAAGCTGGCGCGGTTCTGTTCGATAAGCTGAGCCGCATAAGAGGGAGTCACAGCTTGAATTTCGCCTTTTGAACGAATCGTTAATGCTTCCCACGCATGGTCACGATATTTGCCTGTTTGTGTATATTCAATTAGTACTCTCATGATTCTTTCATCCGATGTGTGGTTAACGTGCTACTAACATTAGCGCCATTATTGAGGTTGCACACCTGTTAAAAATGGAACATAAGATTAACCAAATGAGAATGCGAGTAACTTGAAAAAAAGGCCCTATTGCACTTATCTTACTTAACCGTACTTATCGTAACCAAGCGTACCTATTGTAAATAGCTCTCATAAAAAACGCTGCACAATGGCAGCGTTAAAGTAGAGATAGGTTGAAGATTGATTAGCTGTTTTCTAGGCCAACAATCTTTCGTGCAGACATCACTGCACTATCTAAATCGGTCAATCTACCAGCACTGGCTGGACCAAGAACTGATGAATACAAAGCCAACTGCTTCTCAAATGATAAATCTAATTGGTTATATAGATTTTGGCGGATTTGAGCGTGTTGCTGTGGCTGTGCGCTCGACAGGCCTTCCAACGTATCGTAGATGAGTGTAGTTGTATCCATAACTGTCCTTAGTACATCTTTAGAAAATTTTGCATATTATGCACTTGGTGTCATCTTTGTTCTGCGAGATTGATCGCATTATGTGCAGCTCTGCTTAATTGTGTAATCAGTTAGTTACAATTGTGTTGTTTGGCAAAGTGTCGAAAGGGTGCGTTTAGACAAAAGAAAAGGAGACACAGTGGTCTCCCTTTGGTTTATTGCAACTCACTTTCTAAGCCATTTGTCTGTTACCGGATATTGATGGTGTTGTCTCTGCGGTCATACATGTCTGGAGTGGTATGTAAGCCACCTGCGTAACCTGCCGCTTCAAGTGTTTCTCTTACCTCACGAACATGCTCTGCGGTTACTGGTTCTTGCCTGTCTCCAAGGTACAATCGGACGAAGGTGATCAACTCAGCCAGTCTCTGATCCGATAGGACATCTTCAAAGCTTGCCATTGGCATGAAGTTTCTATCCTTGTCAAGGTAGGTCGGTTGTAAACCGCGAACAGTTACCGCAATGGTGTTGAATGGGTCGCTGTGCATGATGATACCGTTGTTCAACAGAGTAGGGGCGATAGGGTCGCGACCTTTACCATCGTCACCATGACACGCCCCACAGGTTTGACGATATGTGGCGTAGATTTCTCTGTTATACGCGGCCTCATCAAACCCTTTAGGTTGTAACGGTACTGCGTCACTAGCGATGGTGTTGTTGACGTCTCCGCTGAGAAGGTAATAAGACATCGATTCAACGTCTTCACGCGTCATCAAACTCAGACTGTTCTTTACTACGTCAGCCATACCCGCAAAAGCAGTTCCTTTGTCTGAATGACCTGTGTGTAAGAAGTCGGTGAGTATTGCTTCATCCCAACCATCGATATAGAGCTCATTGGCTGTGATATCAGGCGCATTCCAACCATCAATTAAGTTACCTTGGAAAATACGTTCTGGTATTAGAGCTTGGGCAATATTCCGTGGGGTATGGCACTCAGAACAGTGACCAAGACCTGCGACCCAATATTTGCCTTGTTGCCATTTATCGACATCATCAATTTCTCCCTTAAGTTCCTCTGGTACTTCGTAATCAATAGGGTCTGTATCCATAAAGACGATGTTCCAGCCAAGCAAACCTAGGCGAATATTGGATGGAAACATCATGCTGTTGTCATCATTGCGTCGCGGCACGGCGGTGATTGACTGCATGTATTCCCATAAATCAACCATGTCTTGGTCGGTGAGGTATTGATAAGAGGTGTAAGGCATTGCAGGGTACAGGTAACCATTCTTACCTTTACCTGCAACTAACGCGGCTCGGAAATCATCGAAGTCATAAGTCCCAATACCTTCGGTGGTGTGTGGCGTTATGTTGGTTGAATACACGGTGCCGAAAGGGGTAACAAAGGGCAGGCCGCCAGCAAAGGGTTCTCCACCTTCTGCACTATGACAAGCCACACAGTCACCGGCATAAGCGAGATATTCTCCGCGCTCAACAGATGATGCTTTCAAACTCGCGAGCCTTTGTTGCTCTACTTCACCAGCGTGTCGTATATAAGCCCCAAGCGCGAGTATTTCGTTCTCGGTGAGCTGCTTATCAAACGCAGGCATTAGGTTGTTCAAACCGTAATTGATGGTGTGCTGAATCTCTTCAATACTTCCGCCGTGAAGCCAGATATCATCGGAAAGATCAGGTACGCCAATCGCTGGATTAGCGACAGCACCATCGGCATGACAAGACGAACAGTATTTGACGAACAAGGTTTTACCGAGCTCGACTTTAATCTCCGGCACATCGGTATGACGTTGGTTGAGAGAGGCTAGATAGTAGGAGACTTTTGCCACCTCATCTGGGCGCATGATTTCACTCCAACCCGGCATAGCACCGTTCCGACCTTTAGCTATCGAATGAATCACAGCTTCATCACTGCCACCATAAAGCCATTCTTGGTCTATCAGATTGGGAAAGTGCTTTTGTCCCTGAGCATTATCTCGGTGACAAGCGGCGCAGTGAGTTTGGAACAGGATTTGACCGCTGTTAACTATCTCAGGAATAGCAGCCAACCCCTCTAGCGTGGTTTCAGTGGTTTGTGCAAATTGCTCATTGAGAGTGGTAGATGGTGAACTGAGCTTATCGTCGCTCTGCTCCCAGTCGACCAAGCCTTCCCATTCACCAAGCCCCGGGTAGAGCACCAAGTAACCGGCTGAGAGTAAGAACGCGACCGCATAACTGACAAACAGCAGTTTAGGTGGTGGTGCGTCTTTCTCTTCAATGCCATCAAAGGTGCCAATGGTGTGGTCGTGATCGGCCTTGTGATTGCTACGCCAGTATTTAACGACAACAGACACCATCAGAACAAAGAATATTAAGGTTAAGAGTACCGCCCATAGATTCCAGAATGTGCTCATTGTGATACCTCCTGTGACGTATCTTTACCCAGGCTTTGTAAATAGCGAATCAGCGCTTCACCTTTGGTTTTGCCTCTTACTTGCAAACGGGCTTCACCAATTTCTTGATCGGTATAAGGCACTCCTAAGGTACGTAACACTTCCATTTTGGCGCTGATATCATCGCCAGTCAGAGTCTGCTCAAACAGCCACGGGTAAGAGGGCATGATCGATGTCGGTACGACTTTTCGAGGATCAATTAAGTGAATAACATGCCATTGGTCAGAATACTTTCTACCTAAGTTAGTGAGGTCTGGGCCAGTACGTTTAGAGCCCCACAAGTTAGGAAACTCATAGATATCGTCTGCTTCTTGGTTCGGGCGACCATTTCGTTTCACTTCTGGCTCAAGAGGGCGAACCATTTGTGTGTGACAAACATGGCAGCCTTCACTGATGTAGATGTCTCGGCCTGCTAACTCAATAGGTGTGAGCGGCATCGCTAAACTGCCTTTGGCAATATCGTCTCCACGGACGATGCTTGGCACTACCCAAACCAATAAAGAGAAGGAGGCGACAACAACGGTAGTCAAAATCAAAATGACGATTGAATGTGTAAAGTCTTTACTCATCATTTAAGCCCCCTCATTAACGGTGTGTTTAGCGTTATGTACGGCGGGCATACGAACCGTTTTGTACAAGTTGAATGCCATTAAGAACAATCCAAGGACGAACAGCGCGCCACCAAAGAATCGTAAGAACAACCAAGGTGCTTTGAAGTCCATTGCCTCTACAAAACTGTAAATCAGTTCGCCATTTTCATTTTGAGCGAGCCACATATAACCTTCACCGATGCCTGCGACCCAAAGTGCTATCGCATAAAGAGCGACGCCGGCATGAGCGAGCCAGAAGTGCCATTTAATAAGTCGTGGTGACCAAAGATCGGTTTGGCCCCATAAGCGTGGAATGAAATAGTAGAAGACTGCTATCCCAGACATCCCAACCCAGCCTAGTGCGGCGGAATGTACGTGACCGATTATCCATTCGGTGTTGTGTGCCACCATGTTGAACCAGCGAATGGCAAGCAATGGGCCTTCAAATGTCGCCAAGCAGTAGTAGAGAATTGCTGAGAAGAAGAATAAAAGAATGTAGTCGGATTTCAGCTTTTCTTTGTTTTGAAGCAGGGTCATTGCGCTATTGAACGCACCAGCCCACGAAGGAAGCCATAGGATCAATGACATCACGATGCCGATATTCTGAATCCAGATCGGTACGGAAGAGTAAACGAGATGGTGTGTCCCTGCCCATGTGTAGAAACCGACCAAGCCCCAGAAGTGGATCACAGACAATCGGTACGAATAGATAGGTCGATCCGCTGCTTTGGGTATGAAATAGTAATTCATACCAATGATACCCGCGGTCAGTAGGAAACCAACGGCATTGTGTCCCCACCACCACTGAACTATCGCATCTTGAGCTCCTGCAAATACAGAGTAGGACTTCATCGCTAACACTGGTATCGCGAGGTTGTTGACGATGAAAATCATGGCCACGACGATGATAAAAGCCGCAAAGAACCAGTTTGCCACGAAGATATGGCTGACCTTCCGCTTAGCAAGCGTGCCAAAGAACAACACCGCATAAAGCACCCAAACCAGCACTATCATTAAGTCGATTGGCCATTCAAGCTCTGCATACTCTTTTGAGGTGGTGTGGCCTGCGGGTAGCGAAATGACTGCAAGTAACAAGATGAGTTGCCAGCCCCAAAATACCATCCATGAAAGGCTTTTGTTGAACAAGTCACAGTGGCCCGTTCGCTGGGCTATGTACAAAGAAGTACCCATTAAAATATTCACGACGAAGCCGTATATCACACCAGAGGTATGTAGCGGGCGCAGTCGACCAAATTGGAAATATTGGGAATCGAAGTTTAAGACTGGCCAATATAATTGCGCGGCGAGAATCACGCCGATGATCATACCTACAATCGCCCACACTAAGGATGCGACGATGAAGTACTTCACGACCTTAATGCTGTACTGCGTTGTCACTTGTTCCATAACAAGGCTCCTTGCCTAGAGGTTTTGAACCGCTGACTTAATTTTATTCGTTGACTTCATTTGATTCGCCGAGCGAGCTTGAATCATTACCCAGCATTGAATAGAAATAGGAAATATCACGGATATCTTGGTCTGAAAGCGTGTCGGCTTGTTGCTGCATGAGAATCGCTAAGCCACTGGTTCTTTCGCGTGTCTGATAATCTTTCAGTGAAGAGATCAGATATCCCACTTTTTGACCGCGTAGGTTCGGGTAGGGATCTTGTGTTGAAATGCCATCAACGCCATGACAGGTCATACACACTTTGGCTTTTTGTTTACCTAATTCGAATTGCTCTTTGTTAACTTCAGCAGAAACAGGAAACATGACCAACGTCATTACTAGGGTAGAAAGTGTCGCCATGGGGTTAAATTTTTTTATATTCAAACTCATTCTCGATTCCCTTGATTATGAAATGAGTAAGCTTTTTAAGATCAACGCACGAGATCAACTGGTGAAGTAGAAACGACTGGAACCCGTTATTAAGTCTCTTAAAGCTGCTTACGTTCGATTAAAGGTTATGCAGCAACCAGCATTCTCGCTACTCGCAGACTCATTTTTATTGTCAACTTTATTGGCCATTACGTATTCAGTGGCTGGATTGGATTACTCAAGGTGTTTAAAAAGCAGAGATTTCTACTAGATAAACGTGAGCGAATGATTATCTGGGAAGGAGCAAAGGTTGTGTTCGCGCTGGATTATAAGGTGAAATGTTATTTAGTCAGGGTTGAGTTGTACGAATCAAAAATAAGGCAATGTCTAAGCAAGTCAAATGGCCAATATGGACTAAACTCAGGTTAGTGACTTTTTTAAAACGGAGTTTAAAATGAGAACTGCACTGTTGTTTGTACTTTCATTGTGTTCATTTTCTATTTTCGCTGCATCGCAACTCACTGTATTTGACCATCTAGGTCAAAAGCACCAGTTAAGCCGAGAACAACTGTTACAACTTCCCCAACAAGAGATTGTTACATCATTACCTTGGGTTGATGGAGAGTTGGTTTATAGCGGTGTAACTCTGCAAACAGTGCTTGAAACAATGGATTTACCTATTACATCTCAGGTAACTTTCGTGGCGTTAAACGACTATAAAATCGCGGTGCCTAAAGAAGATTTTTATGATTATCAGCCAATCATTGCGATAAAACAAAATGGAAAATTCATGTCGGTTAGAGACAAAGGACCTTATTGGTTGATATATCCTCTTTCTTCGACGCCTGATATTGATAACACAGACTTCCATGCCAAGATGATCTGGCAGATACGCGATATTCACTTATAAGGGCTTAGTATGAAAAAGCTGTTGTCATTGACTGCCATTAAAGTCGTCGTGTTATCTTTGGCTGCGGTGGTACTCACCGTTAATATTTACAGTGTCACTCGCATTAACGACATCAACAAAAGCTTTTCGACTCGACAAAATGAAGCCACCTGGTTTGTTTTCCAGTTAGTAAAGGAATATGCCAACTTTTTGATGGTGAGCCGTTCTGAAAACATTGATTATGAAGAGTTATGGCTAGCATACGATATTACGTGGAGCCGTTTTGATATATTAATTAACAGTGCCGAGTCTTCTAATTTTATTAAGTCAGCAAACTTTAAGCCTTATTTTACTGCGGAGTTTGAGAAATTTAAGAGTTTGGAAGCTTCAATTAAATTGGTTGAACGAGGAGTGCTACCGAAGGGTTCTTTACAGAAAAAGGTCGATATTTGTTACCACACACTCGTTGGTTTTATTAACGACAAGTTTCGCTTACAAAGCCCTGTGATTGAAGAAAATACTTCAATGGTTGATAAATTAGTTATCGTCCATCTAATCAGTAGCGTGTTTCTAGTTGCCATCTTGTTGATTACAGGAATTATTTTCTATGTGGATTTCTCTATCAAAAGAAAACTCTATTCTACGGATTTTATTACAGGGTTTCGTAATCGAATCTCATTGATGAAATTTGTGAAGAATAGCTACTCAAAGGATAACAACTTTGATCTCTATTTTGTCCGAATCAGAAATCTTAGCGAAATCAATCAAAAATATGGACTTGAATATGGCGACCTTGTCGTGAGTTCGGCAGCTAAGTCTTTGACCGCTAAGATACCGGAAAGCACTATTTCATTTCGCAGTAGCGGAAGCCAATTCTTATTTTTTATTCCTGACCATTTGTATGCGAGTGATGAAATTCAGGAAAGGTTCAATGATGTGCTTAGTGATTACATATCAGCGGGAAATTTAGAGTTGATGATTGACGCTGTAGTAAGGCATAAGAAAAACATAAGCTCTAAAGACATGATGGAGTTATTGACTACCATCAAGGGATAAGATTGTTTAAAAGCTTAGTTCTAATTTCTTACTCCTCATTAATATCGATGTCTCTACCTTTGACTAGGTGTACAGCCTTACATAACAATCCTTATCTGAACGTATTTTATTCGCTTCGGATGAAACTTATGTCTGTTTAATAAACGTTAATCCCAATACACCTAATGTTTATTACTGCGCTTGATTTCTGGTGGTAGCTCAGGTTAAAAATAGATTAACAATTATTTTTGGTTCAGCGCTATGATCCTTTTGTTAGGGACCGATTTTAAAATATCTTGCTGATCTAGAATTGTTTGTGGATTATGGTCACGAACAAATTCGATAAACTCAATGTAAGTTAATGGTTGGCTGAAATAATAACCCTGTATTAGATCGCAGTTGGCTTTTCGAAGGTGATGATATTGCTCGATAGATTCGACTCCTTCCCCAACAACTAAGGTGTCACAAGAGTGGCCCAAGTTAACCATGGATTCGACCATCTTACGGTCAGCTTTGTCGGTGGCGATATTGTCGATAAAGCTCTTGTCAATTTTAAGCTCATCGACAGGATAATGAAGAAGTTGGTTAAATGCTGTGTAACCCGTACCGAAGTCGTCGAGGGAAACTTTTAAACCCAAGCTTCTAATGCTCTCGATTGTCTGTACGGTCAATTTGGTGCTTTTTACATAGCTGGTTTCAGTAATTTCAATGATGATGTTGCCAGGCGGAACTTTATAACGCTCGAGTACCTTACGAATGTTGCCGGCAAAGTTGCGATTATAGAGCTCCATCGCTGATATGTTTATGGATAATGTACCTTTGTAGTTGTGAATCTCTGAGAGCTCTTTATAGCTCTTGATTGCGGTGCTGATGACCCACATGTCGAGTTTGGAGATTAAATTGCTCTTCTCCGCGACTGGAATGAACTCATCTGGCCCTGCTTTGATATCAAAAAGAGCAGGGCAACGAATCAGACATTCCGCGCCGTCGATATGCAGTGTTTGAGCATTGAAGATAGGCATAAAACGAAGTTCAAAGTTGTCACTCTCACAGCACTCCAATAGCCTTTTCTCGATAACATCATGCCTTTCAAGTGAGTGAAGCAACTCTTCGCCATAAACAATTCGGCTCTCGCCGTCACTATGATCCTTAGCATTAATCAACATCTCATCGATACATCGGTGCCATATCTCTTCAAATTTCGGGGTATCTACGGGGAGAACACCCGTTGCAATCGAGAGCCTGAAACCATAGTAATCGAGGAAAGCCGTACCCGTGAGGGTGTTGTTAATGTTCTCAATCTCTTCATTTATTGATTGATGCCCGCCTATTTCTAAGATGGCGATGAACTGGTTTCCTCCCAGCCTTGCTAAAGAATAGTCACTGCAACTAAAGCCGAAAGAGGATTGTTGGTTTTGCAACGTTTCTCTTAGTGTTTTGGCTAGACTAACGAGTACATTGTCGCCCACCTTTGCACCGTATAAATCATTGATTTTACGGAAGTCGATAATGTCCCAACATACTAGGTAACAGTGTGGGCTCATAGAGCTTTTTAAACGAACATCAAGATGTCGAATGAACGAGCGCCTATTGGCTAACTTGGTTAATTGATCAAATTCGGCTTCGAATTTCAATTCCGTCAATGAATCAATATAGGCGTTCTTGAGTCCGTCAATTTCACTTTGTCCGGATGAGCGTTTAAAGTATCTAAGTTTGAGTCCACCAATGGAGATTTCGTGTAACAAGTCTTTGAGTGGACGGACTAATTGGTAGCGTACGACCATGTGTACGATGAGCATAATAATGAATAATATCGTTAAGCCACCAAGTAAGGTCTCCTGAGCGATGAGGGATTTTTCTGGATTGAATTTCTTTTCACGAATATTAATTTGAGCGAGAAAATGTCGACTATTCATCTCAACGTTGATGCTGTCTTTAGTTTGTTTAAAGGATTTAATAACGAATTGCGTGTTGTCAATATGCTCGGTATTTGATGATGGTTCAATTAGAAGTTGCGTATTGTCATCATCGTTATATTTGGTGAGTAAATTAGAGAGTTGTTTTAATGGGCCATCTGCAATCAATATATATCGATTCAAACTCATTTTTGCGCGTTTGTCCTGGGGGAGTAAATAAGGGTCTATTGCAGCAACATAAGCGTATCTGAGTTCACCACTCACAGAGATATAAGAAAAGCCTTCGTGGGAGAGTTCATTCTTATTGATCAAAGATGTATAGATATCGAAAACTTTCTCGTAGATATTATCGGGGATTTTTAGGCCTTCAAAAGGGTCAACTCGTAAAGTAGATAGCGTTAATTGGAATTTAGGATCAACAATATAGATATTACGTTGACCAAATTGATTTACGTGACTTTGGTTTAAGACTCGAAGTACTCTTTTTTCCAATAGGGATAAGGTGGTGTAGTCTCCGGGGTTTTGAATATATCGTAAGAACTGTAAGGATGAACCAATATCTTTTACTAGTAAAGACAAGCCGAGTTGTTCGTACTCAGCCGCAACTAGGGCGGTATTTACATCGGATTGTACTTCGTCTAAATACAGGTGTTTAGTGTGGTTAGAGGCTAAGTTATAGGTAACCACTCCGCCTATTGCAAATACGAACAATAACGTAGGAATGAGTACAAAATAGAGCTTCTTCAATAATGGCATTGATTATCTCAAACTGTCGACAATACGGTTACGGATTTGAATACTATTGGGCTCGAGTTGCTCATATAGATAGCTGCGTTCTAATACCTCTTTGCTAGGGAATAGCTCCGGATCGTTTTGATACTCTTGAGTGGTCAGTACTTTTGCTTTCGAGCTTGGAGTTGCAAACCAGGAGTCCATCGCGTTTTGAGCGGCGATCTCGGGTTGAGATAAGAATAATAGAATCGTGGTCGCTTGTGGAGATAGCTCACCGTTGTTAATTGCAGCAATACATTCCAACCATAACGTAGTACCTTCGTTAGGGACAATATAAGCCCAAGAAGCATTAGGTTCCGCATCGTTCAGTACATAGCTATCGCCTGAGTAGCCGTAGGCGAGGTTGATCTCAGCGAGACGTTCAGGTTGGTGGATATAGTCAATGACGTACTCACTGCTTTCAATATGAGGCTTTTGAGCTTGCAGGGTTTTGTAA
This sequence comes from Vibrio sp. TMPB1044, assembly GCF_030442075.1. NCBI lineage: Bacteria > Pseudomonadati > Pseudomonadota > Gammaproteobacteria > Vibrionales > Vibrionaceae > Vibrio > Vibrio sp. TMPB1044. Next base: position 295,207 of record NZ_JAUJED010000023.1, on the reverse strand, counting down.
GCTACGCGAAGTTCTTGCTCGTTATTAGTGAATGGCTCAAATTCATTTGCTAACAATGCGGTACTCACCAAATCGGTTGGTTCGTAATACATACTTATGCGACCACGGCTGTTCGCGTCTGGTTCGAGAATAGCTTTCCAAGAGGTGGGAGTGCTTACTTTGTCACTTCGATATAAGATTCCCGCTGTCCCCCAAGCATAGGGGATACCATGCTCTCCACATCCTTCAACCCACCTTGAATCGATGTTGCCAGCAATGGATTGTTGTAGTTCATGAAGGTTATGAAATAGATTCTGTTGGGCTAGTGCCTTGAGCTTTACGCTTTCTATAATCACCAGCTCAAATGCGCCCCGACGTTCGCTTAATAGCACTTCATCTCTGATCGATTCGTCAGAAAAAAACTGTTGTTTCAAAGAAATGCCGTATGTGTCACTTAATTGGGTCACGACGCTGTCAGAGAGAAATTCGTCCCAATTGTAGAGATATATGTCATTCTGTTGGCCAAATGCCGTGCCAGTCAAAATGGATGATGACACAAGAACTGAAGCATAAAGTGATTTCACTGGCGGATTCCTTTCCTACTTTACCTAACTCAATCGTAGACCAAAATTTGCGACATGGTTCAAATTTATCTCTCTAATTTCACTTCAACTTTATGCATTGCATGCAGATACCCAATTCTTGCGATCCAGTTAGAACGATAAACTAGCTTTGGTTACAAGATAATTAAGTTAAATCATGGTGATATTACGCTTTAGTGAACGAAAAGCTGAAAAAGCGCTTACATGAGGCCATAGACTTCTGATTTGGATTGATGAAAACGCGTAGTCTGTCTAATTATTTGAAAATGGGCAAATAAATATGCAATTGACCGCGTGCTTTTTCGTTAATTATGCAATAGTAAAGCATTAATTGAGCTACAAGGAAGTTAGTTTATGGATGCAGGTTTAGTTGGTGTATTTGTTACCGTGGCGATTGCCCACTTTTTGGCGTTGTTAAGTCCCGGGCCAGATTTTGTGATTGTGGTGAAGAGTGCTGTTCGAAATAAGGGAAGAAAGGCGTTAGGTGTTGCATGCGGTATTGCCAGTGCAAATGCTGTTTATATTGCTTTATGCCTAGTTGGTGTCGGCTCGATTTTGGCGGCATCCGTTTCTGTTATGATTGCATTGAAGATTATTGGTGGAGTATTTCTCGTTTATCTTGCTGTTCAAGCGATAAGAGCCAAAAAATGTAATTACAGCAATATTGATGTTGCTGAAGAAAGTACCTCCAATCAAACGACTTTTCTTAAAGAATTCGTCACGGGTTTTCTATCTGGAATTCTTAATCCTAAAAATCTTTTGTTCTACTTGAGCTTATTCACGGTTGTACTGAATAATGAGGTGGGTTTCATGTTCAAATTGGGGTTAGGTATTTGGATGACAGTGGTTGTGTTTGTGTGGGATGCCGCGATTATATTCCTTTTATCTGCACCTAAAGTCCGCCGAGAATTTACGCGTGTCGCTTACTACATTGATAAAGTGACTGGTGTCATGCTAGGCCTACTTGGCTTGACTATTGTGAAATCTGCTCTAGTACGCCATTAGATTTAATTGAATCGTAATTACTCCATAAGCTTACGTTCGTAGCTCAATATGATGTCGGTGTGCCGCGAACGTGCGCTTATTTGTTCTCTAATTAGGGATTACCAACCCTTATCTGTGGTTTAAGCCATATACTCAACGTTCTGTTGAACTCGTAAACTCTTTTGATAACGCCTAGTTTATCAATCCATACTTATTGAATAAGCAATAGTAAAGTTGCTGTTAAACACTTGTAGCACAGAGTGTTTGTGCTTATTGTAGTCAGCAATATTTAATCAATACCAGAGCTAGGCAGTATTGTGAGTTTAGAGATATATCAAGTAGATTCGTTTACAACTCAAGCGTTTAAAGGGAACCCTGCTGGGGTCTGCATCTCCAAAGAGCCATTGGATGAGTCGCTAATGTTTTCAATCGCTGAAGAGATGGCGGTATCCGAAACGGCTTTTCTTTCGCTTAGCACCATGACGCTTAAATGGTTCACTCCCGAAGTAGAAGTGAAGTTATGTGGGCATGGTACACTGGCAACTGTTCATGTAATGAAAGAACAAGGGCTGATCAATCCAGGTGATAGAGTTGTGTTCAACACATTATCAGGGGAGTTATCAGCCGCAGTTTGTGAATCGTCTATTGAGCTTGATTTCCCAAGTACTCAGTTATCATTGTGTTCCGAACCCAACCTCACGTTACTTGAATATCTTGGCTTAGAGCCGCATCAAGTCGTTTCATTCAGAGAGTTTGAGTCTAAGCAGTTAATTGAAGTTTCCAACGAACAAGTGCTATTGGAGCTTTCACCGAACTTTGATGCTTTAAAAGGCATTCAAGGACGAGGTGTTGTGGTGACAGCGCTATCATCAAATGCGGAGCTTGATTTTGTTTCTCGCTACTTTGCACCCTGGGTTGGGGTTAATGAAGATCCTGTGACTGGCTCGGCACATTGTGCATTGACGCAGCACTGGGCTGAAAAGCTAAACAAAAGCTGCTTCAGTGCTTATCAGGCGTCTCGTCGTGGTGGTTATATGTCGACAGAGTTATTAGCTAACGGGCGAATCAAGCTGATTGGTTCGGCTATTACTGTGATTAGTGGTGTGTTGAAGCTTTAGAGCTTTGTTGAATCTTTAGAGCTCAGTTGAATCTATAAAGCATTGTTGCCGTATTTTTTTGACTAACCAAGTGAGTTTTCTTAGGCCATTTATGGTTGAGCAAAACGGCTAGGGTGTAATGTTATTATTGAAGGAATCACAATGTCAGCCTTTTATCTTTCTCAAATACTCGTCGCGATTGCTATCTGTTTCGATCTTCTGTCTTTTCAGTTTAAAGAAAGGAAGAAAATTGTAACCTGTCTATTCTTTGCTGGCGTGCTTATCTCTAGTCATTTTATTTTGCTCGAGCAATGGACAGCGGCGAGTTTAATGATCATTGCAACAATCCGTTATTTAACGAGTGTATTTTCTACATCGTCTAAGTTTAAATATTTGTTCTGTTCCATGTCGGTGATCGCAACGGTTGTGACTTACTCAGGGCTGACTAGCATATTGAGCTGCTTTGCTTCCGTGTTTCAAACCTTTGCTGCCTTTAACAAAGATGACCGCAGATTAAGAGAATTGATGATCATCGGAACCAGTTTTTGGTTGGTTCACAATTACTTAGTTGGCTCGCCAACAGCGGTTCTTATGGAGGCGCTGTTTATCTGCAGTAACTTGGTGGGCTATTACCGTTTTTATTTCAGAAAGAGTGCTGCTGCTTAGGTTTTACAATGCAGTTCAAGTCCAGGTTGTTAATCAATTCAATGCTAGCTAGGAGAGCTTGATGCCAAACATTTACAATGATGTTCCTTCGTCAATGCCCAATGAAATATTCAATGACCTGCTTGCGAACGACAGTGTTCGAATCGAAAGGATATTGTCGCATGGACATAGCTCACCAGAAGAGGGTTGGTATGACCAAGATGAGAATGAATGGGTGATGGTGATTGAAGGTAAAGGTGTGATTGAGTTTGAAGATGGACGCGTTGTTACTTTATCAAAAGGGGATTACATCAACATCGCTGCACGAGAAAAGCACAAGGTCATTGGTACGGATAAAGACATGGTGACGATCTGGTTGGCTGTGTTTTATCGTTGATCTCTTGATCGAAAGCTGAGGTTGTTGAGTTTGGATTATAGAGCCTGTTGATTCAGCTGTTTATTTGCCACTTTGAAAGGGCTTAGGACAAAAAGGAGTATGTCGTGGTTAGAATTCGAAATTATCAAACGAGTGATGACAAAGCACTGTGGGAGATCTTCTTTCATACTGTACGTAATGTGAATGTTCGAGATTATTCTCAACAGCAAGTCGAAGCTTGGGCACCTAGTAGCTTTGACTTTGCGTTATGGCAAAAGCGTATGAATGGGTTACAACCCTTTGTGGCTGAGCTAGATGGTTGCGTTGTTGGCTATACTGACCTGCAACCCAATGGCCTGATTGACCACTTTTTCTGTCATCATGAATATCAAGGCAAAGGCGTCGCTAGAGCTTTAATGGAGCATGTATTTGAGGTTGGTCGGGCTCGTGGTCTCTCTCGATACTTTTCAGAGGTGAGTATTACCGCTAGGCCTTTCTATGAGCACCTTGGTTTTGCAGTCGTTAATGAGCAGCAAGTCGAAATGCGTGGCGTAAAACTCACCAATTACGTGATGGAGAAGGTAGTGCCTTCAGAGGAACGGTAATCTCATTTTTGTTACAGTTTTTGCCTGCTTTTTTGTTCTCCTCTTCGAGAAAAATCATCACTTTAGAGATAATATTCACTTCAACTAATATCAGTGAAGGAAGAAAAGTGGGTATTGAAGCTTTAGCGTTTGTGATGGACGCATTAATCACCGCATGTTGTATGTATATCGCCTCTAAAATGTCATTCGTGGTCGCAGATTTTAAATCCCTTCTTACTATTGCTGTAATCGTTGCTTTGGTGTCATTGATTCCGACAGTGGGCTGGGTGTTAGGGTTGATTCTATTTGTGTTCCTACTGGGGAAAGCGACGCACTCTAGTATTGGTGATTGCATATGGGTGGTGGTTTTCACAAAGGTGGTATCGATGGCGGCCTTTCTGATATTCGGGCGCTTGTTTATGTAATCCGGGTTCTTACTTATATAAAGGCAGGCTCGGCTAATTTGATACCGATCTTAACTTGGTATTTAAACATGAAAAGGGTGTGAACCTGTCACACCTCTAAGAACCTTTGATTTGTGTTCGTCTGTGTTATTTAGGCAGTAATACAGCGTCAATAACATGAATAACACCATTGCTCGCTTCAACATCTGCCATCACGACCTGCGCTTTGTTGATCATCACATTGCCGTGATCAATTCCTACCATTACCGTTTCACCTTGCACTGTTACGGCACTATCAAGTTTCATCACTTCAGACGCCATTATTTTTCCTGGCACCACATGATAGGTCAGTACTGCGATTAGCTTGTCTTTGTTTTCTGGCTTCAACAGCATATCAACCGTTCCTTCAGGTAGTGCAGCGAACGCTTCATCCGTTGGCGCAAACACAGTGAACGGGCCATCACCTTTCAATGTTTCAACTAAGCCTGCCGCCTTTGCTGCAGCTACCAAGGTATTGAAAGAGCCATTTTCAGCCGCCACGTCAACGATATCTTTCTTCATTCCGTGGTGATCAGCGTGAGCAAAAGCTGCAAAAAGAAGCGTCGCAACTAGCACTGACATGGTTTTGATTAGTTTATTAAACATATTGTCTTCCTTTAAGTTGTGTCCGTTATTTTCGAGAGGTATTACGAGAGCTCAATCGTGATAGATCAATTTGTTGTGTCTTTGATTGAATGGTTAGCGATATCGACTGCGCCAAGCGAGTAAATTCACATTGTTAAATGCTTGTTATAATTTTATTTTGATGCTTATAGTTACTTGATGATTATTCAAGTAATGGATGTGAATATGAGGTTTGTTTTACCAGTTGTCTTTTCTGCATTGGCTTCAATGCCTGCATACAGTGGTCTCGCTCCAAGTGAAGGTTTCAGCGGTAACTTCAGTGTATTGGCCGGTTTCTACTCTGACAGTAGTAATTTGAGTACTGAACAAGATTCGAATCAAGCAACTAACACCCAGGAAGGGGAGAGTGAAAACCAAGGGTTACTCGGCTTTTTGGGTACTGTTCAATATACTTTTGGCGAATCGCTGACTCACCAAGTGTATGCGGGTACGACGCGAGAGGATATTGCAACAGGTACCATTGCGTTTGAGATCGGTTATAGATACCAACTTTCTGGAGGCACCATATTAGACTTTTCTGTTCTTCCTACCCTTATCTCAGGTAAGGCTTGGTCTGACCCATATGCGGTTGGCGTCAATCGAAACGAAACCGATGTAAAAGGTAATGTTGGGCGATTGCAAATGACTAATATAGGCGGTACTGGCTTTCGAACGGATTTCGCGATTGGTGAATCTGACGTTGATGATGAGTTATCGGGCACCCAAGGCTTATCTCCGGAAGAAGCTGTGCTGCTTGATAGAGAAAGAACCTATTTATACGCCAAAGCAGGGTACCGCTTTATCTTGCCAAACCAAGCAGGTCTATTTGTTCCTTCAATGGTGTATTTCCACTCAGACGCAGAAGGGGGAGTACTCAGCTTCGATAGCTATGGCATAGAATTAAACTACGCTAAGCGAATCGGCCGTCATGGTTTCGTTGTTACGCTCGATGCGAGTGATCGTCAGTACGATGAAGCCAACCCTATTTATGGTAAAGCGCGCGAAGATAATGAATATGGTGCCTTTTTAGCGTACGAGTTTGGTGGCTTGATGGGCTATAAAGATTGGTCGTTTGTCACGTTACTTGGCTTAAGATCTATTGATTCAAATATCGATTTTTATAATTCAGAACAAGTATTCACAAGTGTTGGTGTGGACTATAAATTCTGACATTCACACTACGTATAAAATTAATCAAACAGGCTCTTAGGCTCAGGTTTTCTATTTTTTAAATATTCAGGAGCTTACATCTATTAAGGGTTGTAGATGTTCGTTGCTGTCCGTAATATAAAAAATTAGATGATGGATAGAAATAATATATAAGGAAGCGCTTTAGAAATACAAATAAGACATCTTGAAACGACAGATAGCCAAGATATGTTTGATATCTATCGACACCCATCAGTATCAGAAAATACTTCACAAAAGCCTTTCCTTAGCTCTGATCAGGTAGAGCGGTTGTTTGGTCATTCAGACCATTTCACTTTAGTTGCTGAAGTGTCTGGCAAAGCAGTAGGCCATATTACTTTATTTATGACCACCAAGGTGAGAGACAAACATTGTGCTGGCCTTGCGATAACGATTAACCCGGATATGCACGGCAAAGGGGTTGGTCAAGCGTTAATGCAAGAAGCTATTAATCAATCCGATAATTGGCTTAACCTCGTTCGACTTGAGTTAGAGGTTCATGCAGATAACCACGCCGCTATTGCTCTGTACGAACGCGCAGGCTTTCAGTTAGAAGGCACCAAAAGGCTGAGTACATTCAAAGCGGGTAAGTACATCGATATGTTACTTATGTCTAGAATTAGGCCTGATTATCAATATTAGTGAGCAGAATCTGTTTCATTCGACATTAGTCAATAAGATAGCTATTACTCAAAGCCCGTATGCATAAGGGCTTTGTATCCAATTAAAGCTAGAAGCACCTAAAGGATCAACAAGTGTAGGTCATTTTTATTGGTTTTTAAGCTAGATAAATGAATTAAGATACTAAGAACTATGATTTTCTTTAGAGGGAAATACAGTGTTGTATTGGTAATGAGCTACATTTAAGTAACGCGGAGAAATACCGTGTCAATGCTGTATGAAGACTATCGGAGGAGGAACTAGTTATTGTTAGAACCAACAATCAGTGAACAAATACAATGGCCATGTGATTTACCACAAGACTTTATAGACAGCCTACTCGAAATCGCTGTTTTAAAGACGGGCATACATAGCCTAGAAATTACGAAAAAATTTCAAAACCTACCGGGCGTTTTCTATATTCTTAAGGGCTCAGCAGGTATCTGCTTTTCAACTGAAAACATGAAAAGCTTATCTGGTGGTGTTATTGGAAGGGGAGATTGGATGGGTGCTTTGTCTATACATGCTGACTACAACCTCTTTGCAGTGGCAGAAGAAGTCGAGCCTATCACTATGGTACTTTTTCCTGAAAGTAAGGTATTAGAGCTCGCAGAGCGGAAGTGCATGGTTTACAAATGGCTACTTCACTGTGGAACCAAAGCGCAATCTATTTGGATGCAGGCTTACTTATCCTCGATTCATGAAAAAGAGCAGAAAACCATTTACGTCTTGTTGGAACTTGCGGCACGCCAAACCAATATTGCAGGTGTGACCGTGAGTATAAATATCTCACAAACTCAATTGAGTACCATTACAGGGATCTCGAGACCGAGATTGAATGAGGTGCTTAAAGGTATTGAGCAACAGGGCTTAGTGAAGATCCAAAGAGGGAAGGTTTTTATAACCGATGTTGAGGGGTTGTATGAGCATATTTCACCGATGAATTTGATGATACGAAATCCTGTCACTGAGATTAAGTCCTAACATGTGTATAACAAGAGCGAACTGAGTCGAACTTTTCTCTCATTATTGTTAAATTTACCAACACTTAATGGGTATTTCACAACAAAATTAGCTTCTGTGTTCTTTTGGGAACATACATTGTTTTTCCATATCTATAACTTCCTCGCTAGATTTATAAATTGAAATAAAGCGGAATAGAATTGTTATGAAAATGGCTGTATTGGAATATAAAGTATTGGGGCTTGGTGATTGGATTAAAACAAGAGTTTCTAGCCGCTGTGCGCACTTACTGGCAGCAGAATACAAAGCGCTAGGATGGCCAACAAAAGTAGATGGAAAAGTGTTATCGACTGAGTCGGCTTAATCAATATAAGCCTAAATCATCTAGATGAAGACAAAAAAGAAGCTGGCAGTGTGCCAGCTTTTTTCATTTTTAAATTCAGACCATTGAGCTACTTGTTCACGTAATCTTTGAATTTCTGCTTGGTTTCAGCATCGGCTTTTTCGTACCAGAAATACAGCATTTCTTCAGCAGTATTCGCCGCATTCGCATCAATCTTTGCTGGTAGAGTGACTGGTTGTACTACAGTCGCAGCTGTGCCTGTACTAGCTCCTAGTGTTAGTGCAGCGACACCACCTTTCTGGTTGTATTCCTTTGCTTCTTGAGGAAATTTACGACCAATCTGCATACCATCTTTCAATAGCTTGTCTTGCTTAACACTGATTGTATTTTGGTTCTCATCAACTAATTTCCAATCTAGGTTCTCAAAGCCTTTCTTCGCTTCAGCGGTATTACGGTATTTAGGCATATCAAACGTTAATACGGCGTTTGTCGTGCTAAAGGTTGCAATAATAGCATCGCTATCAACAAACTCGCGGTCGTTACCTTTATCAAAAGCAAGTTGATATTGGAATACGATTTGGTTTTGGCCGTCTGGAACGGTGAGGGTTTTATGAGATGAAAATAAGCTGCCATCTAGGTCAGGCTTGGCTTCATTTACTGCCAGAATATCAACACTTGATGGAACTTTGATTTCAACGTCAGCTAATACTGCTGGTGCAGCAACGATAGTTGAAAGTAGGGCAATGCTTTGGATTGTCTTCATAATCATACAGTTGTTATGGTTAGTTAGATTACAATCGCACGGTAAGAACTCCAATTCAAGTCGTGTCATAAGGATTTGAAAAAATTTGCGAAATCTTAACGCAACAGTCATATATCAAGGTTCATATTGACTAGTGTGAGTTCATATTTTTGAAAAATGAGCGGATAGCTTTGGTATGAATTGTATTAGTTGACGGTTAGCGCCTATATGTTCTTTGTATTGGATACTAAAAAGCCGAGATAACGTTTGAGCTATCACGGCTTTGTTTGGCTTTACTTGGAGGGGGAGCGTTAGCTAGTTATTACTTAGCTTGTGCTGCTGCCGCTTCTAGTTGCTTAAGTTTACCTTGAAGCATGTAAGCATTCTGGTTGAAGTTACCAGGGTTCAACACTTGGCTTTGCTGCATAGGGTAGTCAGGTAGCGTGTTCATGAACTCTTGCACTTTGCCGCCTACAGGTACGAATAGCCACATGTTGTCTGCCATCCAACGTAGGTACATGCCAGATTCGTGTGGTGCTTTTTCGAATGGGTCAGCACGTAGGTGAACTACTTGAGGCCAGTTTGGTTGGAAACGCACAGCATCAACGATGTTACCATCCATAACAGCGAATGAAATCTTGAAGTCGTTCCAACGTACAGCATTTAGTTCAGCGTTAGCAGAGAAGTAAAGCATGCTGTCACGAGGGCCTTTCTCTTCTTTACCTTGGAAGTAAGGTAGGAAGTTGTAACCATCTAGGTGTACACGCCAGTTTTTACCGTTGTAAGTTGCACCTTTGTCAGACGCTAGCTTCTCAACCACTTTATCATCACCAGCAGCTGCTAGTAGCGTTGGAATCCAGTCTTGGTGACCCATGATGTCGTTGATCTTAGTTCCCGGTTTGATAGTGCCAGGCCAGCGAACTAGCTGAGGAACACGCATACCACCTTCGTAAGTTGTACCTTTCTCACCGTGGAAGTAAGTAGCACCACCATCAGGCCAAGATACTGTCTCTGCACCGTTATCGGTAGAGTAGATTACGATTGTGTTGTCTGCGATTTTAAGCTCATCAAGCTTGTCTAGAAGGATACCTACTTGGTCATCGTGCTCTAACATGCCGTCAGCGTAAATGCTGATACCTGATGCGCCTTGGTATTTTTCTTGTAGACGAGTCCACACGTGCATACGTGTTGTGTTGTGCCAGATGAAGAATGGTTTGTCAGCTTTCACTGCTTTTTCCATAAAGGCTAGAGATTCTTCTAGGAACTCTTCATCCGCGTGCTCCATACGCTTACGCGTCATAGGACCTGTATCTTCAATCTTACCGTCAGCAGTAGACTTGATTACACCACGAGGTCCGAAGTTCTTACGGAACTCAGGGTCTTTAGGGTAGTAGTATGTCTCTGGCTCTTCTTCTGCATTCAGGTGGTATAGGTTACCGAAGAACTGGTCAAAACCGTGGTTCGTTGGAAGGTGTTTATCTTGGTCACCCATGTGGTTCTTACCGAACTGAGCAGTCATGTAGCCTTGTTCTTTAAGAAGGTCAGCGATAGTTGGAGCCCAATCTGGGATACCGTGATCAGAGCCTGGCATACCGATAGTTAGTAGACCTGTACGGAAAGGTTCTTGACCCGTTAGGAATGCAGCACGACCAGCAGTACACGATTGCTGACCGTAGTGGTCAGTAAATAGTGCGCCTTCGTTAGCAATACGGTCGATGTTAGGTGTTTCATAACCCATCATACCGTTGTTGTATGCACTGATGTTGAATACACCAATGTCATCACCCCAGATAGCAAGAATGTTTGGTTTTTCTGCTGCTGTTGCCGCTGAAGAAGCTGCTAATAAGCCAACACCTAATGCTAGTTTATTAATTTTAGTACCCATAAGGACTCCGATTCACTTTAAAGATTAATGCGTTAGAGCAACACATCGTTGGGCAAACATTAATCTCTAAAATCGGTCGTGTCTTTTTATAGTGGTTATAACTAATTGTTATGGGGTTATTGTAACCTTTTGATTTTTAGGGTTTTGGTGCTGTTTACTCATTTTGCCCTCTAACGTCATGTGTGATCCTTATCATGTTTGTATACGTAAGTTCCATCGTCTAGTTGTGCGCGTCGCTGTGAAGAAAAATGACAAATAGATTAATAGTTTAGTGAATCTCGCGATCGTTCAAAAAATGGACTATACGTTGTAGGGCAGGATGCAAATAACTAACGAAGAGGTTTCTATGACAGCGAAATATGGCGTCAAACGTCGATTAGCGATTTTGGGTACTGCGATGATGGCGGCTTCCACCACCACATTCGCGGCAGAAAAACCGAATATTCTCGTCATTTGGGGTGACGACATTGGTCAATCTAATGTCAGTGCGTACACCTTTGGCTTAATGGGGTATCAAACTCCGAACATTGATAGCATCGCCAAAGAAGGCATGATGTTTACCGATTACTACGCAGAGCAATCTTGTACCGCAGGTCGCTCTACGTTCATTACAGGTCAAAGTGTACTGAGAACAGGCTTAAGTAAAGTAGGCTTGCCAGGTGCAGATATTGGTCTTCAAGCAGAAGATGCAACCATTGCTGAACTGCTTAAACCTATGGGTTACATGACTGGTCAATTTGGTAAAAACCACCTTGGCGATAAAGATGAATTTCTTCCAACAGCACACGGGTTTGACGAATTTTTTGGCAACCTTTATCACCTAAATGCTGAAGAAGAGCCTGAAAATGAAGATTACCCAACCGACCCAGAGTTTCGTAAGAAATTCGGCCCGCGTGGTGTTATCAAATCATTTGCTGACGGCAAGATTGAAGATACGGGCCCATTAACACGTAAGCGTATGGAAACCGTTGATGAAGAAACACTCGATGCCGCACTCGATTTCATGGATCGCGCTGTGAAAGCTGATAAGCCATTCTTCGTTTGGTGGAACGCAACACGTATGCACTTCAGAACGCACGTGAAAGCGGACAGTAAAGGTGTGACTGGTGTCGGTAACTACGCTGATGGTATGGTTGAGCACGATCGACACGTTGGGCAACTATTGAAGCAAGTGGATGAGTTGGGAATCAAAGACAACACGATTGTTTTTTACTCAACGGATAATGGCCCACACATGAACTCTTGGCCTGATGCGGGGACAACCCCGTTCCGTGGTGAGAAAAACACTAACTGGGAAGGCGCATACCGTGTACCAGCAATGGTCCGTTGGCCTGGTAAGATTGAACCAGGAACAGTATCCAATGAAATCATGCACCACATGGACTGGATGCCAACCTTCGTTGCCGCTGCTGGTGATGACCAAATCAAAGAGAAACTACTTAAAGGTCATACTGCTGGTGATAAAACGTTTAAGGTTCACTTAGATGGTTATAACTTCCTTCCTTACCTAACGGGTGAAGAAGAAAAAGGCCGTCGTTCAGAGATATTTTACTTTACCGATGATGGCGATTTAGCGGCGCTTCGTTACAACCAATGGAAAGCGGTGTTCATGGAGCAACGTGCAACGGGTACCATGCAGATTTGGTCAGAACCGTTCGTGACGTTACGTCTTCCTAAGCTGTTTAACCTGCGTATGGACCCATACGAAAACGCAGATATTACTTCGAATACCTATTATGACTGGTTGTTAGACCATGCTTATATGTTTGTCCCTGCGCAAGCGTATGTAGGCGAGTTCTTAGAAACGTTTGCCGAATACCCACCACGCCAAAAAGCAGCAAGCTTTAGCTTGGATCAGGTTATGGAAAAACTCCAAGAGAACCATAACAAGTAAGCTTTGGTTTATTGAAACTGATAGTTTGATGAAATTGCTAACATGAAAGAGCTCTTCGGAGCTCTTTTTTTATGCGCATATCGATGAGTCAATCCAGGTCGTGAATATGAGTCACAACAATCAAGCTCACTGCCACTAAATAATTGTAAATTCATTGTTTTTACGTCTACCTTATTAAGCATAAGGATGTATAAAAACAAGGAATGTTATGTCTGCATGGTTGTGCTCGCTAGTGAACGGATTGAAACACCAGCGAGTTGCAGTATTATCCGCAATGTTGTCTTTACCTATGTTATCGATGCTGAGTGTCAATGTGTATGCAAATGAACAAGCTCCGACGACGACTGAAGCTTCGCTTAGTGGTTCAGAAATTTCAGATGCTGACTCTTCCAAGGCTACGTATGTCGGTTCTGAAGCATGTGTTGACTGTCACAGCGAAGAAGTGGAAGCGTGGCAAGGCTCTCATCATGATATGGCGATGAAACACGCGACTGATGAGTCCGTTTTGGGTGATTTCAACGATCAAACTGTGACTCATAAAGGAAAGCCCAACCGTTTTTTTCGAAAGGGTGATGAGTTTTGGGTCAACATCGAAGGGCCAGACGGCCAATTCAAAGATTACAAAATCAGCTATACCTTTGCCTTTGAACCTCTTCAACAATACATGGTTGAGTTTGAAGACGGGCGTGTTCAGTTGATTCCTTTTGCTTGGGATTCTCGTGGTGAGGGAGAAGGCGGCCAGCGTTGGTTTCACCTCTATCCAGATACCACCAACACTGATGAATTCTACTGGACCAACAGTGGTCAGAACTGGAACTTCATGTGTGCAGACTGCCACTCAACGAACCTAGAAAAGAACTACGACAGCGCAAGTAATACCTACAACACCACATGGTCCGAGATTAATGTCGGTTGTGAAGCGTGTCATGGCCCTGCGAGTGAGCACGTTGAGCAAGCTCAGCTAGTTGAAGCTAAAGGTGGAAAAGATGCCCATGTCTCGGCGCATTACGGTTTTGACCGTGACTTGTCGAAGTCGGTGAAAGAGTGGATCTATCAAGAGGGTAATTCAACCCTGCAACCAAAAGACATCATTCATACCAACCAAGTTCAAACCTGTGCTCAGTGCCACAGCCGACGCACTCAGTTGAATGAAACGGGTGATCACGTTAATGGATCATTCTTTGATAAATACCGCTTGAGCCTGATTACCCCTGAGCTTTACCACAACGATGGTCAAATCTACGATGAAGATTACGTTTACGGATCTTTCTTACAATCAGTGATGGCAGAGAAAGGCGTCACTTGTACTAACTGTCACGATCCCCATACTGCAGAACTGAAAATTGCCGAAGAAGCCGTGTGTAGCCAGTGTCACATTGCCTCTGAATACACACCTGAAAAACACACATTTCATGAAGCAAATACTGAAGCTTCACAATGTACCACTTGCCACATGCCAGAAACGACGTACATGGAAGTCGATCCAAGGCGTGACCATAGCTGGCATATCCCACGTCCTGATATTAGCCAACATATTCAAACACCGAACGTGTGTACTAGCTGTCATGAAGACCAAACTGATCAATGGGCCGATCAACAAATCGGTAAATGGTTCCCAGATTCTAAGTATCGTAACCAACAACACTTTGCCGTTGCCTTTTATGCGGATTCAATAGGGCACAGAGGTGCAGAGGATGCGTTGGCATATTCGGCTCAGGATTCAAGCTTAAGCAATATCATTCGCGCTTCGAGCTTAGAACGTTTGGGGGGTAATACGGGCAAGAACACGCTGATCTCATTGGCGAGAGCGGTGAAACACGATGATGAAATGATCCGCTTGGGTGTTGTGCAAGGCTCGTCTGGCTTCCCATTCACTGATCGCTGGCAGATCCTAGAGCCACTATTGAAGGACCCTGTATTGTCGATTCGTTCAGAAACCGCAGGCGCGCTAGTACGTTACTGGGGAGAAATGAATCCGCTGCAGAAAGACCAAATCAAGCCTGCATTGGAAGAGTACATTGAGATACAACAATTTAATGCAGACAGAGGGTTTGGCCGCACCAACTTAGGTAACGTTTACCGAGACTTAGGCCAGTACCAAAAAGCGATTGAGTTTTATCAAGGTGCTATCGAGATTGAGCCCTACTTTGAAAACAGCTACGCCAACTTGGCTGATTTATATCGTGCACTTGGTGACGAGCCAAAAGCATTAGCGACACTGAAAAAAGGTATTCAAGCGCAACCAAAATCGAGTGTGTTGCCATACAGCGCAGGGTTATCAATGCTGCGAGTGAAAGATTACAAACAGGCAACCAACTATCTAAAACAAGCGGCAGAAACCGCACAAACCGACCCACAATATTGGTATGTGTACGGCTTGGCTTTGGAGAAATCGGATGTGCTTGAGGCAAGTCAATCACTGCACAAGGCTTACCAATTTAGCCGCAACCCACAGCACCTGTATGCCCAGTGTGAAGTGTTGGCGCGAAACAGCCATATACCGGGCGTACCAAATGCGTTTGAGCAATGTATTTCATCATTGAGCAAAGTGGCGCCACCGGAGGCGATTAACCAATTGAAAGCGATTAGCAAGTAGAAAGCTGGGCTGAAATAAAGCACCAGAATTGACGTGGCTATGCGCTTATAATTTATGGTGCTTATAACTAATAGTTATGGGGCTTGTGAGTAGGATGTACGCAGCCAGATTGAATTAAGGGAAGACCTATGAACCATGCGCAACAAGCAATAAACCAACTGATTGAACAGACAGAGAAAAGTGTTATCGGTCAGAGCCACGTCGTTCGGGCTCTGGTGATAGGGTTATTGACTAATGGGCATGTGCTTTTAGAGGGACTTCCCGGTACAGCGAAAACTCGTTCAGTGAAATCGCTGGCGAACCTACTGAACACCAGTTTTGGTCGAATTCAGTTTACGCCTGACCTGCTGCCATCAGATGTAACCGGTACAGAAGTGTATCAAGAGCTTGATGGAAAGCCTCAGTTGCACTTTCAACCGGGTCCTATTTTCAACAGTATTGTTTTAGCCGATGAAGTGAACCGTGCTCCTGCAAAGGTACAAGCGGCTCTGCTTGAAGCTATGGCGGAAGGGACGATTACGGTGGGTGGTCAAACTCATATTCTGCCAGATCTATTCATGGTGCTCGCTACGCAAAACCCAGTAGAGCAAGAAGGTACGTATCCACTGCCTGAAGCACAAATGGACCGTTTTATTATGAAAGTCACGGTCGACTATCCAGAAGATGAAGCTGAACGCGATATCATTCGACTTGTGCGCAGTGAGGAACTCGGTAGCGAGACGAGTTCGGAATTAGTCACTCCACAGCATATTGAACCTGAATTGGTACTTGAAGCGCGCCGCCAACTTCCAGACATTGCCGTTTCCGATTTAGTTGAGAACTACATCGTGGCTTTGGTAATGGCTACACGAAAACCTGAGCGTTATCCAGAATCAGACTTATCGAAATGGATTGAAATTGGTTCAAGTCCTCGTGCTTCTATTTCATTGGATAAATGTGCTCGCGCTTATGCGTGGCTGCAAGGGCGTGACCACGTCACGTTAGATGATGTGCGTGCCATGTTGCCAACTGTATTAGGCCACCGATTCTCGTTGTCTTACGATGCATTGGCCGATGGTGTTGACCATCAAAGAGTGGTTGAAGAACTGCTTGATAATGTTGAGATCGGATAACTAGGGGGCGTCATGGCGAAGCCAACACAAGCTCCTAAACCGCAAGGCCTTGATCCTCGACTTTACTGTGACTATTCAAGGTTAGTGCGAATTCAGGCTCAAGCTGAGTCATTTTCACTGTTACCTCATTTAAAAGCGGGCAGCGTACTTTCGGGTAGACATAACTCTTTGTTCCGTGGTCGTGGTTTGAATTTTGAGGAGTTACGACACTACCAACTTGGTGATGATATTCGTAACCTTGACTGGAAAGTCACCATGCGAACGGGGAAGCCGCATGTTCGCAGTTACACCGAAGAAAAAGACCGTAATGTGATGATCTGTGTCGATCAGCGCAGCTCAATGTTCTTTGCCTCTCAAGACACCATGAAGTCAGTCGTCGCAGCCGAAGTTGCGGCATTGTGTGGTTGGCGTGTGCTCAAAGATGGCGACCGAGTAGGCTTCGTTTTAGCCTCACACCAAAAACTCTTTCATACCAAAGCGCAGCGTTCTCAATCTGATTTATTGGCTCAGCTAAAACATCTTACTAAAGCCAATCAAAGCTTAGGCGTCAAGGTAAGCGATGGAGATAATGTTGGTTTTAGCCAGTGGATTGAACTGATTAAGCGAATGAGGCTCAAGCAATCAACCTTGATATTTATTAGTGACTGGCGAGACTGCCAAGAACAACATCTCGATCGACTAAAGCAGTTACAGCAACACAATGACATCTTGGCCATTATGGTCACCGATCCATTAGAACAGTCATTACCTCAAGATCTTGCAAGCGCAAACTGGGTGGTGGGTGATGGTCGCTTTCAACTTAATCTGGATAGCCAATCTAAGGTAAACCTCGCAAGTGAAAGTCTTGCTCAGAAAGCGGCACTTCAGAAACAGTCCCTTGCTAAATTGATGGCGATGAAAAAACTCCCTTATATTGAATTAGACACGTCGGGCAATCACATATCACAGCTGCAGAAGCTAGTGGGAGGTCGCTAAATGGCTGTTGAACATACGCCCCCAAGTACTTATATCCTCCGCGAACTGCACGATGTAGCGATTCCTGACAGTGTGAGCTGGGCTCCTCAAACGATCGGCTGGAAGATCCTCGGCGTTATTCTGTTATTGGTTGCTATCTATCTGGCTTATCGTTTGGCGCAGAGATGGTGGAATAACCGTTATCGAAAAGAAGCTCTTCAAGAGCTTATGGTATTGGATGCACGAGACAAAAATTCAACCGAGCGAACTTTTAAGGTGCTCAAAGTGGTGCTTCGTTACCTAGACAGCAGTAATGCCAAGTTGTTTGGCCAAGCTTATGTGAACTGTCTGAACGCTTATCTGCCTGTTAGCGCTAACACCAGTGAAAACAGCAATGCGTTCTTTGCTGACGAAGTCTCGGAATTATGGATGCAGAGCCTAATTGACCCTAATGTGCGTTTGAGCTTTGAACAGCGTTTAGAGGTGATTCAAACCGCGATGATGTGGTTAAAACTTCACAAGTCGAATGTACAAGTTACGGTAGAGGGGCAAGATAATGTTTGATGTTTTATCTGCCAGCTTTGAATTTGCGCATCCGCTGTGGTTTATCGCGTTGCCTTTGCCGTTATTGGTCTATTTTGCCGTGCCAGCTTATCGGACTAAGCAAATGGCGATTAAAGTGCCATTTTTTCGAGAATTGGTTGAAGCAATTGGGGAAGCACCGTCAGAAGGTGCAAGCCAGTTAACACCAAGCTGGTGGCAACGAACCACGCTCATTATTACTTGGATATTGGTCGTATGCGCGTTAGCGAAACCAACCATTCTTGGTGAGCCACAGGTTCGCGAACAATTAGGTCGGGATGTGATGGTGGTGGTCGATTTGTCGGGCTCGATGGCAGAGCAAGACTTTACCTCTAAGCAAGGCGATAAAATTTCTCGCTTAGATGCGACCAAAGAAGTGTTAGCTGACTTTGCAAAAACCAGAAAAGGTGACCGACTCGGTTTGATCTTGTTTGGTGATGCTGCGTTTGTGCAGACGCCATTTACTGCAGACCAAGATGTATGGCTTGAACTACTTAATCAAACTGATGTTGCGATGGCAGGCCAAAGTACCCACTTAGGTGATGCAATTGGCTTGGCGATTAAGGTGTTTGAACAAAGCGAAAAGCAAAGTGCTGCCGTTCAAGATTCGAGTGTTGATGCCAACGAAAAAGAGAAGGTCGTGATCGTACTAACCGACGGTAATGATACTGGAAGCTTTGTTGAACCGATTGATGCAGCCAAAGTTGCGAAGGCGAAAGGCGTTCGTATTCACGTGATCGCCATGGGTGACCCACAAACCGTTGGTGAAGTGGCTTTGGATATGGAAACCATCAAACGAGTGGCTCAAGAGTCTGGTGGCGAAGCCTTTGAGGCGCTTAACCGCGACGAACTGACCAAAGCCTACGCTCAGATTGGTGAGCTAGAACCACAATTATATGAAAGTACCACTTATCGTCCTAAACAGGGGCTGCACCATTACTTAATGGCGATTGTTGTTGTGATGTATCTGACTGCCTTTAGTCTGGCGACTTTACGTAGAAGGTCGCTTTTGGCTTCTAAAACTAAAAAATTGAAAGGAGAGGATGATGCCTGATTCTCTCACTCTACAACAGTTCTTTACCCAGTTTCATTTTATCCGACCTTTGTGGTTGTTGGCCTTTATTCCGATGTTCTTCCTGTTATGGGTTCGTTGGAGAGAAGAGACCAAACCAACGTGGAAAGACATTCTACCTGCACATTTACGCGATGCATTGACCATTGGCGAAACAGGGTGGCGTAAGCAATTACCGTTGAAGCTATTGGTGGTGATTGTGACTGTCGCGATCATTATCTGTTCTGGCCCAACATGGCAGCATGAGGCTTCGCCTTTTGGTGAAGACAAAGCGTCGATGTTGGTTGTGCTCGATAATAGTGAATCCATGCTCGCTAAAGATTTACCTCCGAGTCGTTTGGAGCGATCTAAGCAGAAAATTAGAGACTTACTAG
Source organism: Vibrio sp. TMPB1044 (assembly GCF_030442075.1). Taxonomy (NCBI): domain Bacteria; kingdom Pseudomonadati; phylum Pseudomonadota; class Gammaproteobacteria; order Vibrionales; family Vibrionaceae; genus Vibrio; species Vibrio sp. TMPB1044. The sequence continues at coordinate 275,508 of NZ_JAUJED010000023.1, read as the reverse complement.
CAGCTCGCAAAGGCGGCACTACGGGCTTAGTGGTTTACGCAGGGAGCGCACACGTGGCAATGCCCGTTACGCAAGACAGCAAAGTATTCGAACCGTTTCTAGCGGCTATCACACCCGACATTATGCCAGTATCAGGTAAGTCAGCAGAAGCAGCGTTGCCACTAATTAATCAGCAATTGTCTGGTGAGTTAGGCTCTTCTGTACTGTTGGTATCAGATGGTGTAAACCCAAGCACCATTAGGGCGTATGAGAGTTTCTTTAACGACAATCCGTATCAGTTGCTCATTCTGGCCGCAGGAAACAGCAATGTGGTGAGCGATAATCCAGTCGACCTCGATTCATTGCGTAATTTGGCGAATAAGACAGGTGGTCGAGTGATTGAGGTGACCGTTGACGATTCGGATATTCAACAGTTGAATCAAGCTGTTGAAAGAAACATGCAACTTAACGGTGAATCTTCTATGCCATGGAAAGACATGGGCTATGGCCTGCTTATTCCAATGGCGATCATTATGTTGTTGTGGTTCAGAAAAGGGTGGTTGGTGCAGTGGTGTGTCGTTGGCATGATGATTTCAGGCAGCATCTATTCACCAAATACTTTTGCGAAAACAGTCAACTTAACGGCTGAGAAACCAATCGTGGTGGAGTCGCTTACAGCTTGGGATAAAACAGCTCAATGGTGGTGGGACTTATGGCTAACGCCCGATCAACAAGGTCAACGTTTGTTGAATCAAAAGGAGTACCTTCAAGCTGCCAAACATTTTACTGACCCAATGCGAAAGGGCGCGGCTTACTACTATGCTCGTGATTTTAAGCTAGCTCACAGTGCATTTTTGCAAACCAAAACTGACCTTGGTTTGTACAATGCAGCGAGCGCGTTAGCCAGGCAGCGTGAATATCTTGCTGCTAGAGACCTTTTGAAGTCATTAAGTGAAAAAGGGGACTTGTCTCCAGAACTGAGAACGGATGTGGAAAATAACCTCGCAGTGCTTAGCGGGATTGTCGAAGAGGTAAACCGAACCAGCGAAAGCCAATCTGGAACCACAGATGGTCCTGAAGAATCTTTAGAACTCGAAGATGATCAGCCGCGAACGGGTGATGGCGCTGAAGAAGAAACGGTAGCCGAATTGATGCTCAAGGAAACGCTTAACGCCAATGAAATATTGGGCAGCCAAGAGCTTGCCGACAAGTGGTTAAAACGCGTTGAAGCGGATCCTAAGTTCTTCTTAAAGTCGAAATTTCAAATTCAGTTAAGAGATCCTGCACCGTCTATCGAACAGACGCAAAAACAGGAGCAAGCACAATGAGTCGATATGATTTAACTCTTGAATTGGTTCAAGTAAAGGTAGGGTGGGCAAAGTCGTTGAACTTAACCAAGACCTTGCTTGTGTCGATGGTTTTGCTGTTTAGCACTGCTTTTTCTGCATTTGCTTCTGCTACTGACATCTTCGATCTACAAAAAAGTGGTGACGTTGAGCTTATCGCTTGGGTAGGTGAGAAACCCAAGTCAGGCGACAAGATAACGCCGACCAAAGTCAGCGTAAATGAGCAGGTCATTCTGAACATTGAGGTGGCGACACCGCGCTGGTTAACTGGCGGCACTCGAATTGGCAGTATCGAAATCCCTAACGTGATCGCTAAGCAGCGTAACCAACTCGCGACGAACTATACAGAAAGAGTCGGCGGTACTACATGGTCACGTCAACGATGGGAAGTGACGCTCTATCCGATGACTTCTGGCGAGTTTGTCATTCCAACCGTGCCGGTTCGCGTCCAAGTTTCTGCACCTGATGGTTCTAACGTTGGCGGCACGCTTTACACGCAGCCGATTAAGTTTGAAACCTCACTACCTTCAGGTTTATTAAGTGATGAATCGCCTTGGTTTTCTGCAACAGAAGTAGATACAGAGCAACAATGGCAACGCTCGAGTGAAAACTTAAAAGTAGGCGATGCCATTACTCGAACGGTAACCATCAAGGCCAAAGACAGCTTGTCTGTGTTACTGCCAGATGTGTTAAACAATGAATCGACTCAGCAATATCAAGCTTACCCACAGCCAAATCGTTTAGACGATACACAAGAACGTGGAGATTATCGTTCTAGCCGAGTTGAAGAAACGGTTTATGTGATTCAACAAGGTGGCGAATTTACCTTGCCAGACTTCTCATTCCAGTGGTGGAACAGCAAGAATCAGCGCCTTGAAACCGTGGTGATAAAAGGGAATGTGTTTGAAGCCAAGCACACGCTCCAATCCTTCATCAAGGCTTATATGTCAGTCTTTATCAGTGTGGGTTTGGCATTGGTGTTGTGTGTTGCGTTGTTTGTGTCTTTGAAGCGTTATTACAAGAACCGACCAACACCGAGTTGGTTGGTATTCCGTCGTTTGCTTAAGCAAGGTAATTGGTCTGCATTGAGAACCTTTATCTATCGTCAATTACGAAACGAAACCTCTCAACTAGAACTGGATAAAGTGCAACTTGGTAAATTGAATGGACAAAAGCGTTGGCTAGAGGATAGCGAAGCCCTTCAACAAGGGCGCGAAGACAAAAACGTATTTACTCGTTTATGGAAAGGCTTAGGTCACTTACCCGATGATAAATCAAAACCGAGCAATTCTCGCTCAATTGTCGACCGATTGAAAATCCCTAAAGCTTTGCCAGACTTAAAAGATAGAACTAAGTAGCAAACTTTAGTCATTCGCATCGAACATAATCGGCAGGTTCTCTACTATAGGGAACCTGCCTCTTTAATATGGAACTGTATGAAAAGTACCGAGCTAAATCTAATTCCTATATTTGTCGCTATTTATGAAGAGCAGAACTTATCAAGAGCTGCTAATCGCATGGATATAAGCCAACCAGCTGTGAGTAAAGCGCTTGCAAGGTTGAGAGATATCTATGATGAGCCACTGTTTCACCGAACCACTTCTGGCGTAGAGCCGACCACATTTGCTATTGATATCTATCCTGCAATGGCCGCTGCGCTAAAAAACTTTACTTCTACCTTATCCGCATCAAGAGACTTCGACCCTAAAACTTCAGGCCGAGTGTTTTCAATTGCCTGCGTCTCGGCGGCTAGCTACGAAATGGTACCAAGAGTCATGCAGTTGATCAGTCAAGTTGCACCAGGTATTGCCTTGGAAGTCCATCCCTTGTTTACAGAGGACTACGAGTCAGACCTTAGGCTTCAAAGACATGATGTGATCATCGATATGACCCCAAGGGGTCGAACTATGCTCAAGCATGAAGTGATTGCTAGCGAAGAGTTAGTCGTGGTGTGTCGCTCAGATCACCCGACGATAGGTGATACCATCGATATGGAGCAGTTTCTAGCCTTAGAGCATGTCGTTGTTTCGCGATGGCACGCTCGAAGGAGTCTACTAAGTTCAGAACATTTTAGTGACCTTGAGAAACGCAAAGTAATCTATCGAGCTGCGGGTGTCGTAGAGATGCTTCCTGTTATAGAGGGCTCAAATTCCATCGGTATGCTCCCAATGTCATCTGTACGCTGTTTTTCTGGAAAATATGATGTTAGAACGCTGCCTTTACCTTTTGAACTCGACGATCTCGATATGTGCATGATTTGGCACCCAAGCCGTACCAATGAGCCAAGCCACAAATGGTTGCGCGCTAAGATCAAGGCGGCAGCAAAAGATGTAGCTAGTTAGTACGATAGAGGGCAGTGCAATGGAAAGTATTCGTGCGATTTTAAACGGAAAGAAAGCCAACACAGTGGCACTTTGACTATAGATAAATGATGAGAACTTTGAGGTTGCTTTTTTGTAACGGCAGCTTGGTCCGTGGGGGCAGCCCGAAGGCTACACTTGTTTCGTAAAAAATCGGTGAAGGAACTTAACTCACTGAAACTTTATTAATTTAAGGAACAGGCACTAAGCTTCTCTTTGGCTCTGCTCAGAGTTAAGCAAGAAGTATGACACCCAATCATCGATGGGCAAAGGTCGAGCAAAGAAATAGCCTTGAGCATATTTGCAGCCAATTTGGCGTAGAGTCTTTACATGATTTTGTGTTTCAAGGCCCTCTGCAATCACTGAAAAATCAAGTATTTGTGCAAGCTTGAGTACCGCGCAAGTAATCTCATAATCTACTTTCGAAGAATTTATGTCTTCAATAAAGCTTCGATCTAATTTGACGCAATCAGCAGAAAGGTTTTTCAATACGGACAAAGATGAATAGCCTGTACCAAAATCGTCGATAGCGATTTTGTAACCTTTAGAATGAAGCAGCTCTATGGTTCTTGAGCAGGTTTCGAAATCTCGCATCATATCTCTTTCCGTGATTTCCAATAGTAGCTGATGAGGCTGACAATCTGTTTCATCGAGTATCTCTTGCAGTTGTTCTGCTAGGTCAGTCATGTAGAACATTCTTGCTGAGAAGTTGATGGAGAAAATCACACCCTGAAGATTCATTCCCGCGCATTGCCACTCAGTGATCAGGTTTGCCACTTTCTTAAATACCCATTTATCGATGTCGATAATGAGGTCACTTTTTTCTGCTACTTCAAGGAAATCGACAGGGGGAAGCAGTCCCAATTTAGGGTGGCGCCAGCGAATAAGCGCTTCGGCACCAATGATTTCTTGAGAATTTAAGTCAACTTTTGGCTGGAAGTACACTTCCAGTTCGTCGTTGGTAATCGCTTGACGAAGTCCAATATTGGTTTCAATTATGTCATTAACTTCGTGAGTCATTTCATCTGCGTAGACTCGATATTGATCTCTACCATTTCGTTTCGCATGATACATAGCAGTGTCTGCGTTTCGAATTAAGGTTTCAAGGTTCGAACCATGGGTAGGATATTCACATACCCCTATACTTGCCGAAACAAAAATAGAAGTGTCATTGATGTAATAAGGCTTTCTTAGTGCTTGATTTAAGCGTTCTGCAATGGGTTGTCCTTCTTCCAATCCTATATTCGAAAACACCACTAAAAACTCGTCACCGCCCATTCGCGCCACAAAACCTTTATCGCCCACTAAGTTGTTTAAGATGTGAGATACGTTAACTAACAAGTTGTCGCCCGAGGCATGCCCCAATGAATCGTTGATTGTCTTGAACTCATCTATATCGAGATAAAATAACAAGAAAGGTACGTTATGTTGACTGGATTGTTTGATCTCTTTGTCCAACTGCTTCGTTGCTAAAAGTCGATTAGCTAAGCTTGTCAGTGGGTCGTGATGAGCAAGGAAATCAAAGTTTTTCTTCTCTTCAGTGAGATCTAAATAAGCTTCTGAAAGCCTTGAAGCCATATCGTTGTATGCTTTTTCTAGGTGAGACCATTCGTCACGTCTGCCCAAATTGATTGGGTTTTTTAGGCTACCGGATTCTAAACGGTCGAAGCCATGTCTCAGCGCATTGAGTGGTTTTCTAATGTGGTGTCTAACAACGTGGCTAACCAGCAACATCGATAATACAAAGGCTGAAAAGCTGATAACAATTGCGTTAAGTCTTGATAAGCCAATCTCTTTTTCAAGTTGGTCTGTTAATTCCAAGGCTTGGCTTTGTACACGTGATTCCGTTTGTTCTACCATCTCCAACAAGTCACTTTGAGCAACTAACAGCGATGCCATCACCAACCAACGCTGTTCCAGATTTGCTCGAATGCGTTTTAAAGCCGCGTTGTATCGTTTCACCGTGCGGTGGATTCGTTTCTTCTCTGCGATAACCGCCGCCGTTCCAATATCAACGTTTTCTAAGTGGAGTAAAAATATGTCGAGCTCTTTCTCGACTTCGATAAGCAGAACTTTCTCCGTTTCTGGTGTGATACGGCTGTGAATGTCACCGACCATTTTACCCGAGGTGAGGAATGACTCTCGTAGCATGTTGATGAGGTCTAATTCATTGTTATAACGGATGAAATTAGGTTGGTCTAAGTGCTTTAGCTTGCTGTCGGCTATCGCAAATTCGAGTTGATCAAGTTGCTCGGCTAACGCAGCGTCGATTTGATTGGTCTGCTTGAGGATTCGATTTAATGCTAGCGAACTGCCTAAGAAACGATGGAAGTTATCGATAAAGGCGTCGATCTTCTGCGAGAATCCTTCGTTGGTCGAGAGATCTCTCAGCCGTTGCAGTTGGAAGTCAACATTGAACGCTTCTTCAGACAGTGTGGTTTCACTGAACAAAAAGGTCTGCTCCAGCAGCTTAACGCGAGAGGTTAAAGTGAATACGCGTCGGCTGATCTCTGAGTTAATAATCAAATCTGATACGTGTGTTGAGGTTTCCGTTTTGAGAGTCGACTCGACGTAATAGAGCGAGCGGATCACCATGATGACGGCAAGGCTCACAATCAATAGCGAAACCAGGTTCGAAATAATGAGCCGTTGGGTTATGTTTATCTGAGGTAGTTTCATTGTGGCTTCCAAATTTTCAGATATGCTTCACGGTAGCCATTTTTAGGGTCGTAGATTCCTTTGTCTGACTGGCTGATGAGTTCTTCAACATTATCGGGCGTGACGAGATGTACAGGGGCAGAGTAGCCACTTGGAGGCATCTGGTTGAATGCTCGGTTGAGCTCGTCGACAATTTGCCAACCTTGCAGATATAAGGGTTCAGGTACAGTAGCCAGTTGGAATTGACCGCTATTAATCCTTTTGTATGCGGCTTTGCTGCCGTCACCTGCCGAAATGTTTTGTGGTATTAGCCGATGCTCTTCGAGATTAGATTCAAAAGAAGGGATAGCGTAATCAATGTACAGGTCGTTGATGGTTAAGATATGAGTTATTTTCTCGTCATACTTCTTATCAAGTTTCTTCAATGTCGCAGGCATCTGCTCGGCAATTTTATCGAGTGGTAAGTAGTTCAGCTCAAGTACATCACATGTACCGCAACGTTTGATGGTGTTGACCATCGCGTTGGCTTTTATCATCGCTATTTCATAGTTCGGGTCGGTAAACACAATGGTTTTTGCTCGCCCGTTTGAGTTTACGATCGCGAGTAGCGCTGCCACTTCCGCTACATCGAGAGGATCAGTGGTAATGTTGGTGTATAAGCCTATTTCAGGATTGCCGCCGACAAGCTCGGTTGCGTGCCAACCAATGACAACAATTCCGAGATCTTCCGCTTGCTTCAAAATGGTTTTGTGTCGAACAGCATCAATACCGCCGAGAACAATGGCATCGGGTTCAAAGCTAATCGCTTTTCTGATAGCTGCACCTTGGCGTACTTCAGAGCCCAAACCATCAATGAACCTTAGATGCCAATTGATGTTTGAAATAGCCTCGGAGATGCCTTTACCCACCCCGTAAACACCACCATTACGTAAATCAGAGGCGACAAAAATAACGTTTTTTTCATGACGTACAGCAGGGCCTTGTATTGGACCATGCCAAGTGCTTTGGTTGGAAACCGCACGCATCACTTTTTCTTCAGCATATTTGAAGAAATCATCGTCATGATTACCCGCAAAACTCGGAGAGTAGCAAGTAGCAGCGAGCAACAAACTCGCAAAATTTAATCTCTTATTCATATGGCTTATAAAACGCTTTAACTTATAATCACCCTATATTTATAATATTGTTAATAAACATTCAAACATTTGGTAACAGTTATGCCGGGTCAAATTTATAAAAATGTTTTGCCAACCCTACTGACAGCGTGTTTTTGCCTCCCTTTGTACGTCAATGCTGATGGGGCAAGATCGGAAGCTGATGTAAAGAAACTTGAAAAATTTCAAGAGACTGTAAGTGGCGAGCCAATGTCATTAGCCCCGATGTCGGTAGAAAAACCGGTAAGAATTGCGCTGATTTATCCAAGTGCAGATATTTCTGACTTTTGGACAAGAAATTACACCGCATTGAAGGAAAGGCTCATTGCTTTGGAGCTGCCTTTTGAGATCAATGAGTTTACGTCCCGACAAATTGAGCACTCATTACAGACCCAATACACCGAGCAAGTCCTGAGTTCTGAGATGCCTTATGACTTCGTCATTTTTGGTCCTTCTGAACTGGGTATCCAAGCCGGTAATATTCAAAAACTGTCCGCTTCAAAAGATTTCAAAACCTTTATTTGGGCGTTCCACACACCTAATGAACAATGGAAACATCAACCAGATAGTTGGTTCGATTTCTCGAGTGCGATGGGGGCTGAGGCTCTATGTGATCATGTAGTGAAAGAACTGGGAAGGAAGGTCGAATTTTCAGCAAATCGAGGTATCCCAGGAATAACAGATACTCAACGGTCACAAGGTTTCATTGATTGCGTAGAAGAAAAAGGCGATTGGTTAACGGTGTATGAGCACTTTGGGCAATACCAGAAGTTAGGTGGGGCTGATGGCGTTCGTTTAGTGCTCGGTAACTTCCCTGAAGTGACGATGGTTCACAATGCCAATACTGCGATGACCATGGGCGCGGTTGATGCGTTGAACCAAGCCGACATGTTGTCTGAAATCTATGTCACGGGTTGGGGCGGAACGGCGAAAGAGATAGAAAAGATTCGTTCCGATGAATTGGATGCCACACCTATGCGCATGAGTGATGACCTTGGCGTAGCAACTGCTGAAGCGATAAAGTTTCACTTAGAAGAGAGAGAAGCCGAAGTCCCGTTGGTTTACCTAGGCCGTATCACTGTTGTACATAATAAGATGAATAACGACCAACTAAATCAGCTAACCAAAGAAGCCTTTCGTTATTCGGGAAAAAATTAAGCTCGACTCAATCGGACCACCATTAATCAAAAGAGCCGCTTACCTGTTTCGACTGAGTCAGTCAGAAATGGATAAACGGCTCTTTTATTGGGTGGGTGCTGGATTTGAAATTTAGATGACGAAACCTTGGAGATTTAGTCTACTCAGTGATCTCTTGTAACACCTCTCCAATCGAGCCACTTGGTTGGGTGATCCCTAGCTTATTCGAAAGTGTTGGTGCAATGTCGTATGGCGTGATTGCTCGCGAGATCTTCTGAGCTTCGACATCGTAGCCTGCAAAAATAACCGGTACATGGGTGTCGTATTTCCACGGAGAACCATGAGTCGAGGCAATTTGAAGGCCTTCCATGTCGTTAATGTAGCTACGCGGTGCAAATACCACATACACGTCGCCAGAACGAGCTGGATGGTAGTTGTTTTTGATGAGCTGCATTACGTGCGTGTCCGGTACTCGGTTGGCTGCGATATCACTACTTGATACTGCAAATGCAACGCCTTTCACTTTTGCTATTTCATCCGCAATTACTTCTTGTACCTTAGCGAGGTCAAGCTTCTTCTCGGCGATTAAATCGTGATTCAGATAGATATAAGGCTGTGCATACAAACGAATCACATCTTTAGTTAAGCCGAATTCATCCTTCAATCGTTTCTCAACACCACTCGAGAGCAGTTTATCCTTATTAAAGTATTGAGCTTGATTGAAGCCAAGCGCATTTGCCGCAGGTGAAGATTCAGGAACACCGTGGTCGGCAGACAGCACAATTAATGTGTTCTCTAGCCCCACCTGGTTATCAACGGTTTTGAAAAGCTTAGCGAGAGTCTTATCAAGTCGGATTAGGTTGTCTTCTGTTTCTAGGCTTTCTGGGCCGTATAGGTGCACCACGTAGTCGTTTGATGAGAAACTCACAGATAAATAATCGGTTACGTCACCTTGTCCTAGCTTCTCTTGCATCAACAAGGTGCTTGCGAAGTTTTCTGTGATTTCATCACCAGCAGGGCTCACAGTAAGCGTAGTACTGAAGTACTTATAGCTTGCCGGGCCGTATGGGTGAGGGAAGGTGCGTTGGAAATCACCGAGTTTCACTTTGTGTTCGGTATTGTGTTCTTGCAGGGTGTACTGGTCACGCGGTAACGACAGTTCCCATCTCTGTTTTGAGTATTGAGCGGCAATGGCTTTTTCATTCCAGCGAGATACCCAAGCAGGATATTCGTCGTAGTAATAGTTGCTGGTCACAAACTCAGACTGTGCTTTAGAGAACCAAAAAGCTTTGCCACTGTGTCCTGCAAGCGAAATCGCGCCACGGTCTTTTACCGATACACCAAACACTTTCGATTTTCCGCTATTGGAAATCATAAGTTCGTCGCCAAAGGTGGTGGCGAGAATTGGCTCTGGAGAGCGGCCGTCACCTTGCGCTGTCTTTTGTGTTGGATCGATCTCGGTGGCTTTGTCGACACCCGCACCCGAAGTCAGCATGGCGTAGTTGCCATCTTCTACGTTATACACCAAACGTTCTTCGCTACGGTCATACCAAACATTACCTACCATGCCGTGTACGCTCGGTGGAGCGCCTGTTGCAAGCGACACATGTCCTACAATGGTTTCTGTGTTGCCGTGTTGGTAGTTAGCATTGGTGTAATAAGTACCGTCATCCATTAAGTAGCGAAAGCCACCTTCACCGAAGTTATGCTTATATCGCTCGATTAGGTCTGCGCGCAGGCCATCTACTGTGATTTGAAGGACTAGATCTGGCTTTTCCGCAGCCGAAGCAGGGAGGGCACAGAGTAACGCGAGTGTTAGTCCTGAAAGCTTGGTGTATTGCATAGAGTTTCCTTATTCACTGTTGCCGCAGAGTTCTAACGTTTGGCAGATTTCTAATGTTTGGCCAGATTTCTAACGTGTGTACAGTGCGAATCGTATTTTTAGTATTGTTGGTGAAGATTATTGAGTCATAACCATCGGCACCTTTAGCTGGTTCACATCTCTAGCTAGTTCACAGCTTTAGTTAGTTCGTATCCTTAACTAAACGCAAGCCCATGTCCGACATAGTGATCGATTGGCTTGCGAAGTCACGACGGTAACTTTCAGATTCATTTTTGTCATAAGCAAAGCTGCCACCGCGAACGGACTTATGCGATAAGCCTACGTCACTGTGTTTAGCGTTGTTTGGATTGTCTGTTGGACCAAATCGGTAGAAAGTGTCATCGAAGGCATCGATAACAAACTCCCCAACGTTTCCTGTCATGTCATATAAGCCTAGTTCATTTGGCTTTTTTAACCCGACAGGATGCGCGCTATTTTTTGAATTTGCTGAGTACCACGCAACTTCATCTAAGTTGTTGGAACCACTGTAAGTATAGCCTTTGCTTTTGTTGCCACCTTTCGCAGCAAACTCCCATTCAGCTTCAGTTGGTAGGCGGTACTCTTCGCCTGTTAGTTCATTCAACTGCTCAACGAAATAGTTCGCTTGTTGCCAGCTTAGGTTGTTGACCGGAACTTGCGGGTTTTGGAAATAACTGAGAGATGAACCCATCACCGATTCAAATAATTCTTGAGTCACCTCAAATTTCGCAATGTAGAAACTATCTACAGTTACATCACGGGCTGGTCGTTCTGCTTTGGTCGCCTCTGGGCTGTTTGAGCCCATGGTGAATGTTCCGCCTTCAACCAACACCATCTCTTGGTCAATTTTTTGAGCGATAGGGTGTGTAGGCACGCTTGCACAGCCGCTTAGATAAATAGTCATGGTGACGCCGCTAACTGCTGCTAAATGTTTGTAATTGATAAATTTCATCACGTGCCTCAAATGTTCGAAATAGGGCGTAATTCTAACGTTTTTGGTCATTCCTATTGGTTATAAAGGGTATAACATGCCACTGACTTAATTCGGAATTATGATGGGAACAAGACACTAAGATAGGTAGGTAAATCATGCACATTACTCAAGGTCCACAATATAACGGTAAAGCGTCTAAGCGCCTGCATGTTATGGCTAAGCCGATTGGCGCAGCGTGCAACATTGACTGTAAATATTGTTACTACCTAAGTAAGCAAGATTTGTTGGAGTACAAGAAAGGCAGCTCTCCAAGAATGGATGATGAGACGCTAGAGACTTACATCCGACAATACATCGAAGGTCAAAATACGCCAGAAATCATCTTCTCATGGCAGGGCGGTGAGCCGACCATGTTAGGTTTGGCTTATTTTGAGCGTGTGGTTGAGCTACAGAAAAAGTATCAGCCCGAAGGTGTGTTAATTTCAAATGACCTACAAACTAATGGCACATTACTGAATGACGATTGGGGTCGGTTCTTAGCAAAGAACAACTTCCTGATCGGTTTAAGTATTGATGGTCCTGAAATGCTACACAACGCTTACCGTACCAACCGAGCGGGTCGTGGCACATTCAAACAAGTGATGGCTGCTGTAGAGTTGCTGCACAAGCACCAAGTCAAATTCGCCACGCTTACCTGTGTGAATAATCTCACTAGTCAAAATGCACTCGAAGTGTATCGTTTCCTACGTGATGTGGTGAAGTCTCCACAAATGCAATTTATTCCTATCGTAGAACAAAAAACCTTTAGAACCGTTGCACCGCAAACATCTCAAGTGAGTGAGCAACTCAAGCAAGGTGACAAGCGTCTTATCCCGGGTCACAAAGATTCGATCATGGAATCATGGTGTGTATCGGACTTAGCGTGGGGCAACTTCCTAATTGCTGTGTTTGATGAGTGGGCGAAGTACGATATCGGTAAAGTGTTTGTTCAGTATTTCGAAGCGAGCTTAGAAACGTGGATTGGTCGCCCGAACCCGCTTTGTACCCTTAATGAGATCTGCGGTAAAGGCTTAGCGATGGAGCCAAACGGCGATGTGTTCTCTTGTGACCACTACGTTTATCCTGAATATAAAATTGGCAACATCCACCACGAGAAGCTTGATGACCTAGCATACAGTGCACCACAACAGAAATTTGGTTTCGCTAAATCACGTACGCTGACGAGCCAATGTCAGCAATGTGACTACAAGTTTGCTTGTCATGGCGAGTGTCCGAAAAATCGCTTTATCAAAACTCGTGCGGGTGAGCCGGGCTTGAACTATTTATGTGCGGGCTGGCACAAGTTCTTCTCTCATGTTGATAAATCGATGGCGTATATCGCGCGTGCGATGAGACACCCTGTTGCTCATGGTAAGTACCGTGATTCTGTGATGATGGCGCGTCGAGCAGAACTGGCAAAACAAACAACATTTGAGACTAAGTTTTAAGTCAAGTTCTAGGTTTAGAGTTATCGATCCTAACGAAATTTAATCAGATATGAGTCTAGGGACAGGCTAAGTTCTCTAGCTTAAGGTAATACTATGATCAAGAAGAGTTTAGCGACAGCGGTTGCTTTATTTATCTCAACGTCCGCATTGCTATCAACGTCAGCGATGGCAGCTAATAGCGTTCAACAAACCGTTGATGCACCAGCACAAAATATCAATCAAGTGCTTGAAATGACGGACACTCAAACCCGCATTCAACAGTTGTCTTACATGGCGCAAGATCAGAATCAGTCTATTGAAAACCGTACTGGTGCGCTGCAAGAATTGGCAGCTTACCCAAGCCAAAATGCGTTGGTGGCTGTTGCTAGAGGCTTGAAAGATAAAGACCCTGAAGTTCGCGAAGCGTCTGTGATTGGCTCTGAACCTTATCAACTCGAACATCGCTGGGCATTAGTCTCTCCGTTGCTTAAAGACAGCGATACCATGGTTCGCCACACGGCAACATCAAATCTAATTCGTGACTTTAATGCCTTAGATGAACAACAAAAAGCACAAATCGAACCACCAGTAAAAGAGCTGATCAGTTTTCTAGAAACGCAAGAATCTGAAAAATACCAACTGCTGTTTGCTGATGTACTTCGCTGGCACAACGAGTGGGATAAGGCGGAAACGGTTTATCTAGAACTGATCAATACGCATCCAAAAGAAGCGCAAGTTTGGTTAAGCTACGCTGATAATTTCCGAGCGCAGAAAAAAGACCAACAAGCGGTTGAAGTATTAGATCGCGGTTTAGCGAACGTGCCGGACAATGCGGCTCTGCATTATTCTAAGTCGTTGACTCTGGTTCGCCTGGAAGACAAAGGTGCTGCTGCAAAAGAGATTGAAGTTGCAGCTGAATTAGCGAAAGACAACAGCTATTACTGGTACCTAAATGGGGTATTACAAGAAGAGTTGGATATCGACAAGTCGACTAAATCGTTCGAGAAAGCATATTTGATCTCTGGTTCTCCAGAGCAGCTATACGCGGTATGCGATATCTATGTGCGCTACGGCAATGAAAAGACAGATGATTGCTTGGGTGAGCTAGGTAAAGTGGCTCCTGATTATGTAATTGAGCAATTGAAAGAGAAGCGAGTAGCGCCAAGCTCATAATATCCAAATGAGTAAATAGCGAAGCCGATAATGAAAAGCCAGTCAAAATATTCGACTGGCTTTTCGCATCCATGAACTGCTTAGACAAGGTTCAAGCAACTAAAGACAAAATAAGGGCAAGCCTGTTACTTGCCCATTTCGTTTTATTATTCACCCATAGAGCTTGATGCACGGCGTCTGTCGGTCGCGCCATAGATCTTGCCATCTTTGACTTCAATGGCATTCAAGCCACTGACGACGGGAATGACATGCACCTGATAACCGAGCTGCATGAACTCTGGTACTAGCATTTCAGCGTAGGTTTTCTTCTCGACCAACAAACCTGTTGGATCATAAGGTTTGGTTCGATCAATCTTAGTGCCATACTGAATATTCGGCAGGTCAATCGCTTCCTGCGCAGACAGATCCCAATCGAGAATGCCCACCACAGTTTTCAACACGTACCCCGGAATTTGTGAGCTACCAGGAGAACCTACCACTAAACGCAGGTCGTCTTTTTTATCCATAACCATTAGCGGGGTGATCGCTGAGCGAGGTCGCTTACCTGCTTCAATAGAGTTTTGAGTCGGTTTACCGTTTATTGTGGGTTTGGTGGAGAAATTTGCCATTTGGGCATTAAGAACCACGCCATCGACCATTAGCCCAGACCCCATGCCTGTGCCGACGGTGCTGGTCATTGCAATGGCATTACCGTCTTTGTCGATGATGGAGATGTGCCCGGTATCTTGGCTCTCAAAACCTTGATACTGAGCGTAATCAGTATCGGTTAGCTTGCCTGCTTTTGGTTTTGTTTTCGCAATGCCAGTCTCTGGAATGAGCTTACGTCGCCCATCGATGTAGGCTTTGTCGAGTAGGGCTGCAACTGGCGCTTCGATGTAATCTGGGTCACCGGCATAAGCGATGCGATCGGCTTTGGCGATTCTCATGGCTTCGGTCATCAAGCGCCAAGGTTCAACATCGGTTTTAGACATGTCGGCTAAGTTATAGGCTTCTAACATTTCAAGGCTTTGAGTAACCATCACGCCACCAGAGGCAGGGTAACCAAAGGATACGATCTTGTTACCACGATAGTCGCTCTCAATGACGTCACGCTTTTTGATTTGGTACTGTTCAAAGTCTTCAATGGATAATTTTGCGTGGTCTGAATCGATGCCACTGTTGACCGTTTCGACAATGTTCTTACCAAACTCTCCACCATAAAGATATTTGTCACCTTGTTGCGCAATATTGGTCAACGTATTGGCAAGCTTTGGATTGGTCATCAAGGTGCCCGTCGGTTTGATTTCGTCGTTATCCCAATAGAGCGCTTTGATTTCTGGATCTTCAATTAAACGGTTTTGCTCACGAACCACAATGTCATAGGTGTAACTGTTCATTGCATAACCTTTACTGGCAAGCTCAATCGCAGGCTGCACCAACTCAGACCAAGGTAGCTTTCCGTATTCTTGATGAGAGCTATAGAGCAAACGAAGCGTACCCGGTACCGCGACAGATCTTGGCCCTAAAATCTCATTTCGACTGAGTGCCTTACCATCTTCCATAAACATATCTGGAGTCGCACTTGAGGGCGCTTCGTCACGCCCATCGATTGCGAGGAATTGGTCTTTGTCATGTTGATAAAACAAAGCAAACGTCCCGCCACCAATCCCCGTCATATCGGGCTCGACGACTGACATGGTCATTTGCATCGCCACCATGGCGTCGATCGCATTACCGCCTTGTTTCAGTATCGAATAGCCAGTGCTGCTGACATAGGGGTTTGTCGCACTAACCATGAATTTGTCACCTTCAGTATTCGGCATGATTGGGAAAGGGCTGGGCTCAGCAGCAAAACCCACCGCTGAAACCAAGCTTAAAGATAAAGTTGCTATACGCATGCGTTCTCCGTTTAAGGTATCTGTTTATTCACTCTAAGATTGACCGAGTGAGGGCGGTGAGGTTCGTGAGTTTGCAGCCTTTTTACACAATGCTGACCGCTCTGACATTGGAATAAAACCATCTCAATATTCACCATTGAAACGATAGTTATGGTTTATGTTTCGACAGGTTGGAATGAAGAATGACTGCGATAAAAAAGCCCAAGGTAGAGTGATTAGCTTGGGCTTTTTTACGGTGATTGTTTAATTCTAGGTTAGAACACGAAACTCAGCATAATGGTATAGAGTACAGCATCTTTATCATCAAAGCCTGTCAGTGGATTGAAGTCCTCGATAAAGGCTCCATTTGACTTACGAGCTTCAAAGTATTGTACTTCACCATTGATAGAAACGTTCGGCAATACGTCGTAATCGATACCAATCAAATAGCTGTTGCCTGTAAGGTGTTCGTTTGAGTCAAATTCTGCACCGTAAACGACATAAGGCGTAAACGAATTCAATCTGTAGCCCAAACTTGCATACATTGATGAAGAGAAGTCACTGATTTGTCCTTCACTTGATAGTACCGCTTGACTAAATTCATACTCAGCACCCAAAGACCAAAGCTGGATGTGTTGGTTGTCTGCAGTAGGCAGCGCACCAACGTTTTTAATCTTTACAGTCTGATCAAAGTTGGAATCGAGGAATGACAAATTCCAACGATAGTTCTCTCCACTTAACTGAAGGTTGGCACCAAACATGCGGTTGGTTTCAAACTCCAGTTCTGTACTCGAATTAAAATCGACTTCGTTTTTGTCTTTTACGCCGAAGAAAGGGGAGAGTAACAGCGTTGCCTCATCACTCACATCGTGAGTCCAGCTGACTTTAATCCCGTTAAATGCGGTGATACCCAATACGGCGTTATATACTTCTGTCGGTGGCCTCGCTGTCATGTAGGCTTGGCCGACATAATAGTACTCAGAGGTAAGAAACAGTGGCAGTCTCAATCGACCGATGCTGACATCAAAGTCATTGAATTCATAGCCAAGGTAAGCCCACTCAAGCTGAGGGTCACTCCAATCGTATTGGGGGGCTTTCACCACTTGAACAGAGGCTTTGAATGAGTTGTAAAAGTAGTCTAATTGAACGCCAAATGTGGTATCACAGTCGTAGCAGCTCTCATCAGTAAAGCCTCGGTTAATGATGAGTGGATTATCATTGTCTGATTTCGCCCAAGATGTTGAACCAAAGCCACTTAATGACAAATTATCGGTAAGTTCAATAATCGCAAAAGCCGGAGAGGAAATCGAAGCACATAGCACTGACGTAATTATCTTTTTCATATTATTTCTCCGAACTTATAATGTAGAGAACGTTGGCATTTTGAGGAACCGAAGAGAGTGGGGAGTAACCAATACGGTTTGGTTTGTCATCCAGCCAGTCCACTAAGCTATCGGTTGATGCCGTTTTGATTTCTCTTGGGTAACGCGCTTTTCCAGAAAAAGATAAGCCAGCCCAGTGAGCGTTCATTTGAGCTGCATTTTTCCCAAGCAAAAGCTGATAAAACTCTCCTCTTTCGGTGCTGTTCTCAGGCCAATCAGACAGTTCAACACGCTTGCCATTGAGGCGTTTAGTTTTACCTCTATATAGCTTTCTCGCTTTGTTTATCGATATCTCTTCAAACCCTGTGTCTAAAGTAAATATTGCGTAATCTTCAGTGGCATGAGCAGGGTTGAAAATAAGTAAACTTCCGAATAACCCTAGAACTGCTCGTAGCAGAACTCTGCACTGGAGTGATTTCACTGTTTTGATCCAATCCATTAGTTTCTCCTAACAAGTCGCACTTTCTATTTGGTGGAATAGCTTTTCTTTTCTTACGGGTTTCGCGACGTACCCATCCATTCCGGAATCAAAGCACTTTTGAATATCATCATCAATTACACTAGCGGTTAACGCGATGATAGGAGTCTTTGTTAAGCCTAAGTTTTTCTCGTGTTCTCTAATCTCCCTGGTTGCGGTGAAACCATCCATCACAGGCATCATGCAGTCCATTAAAATAATGTCGAAGCTACTGTCGTTCTGATACATATCAACGGCGATCTGTCCGTTGTCCGCAATTTCAAAGGTATATCCTGCTTTCTTAAGCATGACTGACGCCACTTTTTGGTTTACACGATTGTCTTCTACCAACAGAATCTTTTCAGACTTGCTTGGTACTGGCTCTTCTTGATGCTCCTCCGGCAGCGTAGTTTTAGCCGCTTGAATTGTAGGGGCAGCATTATGAATAGGGGTAACGATTGAGTTTGTCGCTGGCGCTGTATTGTGTGTTGCCGGCAGTGGCATTGCTTCTACAGCTGCGAGCACTTTCTCTTTCAACATCTCGAATTTGAATGGTTTTGGCACGTAGTCGTCCATACCCACATCGAAACACTTTTGAATATCGTCATCAATCACACTGGCAGTAAGAGCGATGATAGGGATGCGTCGCGTAGCATTGGTCTCTTTTTCAACTCGGCGAATGTTGCCTGTTGCTTCAAAGCCGTCCATAACGGGCATCATACAATCCATAAGAATGGCGGCGTAATGTGGGTTTGCGGTAAACATGTCCACAGCTTCTTGGCCGTTATTCGCAAACTCAAATTCAAATCCACTTTTTCCAACATGAAGCCCAGCAATCTTCTGGTTGATCTTGTTGTCTTCAACGATGAGGATTTTGTGTTGAATCTCTACTGGTGGCCGGCTTGCCTCTGATAGTTCCGCCAAACCTCGCGTATCACAAAGCTCAATAGCTTTAATTAAACGCAAGCCGAGTAGGGGCTGTGCGACTTGTGCTGTAACGCTGTTACCAAGATCCGCTGGCTCACTTAAGAAGGAACGTATCAAACAGATAGTGATGCCGCTTTGGTACAGCTTAGCTAAGTTATCGGCGTGGGAGTTAGCTAGGAATGCGTCATCTTCAGCGAAAACGACAGTGATAGGTTTAGTGTGTTTTTGAGTGGCGAGTTGTGATGTAATTACAGCAGTGTCGTTCGTTCGCTGAGTCACTTTTAAGCCATAAAGGTTAAGATCCCATTCTATTCGTTTAGTCAGTATGTTTTCGTTACCTAGCACATAAATATCAGACGTTGCTGTACTTGGTTTCGGTAGCATAATATCGACGGGTAATTCTAAGTCGAAGTAGAAACAGCTGCCTTCGCCCTTGACGGAGTCGAGCTGAATCTGGCCACCCATAAGTTCAACCAACTGTGTGCTGATGGCTAGGCCAAGACCAGTACCTCCGAATTGGCGTGTGGTTGAATCATCTTCTTGAGCAAAGGGTTCGAATATTTGTTTCTGTTGTTGTTTGTCGATCCCAATACCGGTGTCTCGTACACCAAATCTAAGGGTGACACTGTTTTCTGACTTGTTGAACGTTTGGATTGATAGGGTGACGCCGCCTTCTGCAGTAAACTTCACTGCATTCGACATAAAGTTCATCAAGATCTGTCTTAAACGGTGATCGTCTATCATCACGCGTGCCGGTGTGTCTGGGCTGATATCAACATTAATTTCTATTTTTTGTTCTTTCGCTTTTGGCGCCACAATCGAGGCTATGTCGTATATCGATTCTCTGACGGATGCGGAATGCGGGCTGATTAATAGCATGCCAGATTCAATCTTAGAGAAGTCTAAAATGTCGTTGATAAGGCTTAGAAGCAGTTGAGATGAGGTCTCAATGGTATCGACGTAATCTCGTTGGGTTGGTGTGAGCGGTGTATCTGACAGGATTTCTGAGATGCCGATAACCCCATTCAATGGGGTACGAATTTCGTGTGACATGTTAGCCAAGAAGCTACTTTTGGCCTTGCTGGCTTGTATCGCGTGGTCTTTCGCTTCTTCCGCGTCTTCTTTGGCGCGCTCTGCGTCTTCTTTAGCAAGCGTTAACCTTTCCTTAGCGTGTTCTCTTTCAATGGTCAGCCGTTCAACTTGTTGAGCAAATAGGCTGAGTTCGTCTTTACCCTGAATGAGCTTGTCTAAAGAAGGGCGTGTTTCATCGTTTTCACTCTTCAAGAACTTAAGTATCAAGCCTAGGTTGTTGGTTACTTGTCTCGCTAAGCTTAGGGTTAACCCCATGACAATGGTAGCGAGTAGGGCAACGATGGAGATAAACAGTGTTCGTTGTACTTGCGCGTCTGAGATCGCTTGCTCAACTTCTTGTTGGAACTCTTGCTTGATAACAGTGCCGAGGCTTTGTAATAAGCTGAGACGAGCACTCATCGCTTCCAAGCCAACAGAAACTTCTTGTGGTGTTAATTGGCTGATTGCGTTTAGGTCGAGTAATGCGTTTCTGATCTCTTGGCTTTGAGCAAACACATCGTTTCTGAAGACTTCAACCATCAGCGACACTTGATGTTCGTTGGCATTCAATGAAACAAAACGTTCTAGAAACAATTGCTGTCTTTCGCTCAAGGTTTTGATTTGTTCAGCAAGTTCGGGGTCGTACTCTTGGCTAGTTTGGAATATTTCAATCAGAGAAGTACCCAGCTTGAATTCCTCGTTTGACCAAAACATCAACCATTCGAGTTGTTGTAAGGCGGTGAGGTGTTGTTGAATTTCACGTTTGGTGTTTTCAAATGGGACTTTTTCTATTTCAAGGAGCAGCTGTTTGTATAAATCGCTCTGCCACTCAAGGGCATCTAATTTGTCGTAACTGTCAGTGGCTTCAATTGTCGATAGAGTAGCTTCGCTGAAGCCGGCAACAAGCTGGTCCATCTCACTTGAAGTACGCAAGAAAATAGTGGGAGATAGGTTTTTTAGTTCTGCTTTAACTTGGCTACTTTGCCTTGCGAACTCTTCTGGACTAGAGGCCAAAGTGCTCCGATAGAGAACGGAAATATCTTGAAGATAAACAGATAACTGATTTGTGCGTTCGAAATCGGTTAACTGAGTCGTCAAGATATATGCTTGTCTGCCAGCAAGGAAAAGCAGTAGTGAAATGGGAAGTAGAACTAAGCCAAAGAGTTTATGTTTGACTGAAAGGTTATTCCAGACCGTAATCGCCATATAAAGGATCCATCCAACTGTTTTATATAAAAACAGTAGAATAAAAAAAGCGATATTGAAACTTTGGAACGGTAAATTTAATGGAAGTGTGGGAGGGGTATAACTTCTTGTGATTCTGTAGCTTACCTATAAAAGGAATCCATTTCTAACAATGTATAGTGATTATCAGTAGGTTTACTTTTTATGCTTATTGATGAATAGCTTAAAAAGCTGAGTTAATGAGGATGATCTTTATCTTGTTTTGCTTCTAATAGAAGTTGCTTCAGTGCGTTTTTTGCGGAGGGCTCTAATGTCCAAACGCTGAGCATTCTATTTAACGCAGCGCGATAAACTCGATTTTTTAATAGAAAGGCGAGAGTGCTCGCATCATTGTTCAAAACGTGTGTTTGTATGATTGTAAGCTCTGGTTTATTAGCGATTTCAATTTTCTGCAGGTTGAAAGCGGGCAGGAATGAAAATTCGTACCAAATTTCAATGATCTCTCGGAGCTCGATTTCTTCTTCAGGCACGTCACAGTCCTGAAGCATATGATTTTCAGGAATTGCGGATAAGTAAACTACATCAAGCTTGCCTGCAACGAATGTGTACATTTTCTTCCTTGTTCGTGGTGGTATTAGAGCGAATCATCTCTCTTGGTTATGATTTTGTCAATTGCATCAATTTCCTGAAGTGGATAATTGTGAGTAGGCATTCTTGTTCTAACTCAAACTGTTTAAGTATTTGTCTGTTAAGCCAAAATATTTAAGATTCCCGTCAGGCTCTAGAACCAGACTCATGTTGGAAGTGGCGATCAAGCCAGGATCATTGGTTGAAAAAATGACTGTTTTGCTCAACAACTTATCGCTGAACAAACGGTTAAAATACTGCGCGTTTTCATTTTCAGCCCCATTAAAGGGTTCATCAATGATGATCAGAGATTGCTCACAGTTGCCTAAACCAAGCGCCAAACGCAGCTTTTGCTGAATACCATTGGGAAGGCCTTTGCATTTATCGACACTCAATTGAGTTGCCAAGCCTTCCGGCAGCCATTCGTCTAATTCGAAGAAGCTCACCATCTCCTGCATTTTCTCTGTGGGAATCAATCCATTGTGCAAAATGAAGTTGGTTTCCAAAGAACCTTCGAAAATGTGCAAATTGAAAGGGATGTAATTGATTGATGTGCGATAGCGATAGCTATTGAACTGTTTAATGTTGTAACCATCGACAGACACTGCGCCTTGATAGCGGTCTTCTAACCCTGCAATGATTGAAATTAGTGTGGTTTTTCCGCAACCCGTAGGGCCACAAACGACCACTTTGGCACTGGCTGGGACTTTGAAACCAAGATTGGTTAAGCCGGTCGCCGCTCCCGCATATCGGTGGCTGACGCCGCTGCCCACAATGTTGCCTTGGAACAAGCGAATAGGCGGGCTTTTCTCCAAGGTTAATTTGTCATCATTCATCGACATCAAGTTGTTGATCTGTGCTGATGAAGCCTTGATCGACTGGAACTTAGAAATTGAGTTATAGATGCCCATGATTGGGCCTAACGCTTTCCAAACCAGAATAACGGTCGCGAGCATAGCACCAGCATCGGAAGTGCCTTCCATTACGCCAATGACGGCTGTCACAATACTTGCCGTACCAATCACTTGAATTAAACTGCCGCCAGCAGCCTGAATCTTACTGTTAGTTACGGCAACGCTCTCCGCATCACTGGTGCTTTGCATATGGGAGGCACTAAAACGAGATTGAACCACGCGCAACAAAGGCAAACCTTGAATAGTCTTAATACCGCGAAGGATTTCATTCCATTGGTAAGAGACCATGGCGTTAGCGCGAGAGCTTTTAGATGTGGCTTGTGAGTAGATATAACGAGAGTAAATACAGAACACTAACATCAAGATTAAGCCGCCTATCACCACAAGTGCAGCGGTGCCAGACATCAGAGCAATCGCAATGATGAATACAATCACAAACGGCATATCAAAGTAACTAAGGGTCGATTCTGCGGTCACTAAGCGGCGGAAGGTATCGATATCTTTCAAACGAGCCAACTGAGACGAAACCCCTGCGGTTGAAGTCATTGCGTAGGGTAGCCAAAGCAGTTTCGATATTACGGCTTGAGATATGTGCACCGCGAGATCTTTACCGGAGGTGGCAATGATGTTGACTCGCATCTTTTTGAAGAAGTATTCCGAGAAGCCAACGATCACGGCAAATAGGGTCAACCAATAGAGTGTGGCTTGAGAGCTCGAAGTGAGCGCGAAGTTATACACACTCATAATGAAGAACGGTTGTAACGCTCCCAAGATACTGATCACAAAGCTGAGGATGATCAGGCTTTTGAGTTCATTGTTGTAACGATAGAAAGCGTACTTTATCCAATTGCTTCTGTCTTGAGATTCCGGTGGTGGTTCACGGAACAAACGAGAGTATTCACTAATAGAAATAAGCAAACAGGGCTTTTTACACATTGGATATTCAATGGTGTTGTTGTTCGTGTAATCAAACAGGATCAACTTTCCATCTTTGGTGCCTAAGAAGATCGCACTAAGGTTCTCTATCTCAATAAAGCATGGGTGAGGGTATTTATCGATATTCTCGAGTGTCTTTAGCTTGGTTATATCACAGCGATATCCAAGACGCTCTATAGTTGCAGTAAAACTGTCGCTGTCTTTTGGCTGAGGAATAAAAGCGTCACTGAGTATAGAAGGCGTACCCTCCCATTCCAGCGCTATCAAGGTGTAGGCTAAGCCGCGAATCAGCGGCGACTGACCGTAGCGTTCATCATAAGCACTTGATTCACAGTCCAACACACGCTGCGGAACATTGTTGAAGTCAACTAGGATACTCATTGGTCACCTCCGGTAAGTTTTACGCGTTTGAGGCGGTGGTTAAGTTTATCCATTTTATTACTGGCTATGATTAGGATTTTGTCATTGGCACGATAAGCTGTACTGGTGAGTACCATTCGCGCAAATTCTTCATCAAAGACACAATCGATGTCATCAAATATCAACACGCGTTTACTGGCGAGTAGAGCACGAACCAATAATAAGGCATATCCAACCTGGCGAGAGAATGGATTACGCATATGCCCTTTGAGTTCCGTATAAAAACCAGCAGGAAGTCCGTCAATTTGCGCTTTGATATTCATGGTTTCACACAGTGTAAACGCCGTATTATTCAAACTTGGTCGGAAGCAAGTTAGGTTATCAATAATAGTTCCTTCAACAAACGAGCTTGTTTTGTCGACCATCAACACGCTGTTACGCCAAACGTTGTAGTTCACGTCATCGAGAGGGGTATCGTTAATCATGATGTCGAGTTTGTTATCGCTGTTCTGGCGCGTAATACAGTTAGCGAGGTGGGTCTTACCTGAACCACTTTTTCCTGTCAGCAAATAGGCTTGGCCGAGTTCGAACTCGATACGTTGTTTTTCAGAATACTTAACCGAAATACGTTCAACTTCCGTTGTCTCATGTTGATGATCAACAGAAGCCGCAAGCTCAAGCAGTTCGGCGATACGTTGTATGTGGAGTTTGTTTAACTCCCAGCGACTCGCGGTGCGCATCACTTGTTGGTAAGGCGCAAAATAACGGTTGGTCAGCATGATAATGGCGGCCATGATGCCTTGACTCGATTCCATGTTGATAACGGCTGTTGCCAATACCACAACAACACAAGCAATGGAGAGCTGTTGGATCAGCGCCAATATTAGGCTGAAGTTCGATTCAATCTGCTCATATTTAATGTTCTCAACTTCGCGCTCTTCGACCATTTGTGTCATCAGACTTTCAACTCGGTACTCCATGTTTCGAGCTTTGATATCAAGTGGACTAGAGATTATCTCAATGATTTTGGAGGTGGTTAACCCTTCGATGTCTGATTTATTCTGCAAGCTACCAATTTTTTGTTTGGAAAGGCTCCAAGCAAAAATAGCCAAGATGACAGAGGCAATCAGAAGGGTAATGCCAGCCCATATGTTGATGAGTCCTATGATGAGGATTGTGATCACGCTGACGGCAAGGTTGATAAGCGCTCGAACCGACTCTCCACCAAAGAAAGTCTTAAGTTCAGGAATGGTTGAGATTCGTTCTAGGTATTCGCCCGGTTCTAAACTGCGGAATTTAGAGATGTCAGCCAAACAGATGGATTGAAATACCTTGTTGGTTAAGTTGGTCTCAAACTGCCTCATGATGACAGAGGAAATCTTCTCTTCCTGATTTTTCAGATGATAGTCGAGGAAGATGGAAATCAAGATAATTGCGAACAATAAGAAAAGAGTATCTTGTGCTTGGTTGGGTAACACTCGGTCAAAAATGATCAGAATGGAGAAAGGCAGCACCAAGCCAAACAGGGTTGATATTATCGTTGAGAAAGTCAGATAGCACTTATCTGCCATATTTATCTTTTGCGAAAATTGCTCAGTTTGCATTATGACCTCCTTTTCTCAATGACTCCGTCGAGAGAAGGTGTTTAGGCACCAAATCTTGATTGTCTCGTCCCTCAATATCGCTCATCAATTGCATGATGCTCTCTATCGATTGAATTGAGAGTATGCCTTTAATTTGCTCAAGCTTGATAGTCTCGATGATGTAGTCGTATCGTGCGCTTTCATAGTCTCTCAAAGCGCTGAACAGTTTACTTTCCGCCGCCAGCAAGTCGGTGATGGTACGCGTGCCTAATTGGTAGGCTCTTTGGATCCCTTTATAAGATGCATAGTTGGCGCGAATGATGTTTTCGTAACTGCTTATAGACTGCGAGAAATCGTTAATGTTAAGTACTGAGGTATTTACGCTGTTACGTGTGGTATAAAGCGAATCTTGGTAAAGCAGCTCAGTACGCTCGATGGCCGTTGATGACTTCTGGTAGCCGTAGTAATCAGAGCCACCGGACAAGAGTGGCACGGCGAGGTTTAAGCCAACACTGGTTGAGTTACTTTCACCTGTCGCTGTAATGTCGGTTTTATCGTAGTTATTGGCGTCATCGTGTCGATAGCTGGCTGAAAGCGACACGGTCGGTAAGAAATTCGATCCGCTCTCCTTTAAGCTTCTGCGGCTTCTTTCGACGTTTTTCTTCGCTACCAACAAGTCGTTGTTGAGCTTCAACGCTTGATCCATGATTGAGCGTTGCTCGGTTTTGTTGATCTCTTTTAAAGGCACGCTTTCGTATATGTCTTGCGACGGAGTGATAGGGTATTGAATTTGAATAGAGAGTCCGTTGAGAATGACACGTCGGTCTTTCTGTAAGGTTCTTAGTCGGTTCGAAACGCCTTCTTTCTGAGCAATCACTTCGTACAGCTCACTGGCTGCGGTGTTACCTAGCTCTACATTGCGTCGCATTTGATGTTCACGCGTTTCAGACGATTTAAGCTCTACCTTGGTCGCTTTAATTTGGGCGTTGTTTTTTAAATACTCAAAGTATTGAGAGCCGATTTCTGAGATGGTGCTTTGGATTTTGTTCTCGTGTTTAATCTCTTCAATATTGAAGTCGAGCTTAGCTGTTCCATATTTGAAAATATCGCCCAGATTGAAGACCGATTGGGAAAGAGAAAGGCTGTATCTGTTTGAGTTATAGCTAGAAGTCTCATCAGGCAGACTCGATAGCAAAGTTTCATTTTCATTCCATGTGGTATCAGCAGCACCATTTAAAGAAGGAAGAAACTTAGAGCGACTGATACCAATGTTGTATTCGTTCTCTTCCACGCCCTTATCACTGGCGCGAAGAGACAGGCTGTTTTGCAGGCCGAGCTCTACCGCCTCCAGCAGGGTAGTCGCCGATGCTGAAGGTGTCGTGCTTAATGTAAGCGCAGCTATGATGCCGCTAGTTAAGTTTCTGTACTGCAACATACTTGTTGATCACCTTGATGATTTGGTCGCTTTTATAAGGTTTGCTGATCACATAATCCATTCCCGCTTCAATACAAGCTTGATGTTCGTTACTGCTGGTCAATGCGGTTGCACCTATGATGGTGCAAGGGTTTTTCTCGTTTTCTTGTTCGAACTGGCGAATGCGTTTTGTTGCTTCGATGCCCCCCATCCCCGGCATGATGCAATCCATGAAGATGATGTCAGAACGTTTATTCATGAAGTGTTTCACTGCGTCAGCGCCATCGCCAACCATGTCTGGTTCATATTCTTGTTTGGTAAGAATCCGTTTAAGTAAAATTTGCTGAACTCGGTCATCCTCTACGATAAGGAAAGAGCTGTTCTCCATTTGCTCTTCCGAAGCTTCTGCTTCCATAATGGTGAGTAAGTTAGGAATAAACTCATAGGGGATAGCAGGTGAGTTGATGATCTTGTCGACGAAGCTATGGCACTCTTGTGCTTGTTGAGTGTTAGTCACTGACAGTAATAGCTTGGTGTTTGGGTAGTTCTTAAGCTGAGATTTGACCGTTTTGCTCAACGACGGCAGCTTGTTAGGTTCAAAGGTATCGGTCAGCATAATCGCATCGTAATCACCGAACGTTTTCGCCGCTGAGAAAAGCTCATTTGCAGTACGAATCTCGGTGATGTCTAGTCCTAAGTTACTGAGCATTTTCTTCATCACATCAATACGGATTTGAGTATTGGCACACAGCAGTAAACGCTTGCCATCGAAGCGAGTCTTCTCTGTGTGAAAGTTCTTAGCCTTAAGATCGAGTTCAATCTGAAAACGTTCCTGAGCCCCGGATTGGAACCAGTGACTCTCATAATATCCGTAATCCTTCAGAACACTTTTCGCCAAGTCATCGGTGTTCGCAGTATGGTCTTTGTGATCGCTCCAATGGAGTTTATTGAGCTTGGCAACAGAGACATCCAGCGTTGATAAGAAGTTGAGGTTGATGGTGACACGGGTGTTTTCCATATCAGAAGCAGCGCCAGATTCAATCGTCACAAATAGTTTCTTATTTGATTTGAGTTGAATGGCATTGGAAAGCTGCAGGAACAATATCCAGAACAAGCTGGTGGATTGACCTTCTACACGATTGGGTAAGTTGTCAGAGATAAAGCAGTCAAGTTCACCTTCATTTCGTTGAATTTTGGCGCTGATATGAATCATCAATTCCGACAATACGTTGAGTAGTGAAAATTCTTTCGATTTACTTTCCGTACCCTGTGAAATCAAACGGTTATAGTTTTCTGCTAACTCAGATAAGGTACTACACGCTGAGGTAATATCCTTCGCCATCAATACGCCGTTTTCATCGGTTTCTTGAACCAGATATTGGACACCGCCGTTGATGGTATTGGTGATACCGCGAATCTCATACCCGATCAGTGCATACAGCTGTTTGTAAAGATCGTTATTGCGCTTTTGGTCTTCCAATTTACTGAAGATCAACTTGAGGTGAGAGTAGATTTGGCGTTGTTTGGGGTTGATGCTCACTTCATTAAGAAGCTCTTCGAGTCTTTGTAAATCGAGTTCCTTTAGCTCTTGATACAGGGCATCAAACTCATAGTCGATTTCTCGCTCGTTAGAGCTGGATTTCTTCAGTTTCAACATGGCAACTGAGTTAGAGAAAACGGCAATCACGGCCAATATCACGACCACCATAAACAACCAGACAAAGAACTCATTTTTCTCTGACATTAAGTCACTCGCATGGTTGTTGAACATGGTGCGATAGTTGTCATCCATCTGTAGGTACTTGTTCGTCAGCGATAGGTATAAGTCGAGTATGTCATTGCGTGTTTTAGCGCTGTCGGAAAAGCGATTGAGAGCTAATTCAAGTTGGGTGTATTCGGTCGCACCAACCAAACTGAATTCGGTTTTGTTCAAAGAGGCTAAAGAGCGGAATTCATCAATCTCACCCTTCAAAGTAGACAGGTTAAAGTCACTGGTACTGCAATTGTTGGCTTTTAAGCAGTGCTGCAAGGTTTGAATGTCAAATTCTATGGTCTGATTGAGCTTTTGGGCTTGTATCAGAAGTGGGGCGCTTTGCACTTGCGCAACCGAGTCGACTTTTGACCAAGAAAAGTATAAATAGAAAGCGAGAGCTACCAGTACGACACTAAACAAAATGCTGAGTCGCAAGGCCGGTACGGAAATGTTGTAAGAAGGTTTTCCGCTCATTGATTACCTCTCATCGAATGCATCTTCGATGGCAGACATCACAGGTTTCGCTGCGTATTCGATCACGCGACGCGAGCCTGTTTTTACATCTGCGGTAAATTCCATATAGGGCGATAACTTGTATTGAGTGCCTCCTCGTTCAAGAAAGTTTCGATCAATCTCAATCTCTGCCAAATAGAATTCAGCATCTTCTTCTTCATAGGATGAACGGCTGATTGAGGCGATGGTTCCCTCAACAAATCCATATTTTGCGAAGTTATAGGTATCCATTTTTACTTTTACCGCTTGGCCAATTTCAACAAACCCCATGTCTTTACGCGGGATTTTCGCTTCACCGTGTAGGGAGTTATTGATTGGTGCAATATCAGCGATACTCTCGCCGGGTGGTATTACCGCAGAGCGGAAGTTGAAGTGTAACTTGTCGACCACACCATCGACTGGCGAGTAGACGATTAAGCGATCAACCTTGTCGGAATGTTGTGGTTGAAGGATCCGTTTCAGTTTGAGATCTTTATTGGCTTGAATGATTTGTGCTTGGTACTCGGAGTTACGGTTCTCAACCAAATCTCGATGTTGTTTCTCGAGTTTGTCGAGTTGGAAACGTTCGTTCATGACCGACTCATCAAGGTTTTCAATCTCACGAACCATATTGGATTCTTGTACTTTCATATTTAGAACGTCGACATATGACGCCATCTCTTCTTTATAAAGCGTATTTTTGATGTCGAGTTGTTTGCGAATTAGCGATAGTTGGTTATCTGAGCTTTTACGACGTTTTAGCATTGATCCAATCAAAGAGTTTTTGTGTTTAATATCGTGAGTGATCAGCTCTTCGTTGGAGCGGTTCTTCGAGAACTCTTGCTGCCACGTATTCATGTTGACTTGAACTTGTTCTGGGTAATTTTCGATGTAAGAAGCAAAGTTTGGTTCGACCATGTCACGCAAGCTTTCATAACGGATTTTATCGAGTTCCAGCTGAATGATTTCGGTATTCACTGTATCGAGTTGGGTGTTACGGTCGAGTGAACGGATTCGAGCAATAGGCTGGCCTTCATACACAACTTCTCCTTTTCTCACTAACAGCTCTTCTAATATCCCACCCTCCAGATGTTGAACCTTCTCAACATCAGACTCCAATAGTAGTTCGCCACGTACAGAAACAACTATGTCGATGCGTGCTTGTGACGCCACGGCGATAGCCACCAAAGCAAGTAGAAAAATGATGAGTAACGTCTTGTGAACGCTAGTCATCGCACTTGCAAGCACTATGGTGTCATCTGCTGTGACCTTGGAAGCCTCGTTGTTAGAAACGAGTGCTTTTCTGAGGTGATGTTCTATTTGTTTATTGCTCATGACCTACCTCGATGACTCGTCATCTACAACTTCCTTAATATCCAACAAGTGATGGATTTGTCGATTGACGTTGTGCAATTCAGTTTTTACATCCTCTAAAAGATCTTCTGGTGCAGGGAATTCGTGCTTACTCAAATGTTCCAATTTGGCCATTTTAGGCGGAAGATCTTGGTCGCATAGCAAGGTTAAGATGGTCTTCAATTTTTTTGAATAACTGCTGAGTTCATCAAAACGATTACCTTTATGAAGCTCTTCTATATTTAGGGCTGCATCAGAAAAGTCATTGTAAAAGTCGCCTAATAGCAATTGCAGCCCTTTGTGGTTGTCGTCGACTGAGCGCAACAAATTCGTCATGTCTATCATTGCTCCACTGCCTTAATTGCTTTAATCACAATAACTAAGGATGTTTAAAGGCAGTTTTCAAATTTTTTTTGATTCTTTCTCTTTAAAAAGAAAATATGAAAAATGTTGTATAAAAATTTGGTTTTTCAAAATGGTGTCCTTTAATGCTTCTAAATACGATCAGTTAGCTAGTAGCAACGGAGGCTGTAATGGCAGGCGAAAATAACCAAAACAACCAAAACGAAGATCTAAATGACGCGGTAGAACAAACGGACACGAACGACGCGGGTACACCCTCCCAACAGCAGAATCAACAAAATCAACAAAATACGATTGCGTCGACAATAGCGACGGGTGCTGAAAACACGGATGCGGCCGACGAGGTTAATCAGGCTTTAGAAGACAATCCGAGTGGCGCAGGTAATGCTGAAGATGCGTCGGCTTCTGGTGCGGCTGTTCAAGACGAGACGCCAGAAAGCGATGGAAATTCAGACGCAGCTCAATCCAATGTAGTCGGTGGTGCGGCTTCGGAAGCTGGTTCGGACAATGCTGCTGGTAGTGGTGGCGGAGCTGGAGCGGGCGCACAAGCTGTAGGTGGTGATAACGCAGAGTCTGCGACAGGTGGATCAGACGCTGAAGGTAATGAAGAACAAGGCCAAGCTGCACGAACCTCTGCAGCGCCGAGTTCTACATCTTCTGAATCGGGTGAGCAACAAGTCGGTGACGACCTCGATTCACAGACAGTCGAAGAGACATTTGCCGTTGATGTTCAAGCTTCAGATGAAGAGACAATCAGTGAAGTAGAAGATGACTTTGATTCCGAAACAGTAAGCGAAACGTTCAAAATCCAAGTAGAAAGTGAAAATGATGCGCCAGAAGCAGAACAAGATCTGGCTTACATCATGGATGAAGACGGTTCCATAACATTCACTCAAGAACAATTACTCGAATACGCAAGTGATGTAGATGGGGACGAGCTTGTTGCTTCGAACGTTCAAGTTGGTGCTGATGCAACAGTTCAAGACAATGGTGATGGTACTTTCACCGTTGTTCCTTCAGCTGACTTTAATGGTGAACTTGACCTTACTTTTGACATCAGTGACGGCCAAGAAACGATTAGCAGCGCAATTGATTTAACGGTACGTCCGATTAATGACGCGCCGGTTCCTGAAGATAAAACGTTTGAAATCGAGGAAGACGGAACGCTTGTCTTTACCGACGCTGACCTGTTAACAGGCGCTACAGACATTGAAGGTGACAACCTAACGGTTGAAGGTGTGACCTACGATGGTGGCGACGGTATTCTTACCGACAACGGTAATGGTACGTACACTTTCGCTCCAAACGAGAACTTCAATGGCGATGTAAACTTCGGCTTCGACGTGTCAGATGGCACCGATACGGTATCAGCAAACATTGATGTTAGCGTGACTCCTGAGAACGATCCACCTGTTGCAGGTTCAACGTCTTACACGGTGAATGAAGACAATTCGATTACCATTTCTGATGCTCAACTATTGGCGAACTCTTCTGATATTGAAGGTGATGTATCGATAGACAGCGTAACTTACTCTGGTAGTGACGGTGTCCTGGAAATCAATGGTAACGGCACTTACACCTTCTCGCCAAATGAGAACTTCAGCGGTGAAATTGCACTGGATGTGGTTGTTGCTGATGAAAATGGTGCGACTGACGCGACGACCGTGGGTATCAATGTTCTTGAAGTGAACGATCCGCCGGTTGTAGGCCCAACGTCTTACACCATTGATGAAGACTCTGTACTTACATTCAGTGAGTCACAAGTACTGCTTAATGCTTCTGATGTCGAAGGAGATGTTGAGCTTGTCGGCATTAGCTATGACGGCCCCGATGGCATCTTCTCAGTAAATGATGATGGCACTTGCAGCTTCGCTCCGAATGAGAACTTTAATGGCCAAGTTCAGCTTGATGTGACTATTCGAGATGAAGATGGTGCAGAAGTTGAAACCGTCATCAATGTTGACGTATTGCCAATCAACGATGTACCAGTATCGGGTGATTTGGCATACAACGTAAACGAAGATGGTTCAATTACATTGAGCCAAGATCAGTTGTTGTCTCAAGCATCGGATATGGAAGGAGATGACCTAACCGCGAGTGACTTAACTGTCGATGGTAACGCAACGGTAACGGCCAATGATGATGGCAGCTTCACTATTGTTCCTGAGGCGAATTTTAACGGTGATATTGATATTCAATTTAATATCACTGATGGCACAGATACCGTTCAAGCCACAGCGGATCTGACTGTTAATCCAGTCAACGATCTACCGTTTCCTCAAGATCAACAATTTAGTATTGAAGAAGACGGTACCCTGCAATTCACAGATGCAGACTTACTGTCAGGCGCAACTGATGTAGATGGTGATGACCTTACGGTTGAGGGAATTAGTTACACTGGCGGTGATGGTGTTCTAACTGACCACGGTGATGGTACTTATACCTTTGCGCCAAATGACAACTTCAATGGCGATGTGAACTTCAGTTTCGATGTGTCTGATGGCACAGAAACGGTCAGCGCTAACATTGATGTGAGTGTGACGCCTGAGAACGATCCGCCAGTTGCGGGCTCAACCTCATACATGGTGAACGAAGACAATGCCATCACAATTTCTGATGAGCAGTTGCTAGTAAACTCTTCTGATGTAGAAGGTGCGGTGTCGGTTGATACTGTCACTTACAGTGGCACAGATGGTGTGTTCCAAGATAACGGCGATGGCAGCTATACCTTCCTTCCTAACGAAAACTTCAGTGGCGATATAAGTCTTGATGTCATCGTTGCAGACGAAGAAGGCGCTATTGATGAGACGACAGCAGGCATTACCGTACTTGAAGTGAACGATCCACCTGTCGCTGGGCCTATGTCATACACCATTGATGAAGATTCTGTTCTAACGTTCAGTGAATCTCAGATTCTTGTGAATGCTTCAGATGTCGAAGGTGACGTGGAACTTGTTGGCATCAATTACGACGGGTCGGACGGTATCTTCACCGTGAATGGTGATGGCACATGTAGCTTCGCACCAAATGAAAACTTCAATGGTCAGGTTCAGCTTGATGTTACGATTCAAGATGAGAATGGCGCAACGGTTGAAACTCACATCAATGTTGATGTTCTGCCAATCAACGATCCACCAGTATCGGGCGACTTGGCTTACACCATCAACGAAGACAGCTCAATTACGCTGACACAAGATCAATTGTTAGCACGAGCGGGAGACATCGATAGCGATAATCTAGAAGCGATCAATCTATCGACTGATGAAAACGCGACCATCCAACAAAACGAGGATGGCAGCTATACCATTACACCAGACGCTGATTACAACGGCGACCTCGACCTAAGTTTCGACGTCATCGACAACGATGGTGGTGAGGTTCAAGTTGGTCTCGATATCACAGTTAATCCACTTAATGACTTGCCACAAGCGCAAGATCAACAGTTCACCATTGAAGAAGATGGCACATTACTGTTTACGGACGAAGACCTACTTGCTGGCGCATCGGATATTGAGGGTGATGAGCTGTCGATTGAAAATGTCCTTTACACAGGTGCAGATGGTGTTCTGAGTGACAATGGTGACGGTACTTATAGCTTTGCACCAAACGAGAACTTCAATGGTGATGTTCAATTCTCATTCGATGTTTCTGATGGCACCGGCTCGACGGCTGCTGTTATTGATGTCAGCGTGACACCTGAGAATGATCCACCTGTCGCGGGCTCGACGGCTTACACCGTTCAAGAAGATGGTCAAATCACTATCAGTGCTGAACAGCTACTGGCGAATTCTTCCGATGTTGAAGGCGATGTTTCACTATCAAGTGTGAGTTATGGCGGTGATGATGGCTCATTCGTTGATAACGGTAATGGCACATTTACCTTTACGCCAAACGAAAACTTCGACGGTGATATCTCACTTGATGTTGTTGTCGTTGACGAAGATGGCGCTACTGCTACTACGACAGCAGGCATTGATGTTATCGCTGTGAATGACGGCCCTGAAACGTCCGGTATTGAAGCTGAAGTCGACGAAGATAATTCAATCACTATTACTCAAGAGCAGCTGCTTGCGAATGCTACTGACGTTGAGGGTGATGAGTTAACGGCGTCTAACCTGCAAACCAATGATCCTGATGCGACTATCGTTGCAAATGACGATGGTTCTTTCACTATTACGCACACCGAGAACTTCAATGGCGAGTTAGATTTCACATACAGCATCAGCGATGGTGAAAATGAAGTTCTGACCACACTGGATTTAACCGTTAATCCTGTCAATGACGCGCCAGAAGCGGGTGAAGAGATCTTCATCCAAGCAAAAGAAGACCAAACAGTTGGTGTAACGCTTCGTGAAGAGCCTGCATTACGTCTAGATCAAGCACCGGAAAACGGCATCATCGAAGCTAATCTTGATAATGAGTGGGTAGTACTGGAAGTTGGTCAAGAGGTACCGGCTGACACGGAAGTACGTTTCGTGCCAAGTGAAGATGCTCTAGCAAACGGTACTCATACAACACAAATTGGTACCTTCGATGATAATGCGAGCGTGGATGACTGGGGAACGGAAGTTGATCCATATACTCGTGAGTTCTCGGATGGTGACTTAACGGTTACGGTTCAAAGTAACGATGATCCGCTGGGTGCATGGAATGGTAATACTCATATTGGTCATGGTATCGGTGACACCGACCGCCAAGGTCTGAGTGGTGATGAGAAACTGACTATTTCTGTTGAAGGCCAAGACATCAACGAAATCAGCTTCCACCTAGATGGTTTGGGTGGCTGGTTCATGGAAGAGTCTCGTCACTTTACAGAAGTAGAAATCAAAGCGTTCAATGAGGATGGCGACCTAATTGACTCGATGACTTACCACAAAGAAGACCGTGGTACTTTCGAGACCGACTATACGCTTACGGTAAATGAGCCGGTGTCTTACTTTGAACTTGGTACCGTGCAAGGTAATGGTACTTACGTCGTTCAAAACATGACAGTGTCACAAACATTTCATGATGAAGCCGTGTTTACATCGATTGGTGTAGACGGTTCAGAAATCACTGAAACGGTTGAGTTGAACATCCATGCGGGTGACAACGAAATCGAGCTAACGGCTGATCTTCCTAATATCACTATCGATACGGAAGGTTCTGCTCAGTTTGCTTCTGTTGTAATAACTGAAGAACAGTTACTCGCTCAAGCATCAGATATCGATGGTGATGACCTTGATATTCAGAATCTAGAGCTGGTGGGTGAAAACTCAGAGCATGCAACACTAACAGATAACGGTGATGGCACTTGGACAGTAACACCGGATGAAAACTTCCACGGTGAAATTGAGCTAGGGTACCAAGTTAGCGATGGTGAGTTAACTGACGACAACATCATCAACATCAACTTCGAATCGGTGAATGATGCGCCAATCGTTTCTGGCCCAATTGTTTTATCGACAGACGAAGATCAAGGTATCACGTTCAGCGCTGATGACTTGTTGGCGAACACCACGGATGTAGAAGGCGATGCGTTGTCGATTTCTGACATCACTTACGGTGGTGATGACGGTGAGCTAGTTGATAACGGCGATGGTACGTTTACCTTCATGCCGAATGAGAACTTCAACGGTGAAATCGACATCGACTACAAGGTGTTCGATGGTACCGATGAAGTGGCAACGCATCTAGACCTAACGGTTGTGCCTGTTAACGATGTTCCAGTTCCAGGTGAGCCGCTACACACCCAAATGCTAGAAAATGGCTCTATTGTCATTGAAGCGAAAGACCTTCTATCTGGCGCTACGGATGTTGATGGTGACATTCTCCATGTCGAAAACCTGTTACTGGTCGATCAAACGCAAGGTAGTTTGACCGATAACGGCGACAACACCTTTACCTTTGAACCTGCAGAGAACTTCTATGGTGAGGTGAATCTGACCTTCGATATCAGTGATGGTCAAGCTAGCGCACCAAGCACGGCAAGAGTTGACGTTGAGATTGTCAACGAAGGCCCTGAAGTGAGCGGTCCAATTCAAGCGGCAGTTGATGAAGATGGTTCAATCACTATCACTCAAGAGGATTTGTTGGCGAATGCAACCGATGTTGATGGCGACAACCTTGAAGCGGTTAACTTAGCTACCAACGATCCAAATGCGGTTATCGTAGAAAACTCAGATGGTAGTTTCACAATCACACCAAGTGCCGATTTCTTTGGTGAGATTGAGTTTACTTACGATGTGACTGATGCCATCGAGACAGTTGCAGCCGACCTGAACCTAACCGTAAACCCTATCAACGATGCGCCAGATGTGCCGGACATTTCTTTCACTACGGAAGACGGTCAAGCCATTACCATTACCGAAGCTGAACTATTAGCACAAGCGACAGACATTGAAGGCGATGAGCTGTCTGTGGTGAATGTGACTAGCGCAAGCGACACGGTAGAAGTCACGGATAACGGTGATGGAACATATACATTAACGCCAGAGCTGGGCTTCTTCGGCAATGTTGATCTAGCGTTTGATGTGAGCGACGGCACTGATGTGGTGGCTGCAAACATCGACCTGAAAGTCGAATTCGTCAATGACGCACCAGAAGCAACACCAATGGTTGCAGATGTCGACGAAGACGGTTCAATTCTGGTTACACAAGCGATGTTGCTAGAGAACGCGAGCGACCAAGATGGTGATGAGCTGTTTGCGAGCGCGCTAGAAACCAACGATCCGAATGCAAGTATCGTAGACAATGGCGATGGTACTTACACAGTGACACCTTCGGAAAACTTCAATGGTGATATCGCATTCACCTATGAAGTGAGTGATGGTGAACTCAGTACCGCCAATGACATGATATTGACTGTGAATCCGGTGAATGACATTCCAATTGTTGCTCCAGGCATGTACCACATCGAAGAGGATGGCAGCATCCTGTTCACTCAAGAAGATCTATTGAGTGGTGCGATTGATATTGATGGCGACGACCTAAGCGTTACCAGCATCAATTACTCTGGTGATGAAGGTACAGTAACCGACAACGGTGATGGCACGTTCAGCTTCGTTCCTGAAGAGCACTTTAGTGGTGATTTGCAGTTTAGCTTTACCGTGACCGACGGTACAGCTGAAGTAGAGCAAGACCTCAATGTTCACATTGAAGCGGTCGCGGATGCGCCGGATCTTGTGATTACCGATGGCGATGGCGTTAACGTTGATGACCAAGCTATTTTGGTTGAGCCAGGCGGCATTGTTGAGCTTAATATTGCGGCGGCACTGGTAGACCAAGATCTATCAGAAACACTGACGGTAACGGTTGATGGTGTGCCAGAAGGTTCGGTTATTCAATACGATAACGAAGGCGTTCTGAATGACCAAGAGAACGGCATCACCAGTTACAACGACACAGAAATTACAGTAACGTTTGAAGGTGAAACGGCAGGTTACCAAAACGCAGCGGGTTACTACAAAGTCGACGAAGACGGCAACATCACGGGTGTTGAAGTTGTTTACGAAAACGCGTCACAAGTTGGCGGTGGCGGTGACCTTGTTCCAGGACAAGACCAGTTCAGCTTCCAAGTCGAGGAAGGTGAGAGTTTTAACCTGTTCTTAATTCCAAACGGACATCAGCACAACGACTTTGATGCGATGCAAGACGGTCAGTACGAGTTCCGTGCAGCGGATGGTTCGCCTGCAAACATGGATACGGTTGATCCTCAACTTGTGTTTGTTGCTGCCGATGGAACTGAAACTGTAGTTCAAGGCCAGAATGGTGACGCGATCTTCCATGGTGGTTCAAGCTCTCAGCTAAACCAAGATGGTATAGAACATACACGCACGACGGTTAATGAAGACGGCGAGCTGGTTTACGGATTTGAAGATTTGTATGGTGGCGGAGATGCTGACTATACCGACTTCAACTTCACGATTGATGTGGGGGAAGTGAATAGCCAAATCTACAGCGGTGAAATTACGGTAGGCCCAGATGGCGCGATAAACCTTCCAATAACAGCGATCGACAACGAATTACAACTCCAGTTACCAGAAGATTTTAATCAACATCTTGAAGTTCATGTAACCGCTACCGCGACAGAATTATCAAATGATGACTCTGAGGTGGTCTCTCAAACTATCTACATTAATGCGACGGGAGTGACAGTTGATCATGCTCCTGAAGCTCTACCTGTCGCTGCTACCGTTCAAGAAGATGGCTCCATTGTGGTCTCGCAAGAAGATCTGCTGGCCAATGCTAGTGATCTAGATGGTGACCAACTAACAGCGCTGAACTTAGCGACTGATGACGACAGCGTAACTATCACAGATAACGGTGATGGTACTTACACATTAACGCCAGATGCTGACTTCAATGGCGATGTTAGCCTTACGTTTGATGTGTCTGATGGTGATGATGTTATCTCTACCAATCTAGAACTAACAGTTTCACCTGTGAACGATGGTCCAGAAGCACAAGATCAAGCATTTACAGTCAATGAAGATGGTGTATTAACCTTCACAGACCAAGACCTATTAACAGGTGCGACGGACATTGAAGGGGACGACCTAAGCGTTGAAGGTGTGACTTACACTGGTGCAGATGGTGTTCTAACCGATAATGGCGATGGCACATACAGCTTCGCGCCAAACGAAAACTTCAATGGCGATGTGAACTTCTCGTTCAATGTATCAGATGGTACCGATACGGTAACTGCTAACATTGATGTCAGCGTGACGCCAGAGAATGATCCACCTGTCGCGGGTAGCACGTCTTACACGGTTCATGAAGACAACTCCATCACGATCAGTAACGAACAATTGTTAGCGAACTCTTCAGATATTGAAGGGGAAGTGGCGATTGATAGTGTTACCTATAGTGGCAGTGACGGTGTTCTAGAAATCAACGGTAACGGCACATACACCTTCTCTCCAAACGAAAACTTTAATGGCGAAGTTAGCCTAGACGTGGTTGTTGTGGATGAAGACGATGCAGCCGTATCGACGACTGCGGGCATTACGGTTCTAGAAGTGAACGATCCGCCAGTTGCTGGCCCAACGTCTTACACTATCGATGAAGACTCGGTACTGACCTTTAATGAGTCTCAAGTTCTGCTGAACGCCTCTGATATTGAAGGTGACGTACAACTTGTTGAGATCAACTACGACGGCCCAGACGGAATCTTCTCAATCAATGGTGACGGCACATGTAGCTTTGCACCGAATGAAAACTTCAACGGCCAAGTGCAGTTGGATGTGACCATTCAAGATGAAGACGGCGCTCAAGTTGATACTCATATTACGGTTGATGTCCTACCAATCAATGATGTTCCAGTATCAGGAGACTTGGCATACAGCGTAGAGGAAGACGGTTCAATTACCTTGAGCCAAGAGCAACTTCTTTCTCAAGCTAGCGATGTAGACGGAGACGACCTGACTGCTTCTAACTTAATTGTTGATGGAGACGCGACAGTTGTTGCTAACGATGATGGTAGCTTTACCATTACGCCAGATGCGAACTTCAATGGCGACATTGACCTAACGTTCGACATTAGCGACGGTACAGACACGCTGGTTGCGA
The DNA here is from genome assembly GCF_030442075.1 of Vibrio sp. TMPB1044. Lineage (NCBI taxonomy): Bacteria > Pseudomonadati > Pseudomonadota > Gammaproteobacteria > Vibrionales > Vibrionaceae > Vibrio > Vibrio sp. TMPB1044. The sequence continues at coordinate 235,218 of NZ_JAUJED010000023.1, read as the reverse complement.
CGGCTGACCTCACCGTTAATCCAGTTAATGACCTTCCACAACCACAAGATCAAACGTTCAGCATTGGCGAAGACGGCATCTTGAACTTCACAGATGAAGACTTGCTGACAGGTGCTACCGATATCGATGGGGATAACCTATCGGTTGAAGGTGTGACTTACACTGGTGCCGACGGTGTTCTTACTGACAATGGCGACGGAAGCTACAGCTTTGCGCCAAACGAGAACTTCAATGGTGATGTGAACTTCAGCTTTGATGTGTCAGATGGCACGGATACCGTTCAGGCCAACATTGATGTCAGCGTGACACCAGAGAACGATCCGCCTGTTGCGGGTAGCACGTCTTACACAGTTCATGAAGACAACTCAATTACCATCAGCGATGAGCAGCTTCTAGCTAACTCTTCGGATATTGAAGGTGATGTTGCCGTTGATAGCGTGACTTACTCTGGCACAGACGGTGTCTTTGAAGACAATGGCGATGGTACTTACACCTTCTTACCAAACGAAAACTTCAATGGTGAAGTTAGCCTAGATGTTGTCGTTACCGATGAAGAGGGTGCAACAGAAGCGACAACCGCGGGTATTAGTGTTCTTGAGGTGAACGATCCGCCAATCGCAGGTGTAACCAGCTACTCAGTGAACGAAGACGAAGTTATCACCATAAGTTCAGAGCAACTGTTGGCGAATGCTTCTGATATCGAAGGTGAAGTGGCGATTGATAGCGTTAACTACGCAGGCGCTGACGGCATCTTTACTGACAATGGTGACGGCACATTTAGCTTCGCACCAAACGCGAACTTCGACGGTGATGTCAGCCTGGATGTTGTCGTTACTGATGAAGATGGCGCAACCGTAGCAACTAACGCAAGCATTGATGTTATGCCTGTTAATGATGCTCCAGTATCGGGTGACTTGGCGTACAGCATTGATGAAGATGGTTCGATTAACCTAAGCCAAGAGCAATTACTTGCCCAAGCGAGTGATGTTGATGGCGATGACCTAACGGCAAGCAACCTAAGTGCGGGGGATAATGCGACCGTAGTTGATAATGGCGATGGTACCTTCACGGTAACACCGGATGCTGACTTCAATGGCGATATCGACCTAAGCTTTGATATTTCGGACGGTACTGAGACGATTTTGGCGAACGCCGATCTGACGGTAAACCCGGCCAATGACTTGCCAACGACATCTGATGTTTACGCGAACGTTGATGAAGACAACGTCATCACTATCACACAGGAGCAGTTACTAGCGAATGCCGCTGATATTGAAGGTGATGACCTTGTCGCTTCCGACTTAACCTTGGTCGGTGACGATGCAACGATTGTCGATAATGGTGATGGTACGTTCTCAATCACTCCAAGCGAAAACTTCAATGGCTACATCGATGTTGCCTACAGCATCAGCGATGGCGACACACCAATTGCCGCTAACTTGGGCTTGACCGTTGATCCAGTTAACGACGCGCCAATTGTTTCTGCTGATGTGGCGATAACCATTGAAGAGGATGGTTCGTACACCATTACTCAAGAAGAACTCTTACAATTCGCGACTGACATCGAAGACGATGACATGACCGCAATTATCGGAGAGCAGGGCGATGAAACGACCGTAACCGGTACTGTGCTGGATGCTGAAACGGGTAGCCCAGTCGTTGGTGCAGATGTCACAATGACCGATAACGCAGGTCACTCGTACACCACTGTGACAGACCAATCTGGTAACTACTCTGTGAGCGGTCCAGTTGTTGACCAAGGTACCGTAACTATTGAACAAGAAGGCTCTATTACCAGCAGCTTCCTGATCCCAGCAGGTGAAGATACTAATGGTGGCGTGACCGCAATATCTGAAGTGCTTGAAGAAACAGATATGCGTATCGTGGTCACATGGGGTGAAAGCCCACGTGATATGGACAACCATCTATGGCTCTACGATACAGAAAATGGCAACGAGCTAGACCATATTTACTATCGCGACATGAGCCATGATTTGGGTGAAGGTAATGTCGTTCAGCAAGATGTAGATGACACGAATGGCGGTGGTCCTGAAACCATCACTATTCCAAATTATCAAGATGCTGACATGCACTATTCAGTACACAACTACACCAGTAGAAGTTGGGATGTAGATGGTGTTGAAGATGTACAGGTTCAGGTGTTTGTAGGCGATACATTGGTTGAAACCTTCAGCCCAGACTTATCAGATAACCCATCAGGTGATCATTGGCATGTATTCGATATCGTGAACGGCGTTATTGTTCCAAGCCAAGATGTAGGCACTCAAAATGCATTCGACTTGCCAACCGCAGAAGAAGCGCTCGCGAATGAAAACGGCATTGATATCTCTGAATTGCTAACCGGCGATGAAGGTGATGATTCTGGTGATACCGATGGTAACGAACCAAGTGTTGGTGACATTTCCATCGACAACGCGCTAATCACTGATAACGGTGATGGTACCTACACCATCACCCCAGAAGAGAACTTCAATGGTGAATTCTCCATTAGCTACAACGTAGATGATGGTAATGGTGGAGTGACTCCTGCTGAGCTTGATGTCACAGTCACGGCAGTAAACGACCTATCTGTGATTTACGACCATGACTACACCATTAACGAAGATGGCTCGTTAACCTTCACCAATGAGCAGTTACTGGCTGGTGCAACCGATATTGATGGTGATGACCTATCAGTAGAATCTGTTAACTATGAAGGCACTGATGGTGTGTTCACGGATAATGGCGATGGCACTTACACCTTTGCTCCAAATGAGAACTTCAACGGTAACGTCGACCTAACTTACGATGTCAGCGATGGCATCGATGTGGTCTCGGCGAACATTGATGTTCAAGTTGTACCAATCAATGATGTACCAGTTGCTGGCACAACCTCTTACAGCGTTGAAGAAGATGGCAGCATTACCCTGAGCGATGCACAACTACTGGCGAATAGTTCAGATGTTGAAGGGGAAGTGTTTGTTAGCGATGTAAGCTACAGCGGCACGGATGGTGTGTTTACTGATAATGGTGATGGTACTTACACCTTCTCGCCAAATGAAAACTTTAACGGTGATATCAGCCTTGATGTATCTGTTATGGATGAAGATGGCGCAACGGCTGAAACAACGGCAGGCATCGACGTTATTGCCGTCAACGACCTACCAGTTGTAGGTTCAACGACCTACAGCGTCGATGAAGATAATGTGATTATTATCTCTGATGCTCAGCTTCTTGCGAACAGCTCAGATATTGAAGGTGATGTATCCATTAGTGACGTTTCTTACACGGGTGCAGACGGTATCTTTACGGATAACGGTGACGGTACTTACAGCTTCGCACCAAATGAAAACTTCAACGGTAGTGTCAGCCTAGATGTGACTGTTGCCGATGAAGACGGTGCCACCGCGCAAATTACCGCGGGTATTGACGTTATCGCAGTCAACGACGCTCCAGTCTCTGGCGACTTGGCTTACTCAGTGGATGAAGATGGTTCAATCACCCTAAGCCAAGAGCAATTGCTGGCTCACGCTTCTGATGTGGATGGCGATGACCTTACCGCTGCAAACCTAACGGCAGGTGACAACGCAACAGTAACGGCAAACGATGATGGTTCATTTACCATCACACCAGATGCTGATTTCAATGGCGACATTGACCTAAGCTTCGACCTTTCTGATGGTACTGAAACGGTTGTTGCAACGGCCGACCTTACTGTGAATCCAGTGAATGACATTGCGGTTGTAGAAGATGTCGCTTACACCATTGAAGAAGATGGTTCACTTACCTTTACAGACGAGCAACTGCTAGCGGGTGCTTCTGATATTGATGGTGACGAGCTTTCAGTTGCCGATGTGTCTTACACAGGCGCAGAGGGTGTGTTCACCGACAATGGCGATGGCACTTACAGCTTTGCTCCAAACGAGAACTTCTATGGCGATGTAAACCTTGGCTTCACAGTGTTTGATGGCACTGAGACAGTCGATGCCAATATTGATGTAACGGTAACAGACGTTAACGATGCACCAGTAGCGGGCGCAACGTCTTACCAAATGAACGAAGATGGCACCATCACATTGAGCCCTGAGCAGTTAATTGCGAATAGCTCTGACGTTGATGGTGAAGTGTCGCTTGAAAGCGTTACTTACACAGGCTCTGATGGCGCATTGGTTCAAAACGATGATGGTTCTGTGACCTTCACGCCGAGTGAGAACTTTAATGGTGATATCAGCCTAGATGTGGTCGTGACGGACGATGACGGTGCGACTGCAACAACAACGGCGGGTATTGAAGTTCTGGCTGTGAACGATGGACCTGAATCAGAGGGTGTGAACCTAACCACAGCCGAAGACAGCACTATCCTTATCACACAAGACATGTTGTTAGCTCAAGCGACGGATATCGATAACACCGCAGACGAGCTGTCAGCTTCGGGTCTACAAATCGACCCTAGCTTGGGTGAGTTGCTAGACAACGAAGATGGTACTTGGTCATTTACGCCAAACGAAAATTTCAATGGCGATGTGCCAATGACGTTTAACGTTAGCGATGGACAAGAGACAATTTCAGTAGACGGTAACATCGACGTTACGCCAGTGAACGATGCACCTGAAGCACCTACGATTGAGATGCAAGGCGAGGAAGATGTGGTCATGGTGATTGACCCAGCTTACATTGCGGATCAAGTGACGGATCTAGATGGTGACGAGATCAGCATCGAAAGCATTTCAGTTCGAGCTCCAGCCAATGCGACCTTAACTCAGCAGCCTGACGGTATGTATCACTTAGTGACTACTCAAGACTTTAATGGCTTGGTAGAGCTGGGTTATCAGGCAACCGATGGTGAAGAAGTGGTTGATGGTTCACTGAATGTGGATGTGATTCCAGTTAATGACGCTCCATTCAATGTCGGCAACGCAATGATGACCACAAACGAAGATGGCGCGTTCACCTTCGATGCTGGCGACTTGATGAACTTGTTCGGTGACATTGATACCGCTGACCTTGTTGTTTCTCGCATTATCACCGCAGACGGTGAAGATGGTGGTGAAGTAACGGACAACGGTGATGGAACTTGGACATTCACACCAACAGGCGACTTCGCAGGCGTTTCTGACCTACAAGTTGTCGTGAGTGACGGTGAGTTTGAAACGATTCTCGATGTTCCAGTGTTCGTACGTCCTGTCGCAGATGGCGCGGTTATTTCAACAGACCATGATGGTCCATTAGTGTTCGGCGAAGATGAAACGGGTCACTTGGGACTGAACGTTGGCCTAGTCGATGATTCCGAAACACTAAGTAACTTGGTGATGACAGGTTTCCCTGTTGGATTCGAGGTAACCGATGGTGTGAATACCGTGATGATCACTGAGCCGGGTCAGTACATCGACCTGTTCGACTGGGATATATCAAACATTCAAATGACGCCTCCTGAAGACTTCCATGGTGAGTTCTTCGTAACCGTAAGTGCAACAACAGTTGATTACGGAGATGAGCCAGAAGCGTTTGAAGATGGCATCGATTCTGGTGATTTCGAGACCGTAGCGGGTGATTCCATCATCCTAACCGCTGATGACCTAATAGGTTTAGCTGAGAATGTGGATGCTGACAGCGACGATGAAGTGAAACTGGTTCATCTAGCAGACCGCAGCCAAGGTGAGATTGTCGATAATGGCGATGGCACGTGGACGTTCACACCAGCACCAGGCTTCACGGGCGAAGCAGACATTGCGTACGTAGTTGATAAAGATGGCGTGCTTCATGATGAGCAAACTGGCGTAGTCGTGAAAGAAGGCGACTCGCAAGAGAATGCAGCACCAGAAATTAACAGCATCACAACCACTGAAATCGCAGCGGATGCAACCTTGTCGTTCACTGATGAAGACATGTTAGCGAACCTGAGCGATGCAGAAGGCGATAGCATGAGCATTGAGTCAGTAAGCTTGATGGAAGGTCAGGGCGTAATTGAGAGCGATAACCAAGGTAACTATCAATTCACTCCTGCTGAAGACTACACCGGCGATGTTCAAGTTGGGTTTATCGCTACCGATGGCGAAAATCGTATCGAAAGCTTCTTCAATGTGGATATCCAAGGTGGTGATGAAGCAGCCGAGAATGAAGGTTACGCCTTAGCGGATGACGGTTCATTACCTATCACAGAGTCTCAGCTGGTGGATGAGTTAGGCGTTAGCGATACAGCACAAGTTGTTGATGTTGCAGACGCGAATGATGCAGGCTTCTTTGCTGAATCTGGTGAAGGCGAGTGGACTTATTGGCCGAATGAGGACTTCGATGGCAATTTAGCGATGAATGTTGAAGTCAACGACGGCGGTGAAGTATCAAGCCACAGCGTAAGTATCCAAGTGGCCGATGAATCAGTGCAAAGTGATGAACTACAAGTTCAAGCTGCTCAAGCAACAGAAGAGCAACAAGTGGAAGTGGCTCAACAAGCTGAAGACCAAGCTCAAGATGCTGAAGCTGAAGACAGCACAGCAGATGTAACCGCGGCACCTGGCGATACTATTTCTATCTCGATTCCAGATGAGGTGAGTGGTAACGAATCGGTCGATTATGCTGATATGTCTGGCTTACCTGAGGGCGCTACTGTGAGCAATGCACTGGATAACGGTGATGGTAGCTTCACAATCAGTGGCAACCTAGAGCAGCCTGTATCTGTCGAACTTCCAGAAGGTTATGAAGGTACTAGCGAGATCCAATTCCAAGGTTACGACGAATTGGGTAGCTCAATAGACGGTGCAAGCGGTTCTGTTGAAGTTGAGGTCGATGATCAATACACCATGCAAGGTTCTACGCAAGAGCAGCAACCGGACATGGCGGGTATGGAATCTGGTGGCAGCGACTGGACAAGTTCAGGTGGTCAAGATCAAGGTGTTGACTTCACGGACGACTCTGGAAGCTTCGATTCAGACTCTCAAACTGGAACCGATCAAGGCAACGACTTCGACCAAAGCTCGATTTAATCGAAAGGGCTTAGTTTTAGTCTGAACCGATATTTAGTTTAAACCAACAAGTAGATAGGGCAGCGTAAAGTTGCCCTGAGCAAAGCCATGTAGAGTGACCTTTGCATGGCTTTCTTATTTGTCGCTGAGATTCATTCTTTGGCTTCAAAAAACCTGAGAATCTACAAGAATGTTCTTAGTTACTATAGAGAGAGTTAAAAAGGAGTGAGGGCATGTATCGTTATGTCAGTTCACCGCAAGCGTCGAAGTACATAGTGCCACCACCTCAACATCGAGAGTTGTCGAGTGTGGATGTGCCTGAATCCGAATTAGAGATGCGAGAAATATTGAATAATTGGTTTGCTGATGGTTTAGCGCCCATTATCGAAAGTGAAGATGACTACATCTCTGCGAGCGATCAAGTTCGATTTGAAAAGCTTAGCCGCACCGTTGGGATGTTGTTGAGAAACAAAGATTATTATTTTGCCGCCAAACGGATTTTATCAGTGTGGGAGCAAGATTCTCTTGAAACCACTTATATCAATTATCTCATTTTGCGCAGTGAGCGAGTCACTTATTAAGGTAAGTTAACACAGTGGCATTTGCCATTAATGACTTAGGATTCGCGAGCTTACGATCCTTTTATTTTTCTAGAGAATCAGGCAAACAAAAAGGGCAAGCTTTTAGGCTCACCCTTAAGGTTCTTTCTTTACTTAACGTTACTGTTTTTACTTACCGTTATTTTCACCTAATTCTATACAGGTTTGCGACTTACACCCAACCATCAAATTTGAGTCGTTTCTGAATTCTTTTGACTGCTTCTTTCTGCATTTGTCTAACGCGCTCATTAGAAACATTGACATCAAACATTTCGCCCACTTCAGCTAGCGTTTTCACGTTGTTATCAAACAAACCAAAACGATGGATGAGCACCTTTTGTAATTGTGGAGGAAGTGTATTGATGATTTGTTCTAGAGCTTGGGTAAAGGATTGATCTTCACAATCTTGTTGAGGGTCGAGGATGTATTCACATTCACATTGTTCTAGTGCCATCGGTGCATGACTCGTTCCAACAGTCGTCGTCACGTCAATAAATCCACTTAACGCCACCAGTTGATCGACGCGTTTGGTCTTAACACCAGAACTATCCGATAGTTCAGAAATAGAAATTTCTTTGCGCATTTTCTTACTAACATCGAGCCTCTTTGAGGCAAGGTTATTTATTTCTTTGCATACGTGCGATGGCAATCTGACGGTACGACCAGTGTTCATTAATGCGGCTTCAATGTTTTCGCGGATCCACCATACAGCATAGGTTGAAAAACGATAGCCTGGTTCTGGATCGTATTTGTCGATGGCCTTAATCAAGCCAATGTTGCCTTCCTCGATCAGGTCGAGCAGGGTGAAATTATTACCTTTACGTTTTAGGTAACTCTTTGCGATTTTAACAACAAGGCGTAGGTTTGATTCGATCATGACATCGCGCGCTTTTTTATCACCCGCGCGATTTAATTTTGCGTAATACACCTCATCTTCACGCGACAGTAGATTGATGCCTATAATATCCTTCAAATAATGAGCATAAGGGTCTGCACTGGTAGAAAATGATTCGGTAATGGGTGTTTCATCCGTAAGCCCCTGAGACGCAGCAAAACTATCGTTGTCCATTTCCTTGTCCTTATCTAGCCGACTGAACGTTTTATTGTATTATTATGCTACTAAGTGATTAACGCTTGGTTTCATTAGAGTGTAGATAGCAGTTTCTTATTTACCAATAAATAAAATGCAATTTCGCAAACTTATGTCACAAAGAAGCATACAAATATTTAACCATTTTCATCTTATCAAGTGTGTTGTTTTTCATTTAAAACATCAACATCGCTGGCTTACAAAGCATCTGTTATGTACTTCCTGCCCTAGATAACTGACATGAATTCATAGGTGTCGGTTGGCTATATAATCGAGAGGGGAAATGATAAGAAAAATGGCAAGAGTCGAGGTTCAATGTTTCGAAGTATCTCAACTCTTTTGCAGTTTCGGCTATTAAGCACCGCCAAGTAAGTCTTAATTCTATCGACTAATAAGTGCTAAGAACCTCATCGATTTGCTGATTAATGATCTTAATTTCGCTGTAGATAACGGAAAGATCATCATTTTGCGGCGCAAGCTTATTGAGTGTGTTTTGTTCTACTCTTTCTAATGCAACAGTGGCCGTTTCTTCCCCAAAGCTGGCTAAGATGCCTTTTAAGGTGTGTACAGTAAAATGAAGCTTGCCCCAATCTTGTTGCTGAACCAACTCTTCGATTTCTTGTAGCGAATTGCCATGATCTTCTTGATAGGTAGACAAAACGGCGTAAATGACTTCTCTGTCGTTGTCTAAATAGGCATTTAAAGCATCAAAGTCTAGCATGTGGACTCCTGTCGGCTGCATGTTGAGAATGGGCTAGGCGGCTTAGTGGAAAAACCATACCGTGATGAATCACTAATCCATTGATTCCATTTTGGAGGAAGTTCTAATTGTAAGATCTCTTCTAAATAGTCGTCGCTAAGTTTCTCATCTATATGAGCTCTATGGACTGCATATATATAGTCAAGTTTGGCGGCAACTGAATATGGGTAACTGTGAATGTAGTCCTTTAATTCCTGGATCGACCCAAAGTTTTCAATGTTTATACACGTTGAAGGGTCGACATTTTTGGACTCAAGTTTGTGACTTACTGTTTCTCCACGAGATTTTAGACATTCTACCGCTAAGTGATAAAGAGAGTACTCACCAAAATGGACGAGCAGTGGTAATAGTTGGGTAAGCAAGTAAGTTGGTTGGCTGTGGAAATTATTCGCTAACAGTGTCGAGGCTCTAATCACTTTTTTATGGGCAACGTGAGGACTATTTTCTACGAGCAAGATGTTGCTTTGAAAGAGGGCTAGACTAGCCAAAACTTGATGCTGTTGTTTTACAGGAAGCTTTAGGTTCACTAACTCTGTGAATTGGTTGGCATGTTCAAGCAAAATACGTTTGTACTTTAGTTTCGTCTCTCTCTGGTAGGTCGCTTTTAACGAATTAAAGTGCGAGCCAATAGAGTGAATGACATCCATGTCGGCAGGTGAAATGTGGGTTGCGTACATTTCCCCAAGCTTAATCAACATGTGCGTGTTGTCCACGTTCTCGGCCAAGTCGATCGCTCGAATTGCGCGATGGCTTATGCTCGGTGTCATTTCAAATGCTCGTATCGCCAGCTTAAGCGCTGGCAGTAACATCTTATGTTTTTCATAGATGCAGCTTAAGCAATCAATCACGTTTAATGACAGTGGCTGAACAATCAAGTAATTGTGCAGTTTCTCTATCGCTAGGTTCGGTTTACCTAAGCTGTCTAAAATCAATGCCTCTGCAACCAACTTGGTCGGGTGCATTTTTGTTTTGGAAGTCGTGAGGACATTTGAAAGCAAGTCCCACTTTTTACCCGCGATTAAGTGCTCGATCAGTGTCGCTTCGAATTGTACGTTCACCTGGTTATTAGGAATCGCTAGCGCCTGTTTAAGCACTTCAGGCGTGTTAATAGGATATAGGCTATTTAGTTGGTCAATTTGCTGCGATTCGGACACAGCACTTTGGATCTTTTTACCCAGCATCTGAGTATGAATCGGCTTAGAAATGAAATGGTGAGCTTCACCTGAAAGGGCGGTTAATACCGTCTCTTGACGCATATCCCCTGATAGAAGAATAGTGGCCACAGTATGATCGATGAGCCTGTTTCGATACAGGATCCCCAAAAGCTCAAACCCGGTGAAGGATTGCTCTAAGTGGTAATCGATGAGGAGTACATGAAAAGAGTGCGTTTCGACCGCTCTAATAGCTTGTCGATAGTCGGTCGCAATAAAGATGCAATCATGTGAAATGCCTAAGCTCGAGAGTTGCTGCTTTATAAGAATAGTTGCACTCTTAGAGTCGTCGACAATTAAAACTCGTAGGTCAGGTGGTAAGGTCAAATCCATTTTCCTCAATACCAAATGTTATTTTTAATTTAGGCGTCAAGTTGCACATTGTCAAGGTGCCAATATCACATACAAACACTCAATAAACTATTGGTAATTAAGGAGTATTCGATAACATTTATGAAAGACTTCAAACGCAGGTTACTTTTGCCTGGTTTTTGTAGGGTTATACGTGTTTTAGAAATAAAAAAGAGGCAAGTCGATAAGCTTACCTCTCAATTTAATTGTTCGAGTTTTTATTCGAAATATTGTTCTTTGCTTGAAGCTCTATTTAACGAAAATCTAGCGCTAATCACGCATATTAAGAATCAACACAGCGGCTAACGCCAAGAATGCTGTCATCATTAAGAACACATCGTTGTAAGCCATGATAGCGGCGTCACGTTGCATGGTGCCAAGTAGGCTTGCTTGCGCTTGTTGCATCGCAGTCGCGGCATCACTTCCTGATTGAATAAAGAATGCTTGCTGGTCTTTGAGGGTTTGCCAACCTAATTGACTCACAGAAGGTAGCGACTCTTTGATGTGTGCAAGATGCTCACGGGTTTTGTTATCCAGCAGCGTAGCGATAATCGCAATACTGAACGCGCCACCTAAGTTACGCATTACGTTAGTTAAGGTCGAAGCGTCAGGGGTGTCCATTTTGCTGATGTTCTTCATCGCAACCAAAGACAGCGGAACCATAATAAACGGGCTACCAATAGCACGTAGAACCATAGACAAAATCAGCTGTTGCCCGCCAAAATCAATTGTCATGTGTGTATTTACGTAACAACTGAAACCGAACATCGCGAAGCCAAAGGTAACCAAGTACTTAGGCTTAATGATCTGTGTTAGTTTGGGCACAATTGGGAATATCAGAAGTTGTGGGAAACCCATCCACATTAACACTTCACCAATTTCCATCGCGTTATATTGCTGAATTTGAGTGAGATACATCGGCAGAACATAGATAGAGCCAAGCAATGCCATCCCTAGAATCAAATAGGCGATACAGGACATCGCAAACTGCCCATCACGCAATAGCCGCAAGTTCACCAGTGGCTTTTTGTGTTGCAGTTCGTTTATTACGAAGTACACCAAGCTCACCGCAGAAATAATGCTAAGTGTAATGATAAAACTTGAGCTGAACCACTCTTCACGGTTACCTTCTTCTAGAACCACTTCTAGACAACCTAGTCCCAGCGCCATGGTCGCAATACCAAACCAATCGGCTTTTTTAAGCGTACCAAGGTCAAGCTTTTCATCTTCCAAGCCGTATCGAATCATGGTGTTCACGAGTAGGGCGGGTGGAATATTGATGTAGAAAATATAGTGCCACGAGAAGTTCTCAGTCAGCCAGCCACCAAACGTAGGACCAATCGACGGAGCAAACGTTGCGGTGACACCAAACAGTGCCATACCCACAGCGCGCTTGTTGACAGGTAGTAACTGTATCACCAGAGAAAAGGCAAGTGGAATTAAAGCGCCACCACTAAAGCCTTGCATCGCACGGAACACGATCATCGAGGTCATATTCCATGAAAATGAACATAACAAAGATGAGAGGGTGAAGATGGCCGTCGTCCACGTGATATATCGACGTTTACCAAGCGCTTTTGAAAGCCAACCACTGAGTGGGATAGCGATCATCTCTGCGACTAGATAAGACGTAGATATCCACGAACTTTCATCTAAGGTGGCAGAAAGCGCACCTTGAATGTCTTTGAGAGACGAGTTGGTGATCTGAATATCCAAGATCGCCATAAACGCGCCAATTAAGCCGCCAAATAGGGCGATCCAATGGCGTCTTGAAACCTCTCCATCATCATTGGTTTGGGTGACAACATCAGCGTTACTCATGGTTTAGCCTCGTTTATCGATGGTCGCGACCACAGACAAACCAGGAAGTAGTCGACCTTTCAACTCTTGCTGATCAGGAATAGTAATTTTCACTGGTACACGTTGAACGATTTTAGTGAAGTTACCGGTCGCGTTTTCTGGTGGCAGTAGAGCAAACTTGGCGCCAGTTGCAGGGGAGAAGCTGTCGACAACGCCTTCAAGTGGTTGCCCCGGGAACGCATCCAGTTCTACTTCAACCGTCTGACCTTTGTGAATGCCACTTAGCTGTGTCTCTTTGAAGTTGGCTTCAATCCACACTTGGTTGTTTGGTACCAAACTCATAAGTGGTGCACCAGCTTGAATCAACAAGCCTTCACGTACACTGCGTTTACCAATGACGCCATCAGTAGGTGCGTAGACTTTGGTGTAGTCAAGGTTTAGCTGTGCTTGATCTTGCTGTGCCTGAGCTTCTGTTACTGAGGCTTTGGCTTGTTCAATTTCGCTAGCAATAACGAAGAGTTGGTCATTACTTGCGACAAGGTTGGCTTTCGCTTCTTCTAAGTCTGCAAGGGTCACTTTTTGTTGAGCGACCATGCTATCGACTTCATCTTGAGAAGCGTAATTGCGTTTTAACAAGCTGCGAGAGCGCTGCACCTGTTGGATAGCACGTTCATATTCTGCTTGTGCGGAATCGACGCCACTTTCTGCTTGGTTTATTTTGCTACGTTGTAACGTCTGTTGGGCGATTAAGTTCTTTACGTCGGATTGTACGACGGATAAATGGGCATTAGCTTGAGCGAGGGCTGCTTGGTAATCACGGTCATCGATTTGAACTAATAAATCACCTTCTTTAACCGATTGGTTATCACTCACGTAAGACTTAACAATATAGCCTGATACTTTAGGGCTAATATTCGTGATGTCGCCTTGTAGATAAGCATTGTCGGTAGATTCAAAGTACTGACCATAGCCGTACCAGTATCCGGCGCCAGCTAAACCCAATGACAGCATGATCGCAGTAGCAATAAGCGGAGCTTTTTTACGTTTTTTTTTGCTTACTGTTTGCGAAGCGTTGTTGTTATCTGTCATTTTTTATTTCTCATTTTGTTTTTATTTAGATGTAACGAATTGTAAATGAATTCGATTGATTGATAAGATAGGAAAAAAGGAAAACACTGTTGCAAAAATCTAACTAATAGCACTTTGGGAGAAGTACGATGGACTTAAATGCTGTGACTGTTTTTACGCAAGTTGTTGATTGTGGTAGTTTCACGCACGCAGCTGAGGCATTGAACATGACCAAGTCGACCGTCAGCCGGAAGCTAGACGAGCTGGAACAGCACCTAGGTGTGAGGTTGATCACTCGCTCGACTCGAAGTTTAGTCTTAACGCCAGAGGGGGAGAGCTTTTATCAGTCGAGTGTCCAGATGCAAGAGATCATGAACCAAGCTGAGTTAGAGGTTTCAGCCAATCAGGATTTGGTCAGAGGGCAGTTGAATGTTGTGTTGCCCGTCGAGTTGGGGCATCAAGTATTAGCAAAGTACATCCACAGCTTCCTAAAAGAGCACCCAAACGTGACTTTGAACTTAGAATTGACGAATCGAGAAGTCGACATCATTGCGGAGGGGATCGATCTTTACGCGCAAATTGGTGAGCTAGTGGACTCGAGCTTGGTTTCTCGCTACCTCACAACATCAAAGCGTGTATTGGTAGCTAGCCCTGAGTATTTAGAACAGTTCGGTGAAATTTCTTCGCCCAATGACCTTAAACCGCCATTTAGAATGATTGAGGTGGTTAACAAGGCGGCGCGTCTACCCAAGTGGCATTTACAATTAGAAGGCGGAGAGTCAATTTTGATCGATCTGCCGTGTCAGTTGCGGGTGAATACCATCACGGCATGCTTAACGGCATGTTTGGATGGGCTCGGCTTAGCGGTGCTTCCTGAATTCATTTGTCGTGAGCACTTTAAAACAGGTAAGCTGATCCGTTTGTTACCTGAATATGAGATGCCGGAAGTTTCAGTAAGCCTAGTGTATGCAGACAGGAAGTTGATGCCGAAACGTAAGAAGGTCTTTATCGCTTATTTACTGACTGCCTTTCAAAATGGGGGCCATAAGTAGGGTGCGACTATTAGTTAGGGGCGAGTCTTAGTTAGTGTTAATCCATAACGCTAGTCATCTTCGTTAACGGCTCTTTGGTAAGACTAAAGGCCTTGGAAATGACTTCTAACCTGCACGTCAATATGTACTCTTTTAATAGCAATTGTTGAATGTTTTTTCAAAAATGGTGAAAAATTCAGTAAGTATCATTATGAACGTGCTATTTGGCTAATTGTATACTTATTGTTATTCACTTGCGGGTTGCTCAGACTATACTGAGTTCATACCTAATCAGAGGAACACCATCATGAAAGCAATCACTAAATCAGTATTGGTAATTAGCATTTTATCTGTAGGCACTGCCCAGGCGTTTGAACTAACGAGTAATGACATTCAAGAAGGTCATCCAATGGCGAAGACCTTTGAATACTCAAGCTGGGGTTGTGATGGCGAAAACCTATCACCACAGTTGATGTGGAAAGATGCACCAGCAGGTACCAAAAGCTTTGCAATCACGGCTTATGACCCAGATGCACCGACTGAAAGTGGCTTCTGGCACTGGGTTGCGTTTGATATCCCTGCAACTGTGAACGAGTTACCTCGCGGTGTCGACATCTCTAAAGTCGGCGGCAAAGAAGGTCGTATTGATTACGGCACAGTTGGATACGGTGGCGTTTGTCCTCCGGAAAAAGATGGCATGCACCGCTACCAGTTCACGGTTTGGGCACTGCCAACGGACAAACTTAACCTAGACGAAAATACGCCGTCGGCAGTGGTTGGGTTCACGTTGAACAGTATGGCTTTAGACAAAGCGAAATTGACCGCAACTTATACACGTTAATAGCTTATACAAGTTGATAATAAGTAAACAAGGGGATGAGATGAATCATCAATATCAAGTCACGATCTTTCGTGCAGAGCAGTTACAAAAGCTGCGTAATGTGAGGATTCTATCCCCTAGTATCATTCAGATCATTACAGGCAGTAAGCGCCTGTTTTGGAAAGATTCGGCGGTAGAGCTCTCACATTCTGAGCTGCTGTTGTGTGAGGTATCAGCTTCACTAAGTTTTGAGAACATGCCCCACAAAGGGCGTTTCTTGTCGCGAGTATTCAGCTTTCAATTCCAACCTTCTCAGGCGATGCTTGATTTAAGTGAGGAACGTTCGAATGATCTGGGACTGCCTACAGTGAAAGCGGATCGAAACTTACAAGACTCACTCAACGCGCTGTTCTCGTTTGATACACAGAGCATGAGCAAAGAGACTCAACAGTTTTGGTTGCAGGGCTTGTACCAGCAATTAGCTGAAAAAGCGGTGCTGCATCGATTGTTTGCCAGTGCCAACGTTTCGTTTAGCCAAAAGCTCAGCCATTATCTTTCACTCTCACCAGATGAGAAGCATCCGCTAGAGTCAGTGGTGGAGCGTTTTGCAATGAGCCGAGCAACGCTGATTCGAAAGCTCAAATTGGAAGGTATGCAATATCGTGAGGTGTTGGCTGAAGTTCGGTTGAGTCATGCGCTTTATCTGATGCAAAACGGACAACAGAATGTAGCGATGTTGGCTCAGTCTTGCGGTTACCAATCGGAAGGGCGTTTTAGTCAGCGCTTTAAAGGGAAATTTGGTTTGTCGCCAAGTGAATACATCAAAACCGTCGTCAGCAATAGAGTCGCGACACCGTAACCCTTCTTGTTTGGCCCAAGCGCTAACGTTACTTGCCACGCTACGCCGCTTTTAATCATCTTCTTCATCGGCAGAGGTTTGTCTTGTTGCTTGTTGCTTGTTGCTTGTTATTGTTATTGTTGGCCGAAGATGAGCGTTTTCTTATTTTAGGCAACCAGATCATCAAAGCTAATATTGGAAATACCAAGTTCATTAACAGCGCTAATTGCCAACCTGTCAATAACCTGAGAAAGCACCGGAGCTAAGCTCGTAAAAGGCCCGCGAAGGTTAAGTGCCAAGAATTCCCATATTCCACGTACTCCGTATTACTCACACGATCCGAACATACACACCTACATTTGATCTCTTTGCTCTAAAGCCCACTCAATAAACATTTTAACTTTTGGTGATTGGTGTTCTGACGGCGTCGCAAAATAATACTGTTGTTTGCACGTAACTGGTGGTTCAGCAAACGGTGCGATGAGCGTATTGTCTTTAAGATATTTCGATACAACGCTATATCGCCCAATGGCAATACCTGCATTGTTTATAGCTGCCAGTATCGCGAGATCTGAACGGTCAAACTCGATGTTAGAGTTTGAATGCACAGTGCTGAGTTTGTTCGCTTGTGCCCACACTTCCCATTCATTGCGGTTCGAATCGTAGTTCCATGCTTGGTTGTCATGCAGTAACGTGGCTCTATTGAGGTTCTCTGGTTGTTGATTAAGCCCGTGTAACTCAGCGTATTGAATGCTACAAACCGGAGTCATGCTCTCGTGCATGAATGCTTGGCAGAAAAGTTTATCGGGAAAAAGATCATCGAAGTAGATGGCAATATCGATACCGTGTCCTTGAAAGCTGATATTTTCATTGCCCGTTAGCAGCTTTAATGTGATTGATGGGTAACGTTGTTTGAAGTCCGCTATCCGAGGTACTAGCCAACTCTGCGCAAATGTCGGCCGTGAATAGATCGTGAGTGTGCCCGATATTTCGTCGTTCTTAACATCTAAAATCTCTTGGTTTAGATCATTCAAGGTGCGGCTCAATGCGGCATAGATGCGTTTGCCTTCGCTTGTTAGAGCGATTTTTCGGTGCGCACGTTCAAACAGCTGTATATCCATTTCTCTTTCGAGCTTGTTGATACGATGAGAAACCGCACTTGGTGTCATCGATAATTCTTGGGCTGCAAGTGAAAAAGAACCATGTCGAGCCGCCACTTCAAACGTGTGCAGTTTTGACAGCTGGTGGCTGTTTAAGCGTTGATTTTTGGAGTACAGGTTGTCTTCGCTATACATGTCGTTAAGGGCACCTTGGTTCAAACAAGAGGAATTCGATACACATCGTGGATGTCATATCATAGCTCTATCTATGAGTTATAGTTAATCATAACTTGCTTTAGCTGAGTTAATTCTCGAACTATTAGGTCATAGATGAATTTAGTTCATGTAAGTGTGATTTTTCGTCGTTTGAACAAACACCAAAATCCCGTTTAAATAGTGTTACTAATGATTGAACCTGCGCAGTACGCGCTTTACCAGAGAAGGTCACCCATGACTGAATTGAATATCGATAAACTCATCTCAGACTTCCCATTACTTCAACAATTAATTGCATTGGAAGAAGTGGTTTGGTTTAACCCAAATGTGACGACTCTGGAGCGCGGTTTACCTTATGTGGGATTGGGCGAACAAGATATTCATGATGCGAGTTTGAGGTTACAAAGGTTTGCCCCTTATCTGGCGAAGGCATTTCCTGAAACTCATGTGACGAATGGCATCATCGAATCTGAGCTTATCGATATCCCTGCAATGAAGTTGGCATTAGAAGCTCATTATCAGCAGCCAATAAAAGGGCGCTTGATGATGAAGAAAGACAGCCACTTGCCGATTTCTGGTTCAATCAAAGCGCGTGGTGGTATTTATGAAGTACTAACGCATGCCGAGAGTCTTGCGATTGAAGCCGGGTTACTGTGTGAGAGCGATGACTACAGCAAGTTGCTCGAACCTGAGTTTCGTAACTTCTTCCAACAATATAGCATTGCGGTAGGTTCAACGGGTAACCTAGGCATGTCGATCGGTATCATGAGTGCCAAGCTAGGTTTTACAGTGTCTGTTCATATGTCTGCTGATGCAAGAGCGTGGAAGAAGAACAAACTGCGTGAGCACGGCGTTAATGTCGTTGAGTACGAACAAGACTACGGTGTTGCGGTAGAACAAGGTCGTAAAGAAGCAGAGCAAGACCCGCGATGTTTCTTCATTGATGATGAGAACTCTCAAACCTTGTTCCTTGGTTATTCTGTGGCGGGAGAGAGGCTCAAACAACAATTCGAACAACAACAGATTGTCGTCGATAAAGAGCACCCATTGTTCGTTTACTTGCCATGTGGTGTTGGTGGCGGCCCTGGTGGTGTGGCATTTGGTTTAAAGATGGCGTTTGGTGATGATGTTCACTGTATTTTTGCTGAGCCGACTCATTCGCCTTGTATGTTGCTAGGTGTCCATACTGGCTTACATGATGAAATCTCGGTTCAAGATCTGGGTATTGATAACCTAACAGCAGCAGACGGACTTGCAGTAGGTCGTGCGTCTGGTTTTGTTGGCCGGACGATGGAACGTTTATTGGATGGTTACTACACATTAACCGACGAACGTATGTATCAACTGTTAAGTGAATTGAATCGAGCTGAAGGCATTCAATTAGAGCCTTCTGCATTGGCTGGTATGCCGGGCGCAGTGCATGTCGAACACAACCGAGAATATCTGGAGAGGTTAGGTATAACTGAATCTACGTTAACTAACGCGACTCATCTTGTTTGGGCGACAGGCGGCGGTATGGTCCCAGAGCAAGAAATGGCAGCGTATTTAACGAAGTCTTCGTTATAAATTGAATAAAAAGCGGGTGCTCGTGGCTGTTTTATCCGCTTCAATGAAACAATAAGTTGCGCAGATCGTTACCTAAAACACAGATTTTATAAATTAGACTTCATCCTTGTTATCACTGTCAGTTAGGTTGAGTGGCACTCAATTTGATAGGGATAGAGCGATGCCAGTACAACAACCAAATACACCAGAAAAACTCCTACAACGTTTAGATGCGATTGGAGAATCTTTAAGAGCTTCTGGTAAGGCGCACGCCTTGTTAGGGCTAGGTTCTGTTGGCATTGAAACGGAGCGATTGGATCAATATTCAGACGTGGATTTCTTCGCGATAGTGCAAACGGGGCATAAGCAGTATTTCTTAGACAGCTTGCATTGGTTATCTGACATTCTTCCAATCGACTATGCCGTAAGGAACACGGTCGATGGCTATAAAGTACTTTATGCCGATGGGATATTCTGTGAGTTTGCGGTATTCGAACCCCACGAGTTAGCGCATATTCCATTTGCTGAAGGGCGCATTGTTTGGCAGCAACCTGAATTTGATACGCAGTGTTGTGTTCCACCAGTAAAAGGGGAGGCACACGCTAACACTCAAGAGTGGCTCATTGGTGAGGCACTAACCAATCTTTATGTGGGTATGTCTCGCTATAATCGAGGTGAAAAGCTGTCGGGCAGTCGGTTCGTTCAATCTTACGCACTCGATCGCTTGATTGGTCTTGTGGAGCAAACGGAACAGTCTGAGCCTGAATTCGTTGATGAATTTATGTCGGATAGAAGGCTAGAAGTACGCTTTCCTAAGTTTGCTCAATTGCTACCAAGCTTTACACAAGGTTACGAGCGTACTGCTGAATCGGCTCTGGCACAGCTCGAGTTTTTGAATGCTCACTTTAACGTCAACCAAGCAATGCGTTCTAGAATTATTGATTTATGTAATTAATACATTTACTTACGATGTGCATATTCAATAGTTCCTGTTTTGAAACGCCTTGAAAACCGGTTTCGGTACGTTAGTTTTATTGTCTACCAATAAAAGGGTTGTCGCTAACTCTTATTATTGGTAGGTTTTAATCATGAAATTTAATTCCGCTTCAACTTCAATTTTCTTTTGGTGGTGCTCTATTTAGAGCAGCACGGAATACTCACATTCTTTAGCTGCTGGAAGGTAGTGAAGAATGTCACCAAGAATGTCGTCTCTTTTTATCTCCAGTAGCTTTTATTACTTGGAGATACCTTATGAAAACACCTCAAAACACGAACAAACCTGAAATTATTCTGACGGGCGACCGAGCGACAGGCCCTTTACATCTGGGTCACTATGTTGGCTCACTTCAGCAGCGCACTTCGTTGCAGCATATTCACGACCAAACGATATTGGTTGCCGACATGCAAGGGCTTACTGACAACGCTCATAATTCTGCCAAGGTATCGTCTAACATTCTCAATGTGGTGGCTGATTATCTAGCGGTAGGTATCGACCCAACAAAAACCACAATCTGCCTTCAATCGCAATTACCAGCACTGGCTGAACTTACCATGTTCTACAGCAACCTTGTGTCTATCGCTCGTTTGGAACGCAATCCAACCGTTAAAAGTGAGATTCAAAACAAGGAATTTGGTCGCTCAATTCCGGCTGGTTTTCTTACTTATCCGATTTCACAAGCGGCTGATATCACAGCCTTTAACGCGACTTTGATTCCTGTTGGTGACGACCAATTGCCGATGCTAGAGCAGACCAACGAGATCGTGAGAAAAGTTAACTCACTCGCGGGCAAGCCAATCTTAAATGAGTGTAAACCTCTGCTTAGCAACGCCTCTCGGCTTCCGAGTACGGACGGTAAGAGCAAGATGTCCAAATCAATGGGCAACGCTATCAACTTAGGTGCGACCGAGAAAGAGATTCGAGCAGCAGTGAAATCCATGTATACCGACCCAAATCATCTACGAATCGAAGATCCGGGCCAAGTAGAAGGGAACATCGTGTTTACCTATCTTGATGCTTTCCATACTGACGCTCACTACGTCAATGAACTAAAAGATCACTACCGCAGAGGCGGGTTAGGGGATGGCCAAACTAAAAAGGTATTGGAAGAGTGTCTACAAGAGATGATTCGCCCGATAAGAGCGCGCAGAGCCGAACTGTTGGATGACAAAGCGCAACTCATCGATATCTTACGCCAAGGTACACAAGTCTCGAGAGAAAGAACCGAAACCGTGTTGTTTGATGTTAAAGAACTATTTGGCCTGAACATCTTGTAAGTTTCATCAGCGATTATTCTTCATCTATTCACATTTCATCCTTCACTTATTCATCAGACCACTGCCCGATAGCGATCTGATCTCGCTATCGGTTACCCGACCTGTGTGAAACTATCAAAGAGGTTATCGTTCACGTGACTTCTTTGGATTGGTTTTAATGCTTATTACTGTGCGATTTATCATTTCCTATTTATAGAAATAACACTTTAATATTTAACTAACTATAAGATTTTAAATAAATTTTTGCGGTATATCTCAATTCGAAAGACATCATTAATTATGTTTTGAATTAATCTCACATATGCAACTGAGTTTATTTCTTTATGTGCAATATCTATCGTTAAGATGCGACTTCATCTAGTTGGTGAATCAATAAAAACACAATTATAAAGGTGATGTATGCGTGGTGCACATTTACTAATGCTATTTCCGATAGCGTTTACTTCTCAAGCTGCCAATATTGTCGACTACTCGCAAGTCGATTTATCTACAGTACTCAATCAAACAACACAGGGTTTTACCGCTGTAAGCCAACCACTTGCTTACCAAGACGCAAGTCGAGTGAACAATGGTACAACAACACTCCTACGTAAAACACAACTTCACTACGGGATTCCGGTTTACGGTCAATCGGTAGTGGTTGATCTTTCTCAGAAGGGCTTTGCGAAAGCGGTTGATGGCCAAGTATTAACGGGTATTGAGTCAGATATTGGCTCGACACTGCCAATGATTAGCGCAAAGCAAGCTGTCGATATTGCAAAGTCACAGCACAAAGGGGTTGCCGCGGCGACTATTCGTGACCCTAACACCGAGCTTCTTATTTGGCTTGATGAACAGCAACAAGCGCGCCTGATTTATAAGGTCGATTTCTTGCAGACTCTGGGCATGGCACCCTCAAGACCGATTACGCTTGTTGATGCTAAATCGGGTGAGTTACTGGATCGTTGGGAAGGTATTGCGTTCATTGAGGCAGAAGGACCGGGCGGAAACCAGAAAAGTGGCCGTTATTACTTTGGCTCGAACACACAGTTTGGCGGATTCCAAGTCAACTCGTATTGCCAGATGGACAGCCAAAACGTTGTGACTATGAACATGAACAACCAACAAGGCTCAGGGCAGATTCATCAATTTAGTTGTAACGGAAATTACGGTAAGAACGTCAATAATTATCGCGCTGTTAATGGTGCGTATGCGCCAATGAACGACGCACATTACTTTGGCCAACGTGTGTTCGACATGTACCAAGATTGGTTGAACACACGTCCTATTCAACAAAAGCTTACTATGCGTGTTCACTACGGTTCGAACTATGGGAACGCGTTTTGGGATGGCCGTCAAATGACGTTTGGCGATGGTAACCAATCCATGTATCCATTAGCGACGTGGGACGTGATTGCTCATGAGGTGAGCCACGGCTTTACTGAACAAAACTCAAACCTTGAGTATCGTGGTATGTCGGGCGGAATGAACGAATCTTTCTCTGATGTAGCTGCTGCGGCGCTTAGTGAATATGTACATGGCACTTTCAATTGGAAGATGGGCGAGCATGTAATGAAGCATAGTGATGCGATGCGTTACTTCACTAACCCAAGTCAAGATGGTATGTCTATCGGTCACATCAACCAGTATTACAATGGCATTGATGTTCACCATAGTTCAGGAATCTTCAACAAAGCATTCTACCACTTAGCAACCAGTAACGGTTGGGACATTAAAAAAGCATTCATGGCTTACGCAACAGCTAACCAACTGTACTGGACACCAAACTCGGATTTCCAACAAGGTGCCAACGGGGTGTGCAAAGCAGCTGAAAAGCTTGGTTATGAGACCTCTGCAGTGAAATCTGCGTTTAGCGAAGTGGGTATTAATGTACAAAACTGTGGCTCTGGTCAGCCGAACCCGAACCCTAATCCACCAACACCAACACCAACACCTGGTGGCGTGGAACTAGAGATAAACGTCCCAACACCAATTGTAAGCGGTGGCGAAGAACAGCAACCGTTCGTTCTAAAGAATGTACCTGGAAGTGATGCTTGGATTCAGACTTATAATGGTTACGGTAACGTTGACTTGTATGTCGCAATCGGCAGACCTGCGTCACTAAGCGACTACGATTGCTCTTCAACCAACTCAGATAACAATGAATATTGTGGTTTTGGTGGCGTGCAGGGTGAAGATATCTACGTGCTGGTGGACGGTGCTCAAAGCTCGATGGATGCTTACGTGGCCGTTAGCGCAGAGTTTGAATTACCTCAGCCAGAGCCTCAACCAGAACCTGAGCCACAAGGCTTGTGCGATAACCTTCAAGAGTGGAATCCAAATTACTATTATCCAGCAGGCACGGCAATTCAATATTATGGCAACAGATTCTCAGCGTCAGCGGATAACTGGGGAGCTGATCCGTTCAACAATTATTGGTACTGGGTATTTGAAGGTTCTTATTACTAGCTAGAACGACTTAAAGTGATTTAAGTTAACTAAAGGGAGCGCAGTCTGTGCTCCCTTTATTCGTTCAAAGTGAGAGCTGAAGATGTATGCTGATCTTGTGTTAGCACGTCCAACATTAGAGTATGTGGCTTAGGCTTATTCGGCATTCAACATGCGACATTCAGTAACGACGAAACAAGGATGATTAAATTGGAAATCAGTCATTTGGATCACTTGGTGTTAACCGTTAAAGACTTAACCGTAACGGTCGACTTTTATCAGCGCGTATTAGGTATGAAGCCCATCCAATTCGGGGAAGGACGCTTGGCGTTGTCGTTCGGCAATCAAAAGATAAATCTTCATCAATTAGGTAAGGAGTTCGAACCAAAGGCAAAACGCGTTCAAGCGGGCAGTGCAGACCTCTGCTTTGTTACCAATACACCAATTGTTGAGGTCGTAGAGCATATCCAAGCGCAAGGAGTCGTGATAGAAGAGGGACCAGTACCGCGAACAGGTGCAAAGGGAAAAATAGTCTCTGTTTATATTCGAGATCCTGATGGCAATCTGATTGAGGTCTCGAATTATTAGGCTTAAGCGCTAAACCCGTACGCTTTTGTTTACTCTTTTAAAACTCGACTTTTCACGTTTACTCCGCTTATTACTGGATGTCATCAGCCAAATAAAATACAATCGAACAATGTTTTATTAATTCGTGATTTATCATTATGATGAGAAACTTACTCACATTCATCGTTAGCCTGTTCTTCTTAACAGCTTGTTCTTCAACGAGTAATCATCAGCTAGACGACAAGACATTGAGCAACGAAGACGCTATGTCGAAAAGCGTAGAGAAAGAGGATAATCTCGAGACTTCAATGGGTACAAATGCTGAGACCAGCGTCGAATCTTCCCATGAACTGGCCATTAGCGATGAATCTATAAATGGGCATGACGCAAACTCAAACCTTGATTCAAATGAAGGCACGATAACTCACGCTAATGCTGAGCCAGAATCAGCGGAACCCTCTCAAGTAGCAGCAACAGAAACAACTGAGAATGATGCTAAGAGTAGCGATGAAAAAGGTATCGGAAGCTATTTTATCCGTCATAACGAACCGACCAAGACGGTGATTAAATCATTAGAGGGCGTGACAGATGCATTGAACGTCATGACGTTTGGGATATTTGCCACGGGCCACGGTTGATCCGTTAACCAGAAAGCCAAACTAATAGATAGAATGAGACGTGAAGGCGAGCCAAATGGTTCGCCTTTTTTATATCAGAAACTCTACTATTAGCTCTGGTTGTAGTGTGTTGTCCGCTTGTTTATCGGCTTGAGTCAAGGGACAGTCAGCAAAGTAGGAATTTATTCGTTATGGAATGAACTCGCCGTATTTACCGTGTGTGACTTGTTATATGCATCAAGGGTTTTAATACTCTTCCCAAAATAAGCCGTGAAATCTAATCTTACAAAGACAAGTACCATACTCACTTGTGAGCATAGTAAGATGTTTGCTGCTAAGTTCATTTTAGGTTTAGTTATCAATATTCTAGGGAAGAAATATGAAGAATAAAAGTGTGTTTTTAAGTGTCGCGATGGTGATGTTGTCAGCTAATGCAAATGCATCAGACGCGAACCATGAGTCTGTAGCTGACAGTGTTATCGCTGAACAAAGAGCAAACCTATCTGAAAACACGCAAGGAAAAGGTTTTGGCCCACAAGCGCCTCGCGATTTAGGCTCAGCCGAAGGAACAAATGCCCGATTGTTTTCGGATGCGCCAGATTCAACAGCCATGAATCTATGTAATATCCACTTCCATAAAAACGCTGAGCACAAAGGTGGTGAGTTTACTCAATACGCTGGTAACGGTGATGGTAAAGGTTTCCAGAGTGGATTTAAATACACAGGTAAGTTGAGCGCGGCCGAGCTTAAACCATTCGAGCAGAAGGTTTGTCCTAGCGACCACGGTTCACTTAATTCTGGTGACACTATCGAGGTGCATTACGTGTACTCGACTGCACAAGTTGAACCAGGTGAAACATTGGGTGCTTGTTTTAACGACGCGATTACCAACCCCCAACTGCGTGTAGAAACCCAAGTTTACGTATTAGTGAATGACGACAAAGCACTCGATTTCGAAGCACTCGCTAAACATTCAAAAGTCAACGGATTACACCAAGCCCCAAACATTCCTCAAAATACGGGTTCAGCGATTCAATACGCAGGTTCTACAACGGGTCCTGGTTACAATGAGCAAGGTTCACCTTTCCAAGTAACATGGAGCGTTCGTCCACAAGTTGCGAAAGTAAACATCGCGACAGTGGGGAGTTGGTGTGAAGGCAATGACTTTAACGAAGACCACGCCCACGGTGTGAGAAACATAGTCGTAAACCCTGAGTTGTTGTCACCAATATCGAACTAATCTTGTTACGTTGATTCGTAGTCAATATTTTGCAAAGGCGGGCCACTAGGTTCGCCTTTTTTGTGTCTTAACGAAAAACATGTTGGGTTTAGCTTTGCGGTTATGCTTAGTGGGGAAGTTACGTATGACACTTATTCAAAACATGAGTCTTGTGAATCGTTCTTAGTTAAAAACGCTGTCAGTCAAACACGCTCTTAGACAAAAACGCTCTTTACCCGAATCGGGGCTCCATGATACGTTCGAAAATTATAATGTTGAATGATATTTGAGGGACGACAGATGTCACTAGAAGGCGCAGTTACATTCTTTATTGCCATGTTTATATTTGGTATTACTCCGGGGCCTGGCGTATTTGCCATTTTAGCTCGTGGCATGGTTAACGGTTGGCAAAAGTGCATCACTCTTTCGTTAGGGATGATATGCAGTGATCTTATCTATCTTGCGCTTGCCTGTTTTGGTCTAGCGACGATTGCTGAGAACTGGTCGTTTGCCTTTGAGGTGATTCGCTATGTTGGTGCCGCTTATTTGATTTACTTGGGCTACAAGATGTTTAAGAGCCTACCTGAAGTGCAAGGTTCAGCAGAACTTGCGGCCAAACAAAGTCAGAAATCGGAACTCGCCAGTTTCGTGCAAGGCTTTTTGATTTCAGCATCAAATCCGAAAGTGATTCTGTTCTATATTTCATTCTTGCCGACGTTTATTGATCTGACGGTTTTGCGTTCACAAGATATCGTCTTGGTTTCTGTTTTAGCGGCGGTTGCTCTGATGTCCGGTTTAATGCTAATTGCAATGGGTGCGGGTAGAATGGCTAGTTTACTTAAAACGCCACGTGCACATAAAAGATTAAACCAAAGTGCTGGTGGAATAATGATTGCTGCAGGATCATATTTGGCAATAAATCGATAAATACGATTATTTGAACAGAAAGGCGAACCGATTGGTTCGCCTTTTTCGATCCTGCATTCTGATTAAAGCAGATGTTTAATTGTTTGATTGGTTTCAAGCCAATCTAACTGTAATTAAGGAAAAGAAAGCTAAGTAACTAGATAAGATAAAGACTATAGGTAGGTAATTTTTTATCTGTCACTCCTTCTTTGATTTTAGCTCTAATTTACTGATATTTAGTAGGAAGGGCACAAATAAGCGATATCCATTTTTGCTGTTGGTGATGCCATATATGAATATCTCTAAACCATAGCTGATATGAGTAATTCTGGAATAAGGTGTGTAATAAATTAAACCTTAAAAAGGAATTAGCCATGCACTATTTGCAGCAACTTCTATCTACGTTCGTATCAATAAACTATTGCAGCGGAAGCAGTGATTACCTTGACGATCACTTATACCCTACTTATCTGCAACTCACAGAACAAGACCAGCCAACGCATATTGATACTGGTGATTCATCTAAAGAGTCTCTGTCTAGCCGCCAGTCTTATACACGTGCACCCACCAAACTATTGGACGCAGAAATGAATAACTCTTATTCATCGAGTTAAATTCAGTTCGCTATAAAATGAGCAGCATAAAGGAAAGCAACTAGGGACGAACAGCGTGACAGTTACACACGCAAATAATCAACTTATCCATTTGGAGATAGCAGTGAACAAAACAAGCACATTAACAGCAAAGACATTCAAACCAACTGCGATAGCGGTAGCTATGTCGCTTTCTGTGTTATTGACGGGTTGTAAGCCTGCATCTGATGCGACAGTTGTTGACTCCGTAGTTCGTCCCGTATTTGTTGAAGCCGTTTCGGCAGTAAAAGTCGAAGACCTATCATTCAATGGCATTATCCGTTCTGCTAGCCGAGCAGACCTTTCATTCCGAGTGAGCGGACGTATCGTCAAGATGTTGGTCAAAGAAGGTGACGAAGTGCAGCAGGGGCAATTAATTGCAAAATTAGACTCTATTGATGCAAAAATTGCACTGACATCCGCTCAAAATGAACTTGCGAATGCTCGTGCTGAATATCAACGCGCGAAAACCTTGTTCGAAAGCCGTCAGTCAATTTCAAAAAGCCAGTTTGAAGAGCTAACACTTCGCTTCAAGCTTGCAGAAAACCATTATGAAGAAGCACAGATTCGCCTTGATGACACAAATCTTAGAGCGCCTTTTTCGGGTGTTATAAGCCGCACATTGGTTGATAACCATGTATTGGTACAAAGCAATGAAGTAATCGTTTCAATTCATGACCTTAATGACCTAGAAGCGAAAATTCAGGTTCCAGAAAGTGTGATGACTCGTAATAGTGATTCGACAGCAACCTTTGCTCGTTCTCCTGTTATTCCACAAGAAAGCTTTGAATTAACGTTAAAAAAATACGAAACCGAACCAGACCCTGTGACGGGAACTTATGCCGTCACACTGTCTGTAAAAACCTCTGAAAACACGCGTTTATTGCCGGGTATGAACGTACACGTGTATTCAAACTCAGAGCCCACGAAGTCGAAACAGATTCAAATTCCTTTGGCTGCGGTTAACCCCGATAACACGGGGAACCAATATGTTTGGGTCGTAGACGAAAACAATACACTGCAAAAAAGAAATGTCGTGACCGGCAGCCTGAATGGTGAACGAGTTGCTATCGAAGCAAACCTAGCTCTAGGAGAGCAAGTCGTTGTTTCCGGGACACAAAAGTTACATGAGGGATTAGTAGTACAACCTAAGATTATCGAGGCTTATTAAGATGAATATCGCTCAACAAACTATAGCTAAGCGAACCAGTGTTTGGGTTATTGTCGCGCTCATGCTTATTGGTGGTTACATCAGTTACCTGAAACTGGGACGATTCGAAGACCCTGAATTCGTGATTCGCCAATCGGTTATCGTGACGCCATACCCTGGTGCGACTGCACAAGAGGTCGCAGACGAAGTCACCGATATCATTGAAGGCGCGGCGCAATCACTTCAGGAAGTAGACGAAATTACTTCCGTGTCTAAGCAAGGAATGTCTGAGGTAACGGTTGAAATCAAGCGTGAGTTCTCTGGCGATGAAGCTGAACTCCAACAAGTGTGGGATAAGCTGAGAAGAAAGGTCAATGATGCCCAGCGTTCAATGCCTCCTGGTGCTGTGTCTTCCATCGTTAATGATGACTTTGCTGATGTATATGCCCAGTTTTATGCCGTGACAGGCGAGGGCTTTTCGGACAAGCAGTTACAAGATTACGTCGATGAGTTGAGAAGGGAATTGGTACTCGTTCCTGGAGTATCGAAAACCGCGACTTATGCCGAAAAGCAAGAAACCATATTTGTTGAGATCTCAAACGATCGTCTAGCTCAATTTGGTATGTCTGCGCAGCAAGTTTATGACGTACTCGAAAAGCAAAACGTGGTCACCGTTGCTGGTGCAATGAATGCCGATGGCATGCGTGTTTCTGTTATTCCAAAAGCCAATATTAGCTCTTACGAACAGCTGAAAGGGTTACAAATCAGCTTAGGTGATAACAATACCGTTATGCGCTTGCAAGACATTGCGAACGTCACTCGTGGTTATGAAGAACCTGTTTCTCAGTTGATGCGTTTTAATGGTGTTCGAGCAGTAGGGCTTGGCATTTCAAACGTTGCGGGCGGTAACGTGGTTGAAATGGGTGATGCCGTTAAAGCTCGTATTGTAGAGTTAGAAGGTCAACGCCCTCACGGTATCGAACTGCATGAAATATCTATCCAGTCTGACTCTGTAAGAGACTCAGTTTCAGATTTCATTAATAACCTAATCGCGGCGGTCGTGATTGTATTTGTTGTACTTTTGCTCTTCATGGGCTTAAGAACCGGCATCGTTATTGGCTTTGTTTTAGTACTAACGGTAGCGGGAACTCTGGTTGTGATGTTGATTGATAACATTGCGATGCAACGAATCTCACTGGGAGCATTGATCATCGCGCTTGGTATGTTGGTTGATAACGCTATTGTGGTAACGGATGGTGTGTTAACTCGTCTACAAAAGAACCCAGAAGCTGACCGACAAACCGTGGTTAATGACATTGTAAACGAAACTAAGTGGCCTTTATTGGGAGGTACGGTTGTTGGTATCTGTGCTTTTAGTGCTATTGGTCTCTCACCGTCTAACATGGGTGAATACGCAGGGTCGTTATTCTGGGTAATCCTGTACTCGATGTTGTTAAGCTGGGTGCTCGCTATTACCGTAACACCATTGCTATGCCACGACTTTTTGAAAGTTGATAAAACAAAGGCAACTAAAGGCCCTGGCAAAGTTAGCCTTTGGTACAAAGGAACGTTGGAATGGGTTCTTAACAACCAAAAGAAAAGCTTAGGTGTAGTAGTTCTACTATTTATCCTAGGCGTGAAGATGTTTGGTCACGTTCCTCCAGGCTTTATGCCCGAGTCTCAAAGAGAGCAGTTTGTTATTGATGTGTACCTACCACAAGGGACAGATATCCGCACCACTGAAAACGTGATGCTGGATATTGAAAGTGATGTACGAACCAATCAAGGTGTTACGAATACAACAAGCTTCATCGGTTCTGGTGGTTTACGTTTCATGCTGACTTACTCACCTGAAGCGCAAAACCCAAGCTACGCTCAAATGTTGGTTGATGTTGATAATTTCAATGTGATTGAACCTCTGATTGCAAAGTTGCAAGTTGAGTTAAACGAAAAGTACGACGAAGCATCGGTAAACGTTTGGAAGTTTGTACTTGGCCCAGGTGGCGGTAAGAAAATTGAAGCGGCTTTTAGCGGACCAGATAGCGCGGTACTAAGACAACTTGCAGAGCAAGCTAAGTTGTTGATGGCCCAGACTCCAGAGTTGATTGCGATTCAAGATAACTGGAGACAGCAAGTGCCTGTAGTGACACCGGTTTACTCTTCAGAGAAAGCGCAACAATTTGGTTTAACGACGCAAGAACTTAACCAAGCATTAGAGCAGTCATTAGTGGGGAAGAATGTAGGCGTATTCCGTGAAGGCAACGATTTGATTCCTATCGTTGTAAGGTCGCCAGAACATGAACGCACACACGACCGAACTATCGAGAATACTCAAGTGTTCAGCCCAACAGCAGGTCAGTATTTACAACTAGAGCAGTTTGTTGAACGTGTTGATTTAACTTGGCAAGACTCCATGCTTCGCCGTGTAGACCGTGTTCCAACGATAAAGGCTCAAGCTGATCCCCAAACAGGTGTGTTGACCGCAGAAGCTCTAGACGCAATAAAAACGAAAATAGAAGGTATGCCACTGCCTGTAGGTTACCAGATGGAATGGCATGGTGAATACAAAGACGCAAAAGAAGCAGACGCAGGCTTAATCGCATCGGCGCCTTATGGCTTAGCTGCGATGGTATTGGCTGTGGTATTCATGTTTAACGGTATTCGCCAAGCATTGGTTATTTGGTGCACGGTACCGCTGGCTGTATTAGGCGTATCAGTAGGGTTGGTGATGTTTCAAACTCCGTTTGAGTTCATGGCAACTCTAGGATTTCTAAGCTTAGTCGGAATGATGGTTAAGAACGCGATTGTTCTTGTTGACCAAGCAGAAAACGAAATCAGACAAGGTAAAGAAGCTTATGATGCGATTATTGATGCTGCAATGAGCAGGGCTCGACCAGTAATACTGGGTGCAGCGACCACTATTCTTGGTGTGGCGCCACTTTTGGTAGACCCGTTCTTCAAGAGTATGGCGGTGACCATTATGTTCGGACTGTTATTTGCAACCGTGCTGACACTGGTCGTGATACCTTTAAACTATGCATTGTTTTTTAGAGTGAAGCCAAAAGCATAATATCAACGCAATTAAATGCCTAGGATAGCAGCAGATTAAAGCCCAACCTTGTTGGGCTTTTTTGCGTCTGTAGAAAACGAAGAAATGGCAGAAATGAATATCTGTAAAACGTACTTTTCCATAGCAGTAATTAATACAATTTTATTGAATGGAATCAGTATCTAAAATCTATTTTAGTTTGATGAATAACGACACATGGAGAGGTGCATAATATTAGGGTGTCACATGTTTGCACTCTATTTAAATTAATAAGAGTGGAAGATGAGATACAAATATATATTACCGATGATTAGTGCCCTTCCTATGGTTACAGCCAGCGAACTTTCCGCGTCTGGCATTGAGAAGAAAGAAAGCTGGGGCGTAGGTATTGGGATACGGAGCGCAACCATGCCTTTTAAAACCAGTGGGAACACGGTTAATGATGTGATCCCATTATTGTTCTATCAAGGAGAGAATTTTTATTTAGATGGCGCATCTGGTGGCTACAACTTCTATCAAAACGACGACTTTAGCCTTGGTTTCTCGGCAAGCTTGAGATTCTTTGATATCCCTCGTTATGCTCAAAATACCATTCAAGGTTCTCAGGTCGATTTCGGCGCAAAGGCGACTTGGCATCATTCACCATCCGTAGACTTAAGTATAGAGCTACTGAGTGACAACGGTGGAAGAACATACTCGAACTTAACTAGTGACTATATGTTTAAAGGACTGGGGTGGGAGGCAACATTCTATGCCACACTGAGAGCCAAATCCGCGCGTTTCAATGATGCCTATTACGGACTGCAGATGGAAGATATTGGGTGGGCAATTGACAGCAAAGCCGGTGTGAAAGGTCAAACGCAGATCTACCGAAACCTTTATGCTGTTGGGCATATTGGCGCGACCTTATTTGATGATGATACCTACTCGAGCCAAGCGATTGATTCACACACACAGTGGGAAGGGTATTTAGGCTTAGCGATGTTTGGAAGTTCAAGCCTGCGTACTCAACGTAAGTGGCCAGAAGGTGCTTATATCAGAGTAGCAGGTGGGCTTGCGACCGAATCTGGGCCGACCGAAATTTTCATGTTAAACAATGATACCGACCCAGACCGAAATAGTATGATCTCAATATTTTATGGTCATCCTTTATCGGGTAGTGTGTTTGGGCTACCTATCGATTTCTATTTAACTCCTGGCTATGTGTATCACCAAAATTCCGATACTCAAGATCCATTTGATGAGTATGTGCTCGCGATTAAGGGATATTACACGTTTGATTGGTCGGTAAGAACAAGGCTCGGTTTTGCTGAAGGTATCTCTTACAGCAACCAAATAAGTCATATCGAGCGCAAGAATTTAGAAGAGAAAGGTTATCAAGCAAGTAAGCTGATGAATTATTTAGATTTCAGTGTTGATACTAATATGGGCGATCTCTTCAATAACCCATCATTAACCAACTTGTGGTTAGGGTATAGCTTGCATCATCGTTCAGGGATTTTTACTACGACATCAGCATTTGGCCGAATAAAAGGGGGCAGTGATTACAACTCTCTTTACCTACAGTGGGACTTTTAATTCTAACGAGACTCTCTTTCAGTGACGCTTGCTACTTGATCCTAGAAGGCTGCCGGTTTGGCGGCCTTTTTGTGCTTAACTGTTTTCATGTCGACTCTTTTTGTACCAATATCATAGTCGTTTGTATGATGAGGAAAACCGATAAACCTCTGAGTGTTCGAATCTTTATGTTATGTTGTAAAACAGAACCTAGTAGACAAGGGAACGATGCTGACTATGGGAAACAATCTCGATAATCTCGACCTAAACTTGTTACGTTTGCTAAAAGTGGTCGTAGAGACTCGCAATACCTCTGTGACTGCGAAAAGGTTAGGAATATCTCAAACAAGTGTGAGCCGAGGATTGGCCAAGCTTAGAGAGACGTTTGGAGACCAGCTGTTTATTCGCAAAGCTCACGGTGTTGAGCCTTCTGAGCTTGCCGAGAAATTAGCAGAAGCAGCAGAGAATATGCTGACTCCATTCACTCAAGTGTTAGAAGCGTATCAAGACTTTGACGCTAAAGAGTATACTGGCGATATCGTAATTGCGTGCGATTTAACGCTATTGGATGTATTTGGCAAAGGGTTATATCAGTCAATAAATCAGGCGTTACCCAAAGCACGCTTAAAATTGGTTTACTGGCAACAACACTCACTGCAAAGCATGCTTGATCGCCAAGTAGACTATATGCTGCATTACACCATGTTGCCGCTACCACAGGATATCTACACACATCATCTTTCTGATATCGTAATCAACTTGGTTGCGAGAAAAGATCATCCTGTTCTTTCTAATTCATCTCACTGGGATGACATCAAAGACCTTCCGTTGGTTAAGTATGCTTCCGATTCTAACGGTGGAAAATATGACCCTTACGATGAGTTGTTTTTGGCCAAGGGCGTTAAGCCGAATATATGTTTAGTGAGTCATAGTGTTCCAATCATGGTCGATAAGCTTGTCAATTCGGATGCGTTTAGTTTCAATAGCAGCTACATCTTAATGCACGACGATCAATTGGCTTGTTATCCTCTCCCCGTAATTCCTGAGCACTTGAGAAGCATTAGCGTGTCGGGTGGCTATTTACAATCGAAGCGTGGTTATCCACTTAACCAGCTTTTACACCAAGCGGTACAGTCTTTTTTCAATTCTATCGTACAGCCAGGTAACAAAGCTTAGAGAAAACAAAAAAGCCTCTACGTACTTAACTATTGGGTTAGTACATTAGAGGCTTTTTAGTGTTTATATTTACACCTTACATGCGGTGTCTATCGTTATTTTTATCGTAGGGTTCAAGCAAATAATAAGTTTAGAACTTGTAACTCACACCAACTGACGCTAAGTATTCTTCACTTTTGTAGAAGTTAATATTTGAATCGTTGTAATTCACACCAGCAAAAGAGACTAAATCCCAGTTCTCTAATCCAGCGATATTCGCGTATTCGTAGGCAGCAAAAAACTTGTGTCGATTATCAGAGCGTGTTTTTCCATAAATTGAGTTTTGTCCGTCAAAATCGCGGTAAGCGTAACTGCTTGTTAAAGCCACTTTGTGAGCACCATGAGTTACAAAGTAAGTCATTTCTAATTGATATTGATCGAAGGTTTCAGCCTTGCCATCCGCATCGTTATGTAGGTAACCTAAGGTTGTGCTTAAGCCCATGTTTGGTGTGAAATATGCTAAATAACCACCTTTTACCGAGTACATGTCGCTGTCACGCGTGAGTTCAGAGGCTTGAACTTGCTCGTCGTCTACTTCAGTTGTCGCAAATGCCATGTCCATTGAGAAACCAGAGCCGATGATATTGTTTACCTGAAGTCGGTAAGCATGGCCATCAACGTCGGTTTTGCTGCGACGGCCTTCCAAGTAAGGGTCTTTCCATACCTCACCAGAAAGTACTGTCGGTAGGTAAGCAACGTCAACTTGAGTACCGTTTTGCATATTGTACTGATAGCCGATTTCAAAGGCTAAGTCGCCCACGGCTAAGTCATCACGAGATGTACCTAAATAGACTTTTTGATTACGACTTTCACCGAGTTCGTAAGCGATGTTTCCCAATGGCATAACAACCACATCGTTATTATGTGAGCCTTTGTTCGTTCTATTCTTTAATACTGCATCGCTTTCTGTGCTTAAGTTTGAGTTGGTTGAAACGTAACCCGTTGCAAGGATGATTTCACCGCTAATACGTGAAGAATCAAATGCGAAAGCGCTCGTTGTTAATGAAGATAAGATGGCTACTGACAATATGCTTTTAGTGTTCATGGTTTATTTCTCTCAAGTGTTAGTTTTTCCTTTTTTTTGTTCAACATCCGTTTACGAGATGGATATTAAATTAATGAGAAATAATTAATATGGATAACAGTTATGCATATTTGAAAGGCTTGATAGAAGAATATGAATATCTCTTATTCATATATTGAACATGAGATGGTGTTTAGAGTGGGTTTATGTTTTTAGTCTTGGAAAAGCAAATGCAGTTAATCACGGTGTCAAAACAGGAAAAATACCAATCTACAATATACTTAAACGATCACCCCTATGATGTACTTGATATAGGTGAAGGAAGATGTTCTATCATCATCGTTGAAGATATTGATGCCTATCTCGAAAATTTAAGCAATCCACTAATAAACAACAGGATCATTCTTGTTGATGTGTCGAAGATGCTTGTCAGGCAAACAAACGGTAGGGAGTCGATAGAGAGTCTGCTGGCAAAGGATCTTCACTTGTTGTTTGATGTGTTTTGGTTAGAAGAGGTCGATGTAAGAGCAGAAGTACCAAGTTTAAAAATGAGTGAAATATATAGCGTAGTAAGTATAAGGAACTACTCTTGCTCTCTGTTGAAACGAAACGCCCTCAGTGCCACTGCACGTTGAAAGTATTGATTGTAGAAACGATATAGAGTCTATAAAGATAATGTAAAGGCGGTCATAGGACCGCCTTTTTCACCATCGCGTCCAAACTTCAAAGGATCGATTGATGAATGGTTTGGTCAGTTTAGGTTAAAGCGCAATGTGGTGGTCTCCGCACCGTGTTTTTCCATTGTGCCCATGTATTTAAAACACCACAGATTCTATTGCGTTCTTGCCATCTAGAGCTATTGAAGGGTTCAACTTGGTGACGATCCCAATGGAGTATTCCCGAGAAAGCTTTGATATGCTGGCTGCTTGGCACCCTAGATATAACGAAGACCTATTACAAAAATGTGTGACATCATTGCTCAAGGTTGAGAAATAATCGATAAAAATAACAGGCTATATTGAGGTCTTTACTGCGACAGAAAACGGGTATTGAAAACGACAGTAAAGTAGGGCACGTCTACTGAATCGCTCGTATTATTAAACGAAACGTTTAGCCAGTTATCATCACGACTTGTTTGTTAGTCACAATGGTGTAATTATTTAACGAGTGATATTACTCGGATGCATGTCTTATGATGACTATCGAACAGCAGCTTTCTCGGCTGGATCTAAATTTATTGGTGTCGTTAAGTGTTTTAATCAAAGAGAGGAACGTAACGCGAGCTGCCAACACCTTGTACCTGTCTCAGCCTGCGATGAGTCGTACGTTAAGTCGCTTGCGAGAGTTGTTTGATGATCCATTGTTTTATCGAGAGTCTAATGGCTTAGTGCCCACGCAAAAAGCGCTGGAACTGCAAGCGCCTTTGGAAGAGTTACTATTGGCGATGCGAAGCCTAGTGACAAAATCAGCTTTTAATCCAGAAGAATGTGTTCAAACGTTTGTTGTCTCGATACCGCCATTGATGAGTAGGATGCTTTCCGTGCCGCTTGCTGAGCGATTTATGAAAGAAGCCCCTAACGCTAGTCTTATCGAATATCCGGTAGCGAAAACGCCAACCAGTCAGCTGCTATCCAGAGATGTGGATTTTACAATTCACATCGAAGCCCCGAGTAACCCAATAGAATTCCCATACGTTAGCCTTGGCCGAGTCTACCCAGTTTTTTATGTTGCGGCTAATCACCCTTTAGCGAAAGTTGAAAATGTAACGCTTGAGCAGTGTCTAGAGTCTCGCTTTGTTGATCTCACGCTCGATATCCGTTCGAACTACGGTCTGCAACACCCTGTGGATAGCTACCTAGCAAAGAATGGAGTGCAGAGAGATATTGCATTTAAAAGTGGACAGCTTCTTACGTTGGTGGAAGTGATGCAGAGTTCGAATACAATTCTGATTGCGACTCATAAGTTAACTGAACTAGAGGGGATAGGTGACAAGATAGCGCCTATTTTTTCTCTAGATAACGTGCCAGAGTTAATGTTCGAACTGTTTTTGATTGAGCATAAAAGAACCGTTACCAGCCCAGCACATCAATGGTTCAAAAACTTAGTAGTGTCCGTGATTGAAGACGTTGTTTGTGACAGTTGACCCCAACGTCTTTGCTTACACCGCAGCCTAAGTTAAGTTCACCGCTTAGTTCAGATTCCAATTAAACTTAAACGGTGTGCTTCGGGTTTTGGGCGAATCATTGATAGCTTTTAACAGTGTTTTGGCTTCTACTAGAGAAATTGAGAGGGAAGCTGAAACTGAGCCTTCCGCATCTTTTGCGTAGCCAAGCTTCAATAGTTTCTTCCAAATGTCGTTTGATTCCGAATCTAGAGGCAGTTGAAGCGTGCCTTTCGAAAAGTTTTTTCGCCCCGTAATCTCATAGATAGTTTGCACTGCTTTGCTGTACTGCTTTTCTTCAACGTGTCGACAAAATTGAATATTAAATTTTTTGGTATTTAATTGCTGGCGTGCGACAAAATAACGCTTTAAATCAATGAAGTGATTTCCGATCTGGCGAGCAATCGCAGCAAGGAATACTCCAGCGATGACCAAGTAATACCAATATTGACCCAACCAATTCGATAAGGTTTGAGCCCCATCGATAGAGCCTAAAGTGTTACTTAACGAGTCTAACAACTTTGCGTCACCGACTTGAAGCGTCTGCTGCTCTATAGTTAACGATTCCAGCTGATTGGTCTTTGTGTTCCACCATGTCATGGTCTGTTTTGGTAAGACAACTTTCCCTTGTTCTTGCAGGATTAACGTTACCTGTTGTTTGAGTGTCGCGGTATTGCTTTTATTCAGTCGATTAAACACGTTTTCTTTGACTGCTGGTTTGCGATACAACTCAACGCCGGAAATGTCTGGGATGTTGATCTCCGGCAGCAACATCATGTGCGAGTTTGCCACGCTCAACGTATACGTGGCAGTGATAGCGTGGCCAACTTCGAATTCGCCGGTTAACGGACGGTCGGTTGATATCGAAAGCTCAGCATTTGGGCTAACAATCAACGCGTCTGTATCAATGTTACTCACGGGCATTTTGGATGCAAAGTTAATGGGTTGCGAATGAATCACGCCCTCAATAACGTTTTTGTCAGTAAGCTCTACACTAATGGGAATGCTCAATTCAGGAACAGTAAACTCGCCAGCTTGCATTGGGTACAAGTAGTAGCGTGCTTTTTGTGTAAACCACTTAGTGCCTTCGATTGTGCGTGCTGAACGTGCGACTTTCTGCTCATCTTTCTTTACGACTGTGTAGGGTATATCTAAGTAAGGTAATGCCAACTCCTCTTTAAAGGGGCGGGTACTCAATACTTCAACGTCGAGTGCGACTTGTTGTTTCACAGCGACATTTTGAGCTTTTATCTCAACGTTCAGCTTCAATTCACCACCACTGACAAGTTGGTCTATGTCACTAGCACTTGCAGGCATTGAAATTAAAAGCATCATCGCTGATAAGACAGTAAACCAACATTTCAGAAGATCGAATGCTCGGACTGTCGATTTAGTTTTGTTCATTGCTGTATTCCTGCTGAAATTTTTGTCTTAGAAACTTAGATGGATTCTGTCTGACTTGTTTTAGCCAGACTTGGTCAGAGATCACTAGCTCCTTCTGACTCCCTTCTTTTGGTTCGTCGTCGACCAATTTCCTATCATCAATGACTTTTTCTGAATCTTGTTTTGTCGGTGGTGTGTTCTTGATTTTCTCTATCGCAGCTTCCACAACAGCGAGGTTGTTTGTCGCTTGCTCTTCATACGTTTCGTTGTTCAACAGTTCGTTGTAAAGCGCAGTGGCTTTATCAAATTGAGCCGTATGAGCATAGCTGTTCGCGACGATCAACTTAGCGAAATCAGCCAGCTCTTCCGGTTTACCACCTTGTTCACTTGCTTGTGGGCTCAA
The DNA here is from genome assembly GCF_030442075.1 of Vibrio sp. TMPB1044. Taxonomy (NCBI): domain Bacteria; kingdom Pseudomonadati; phylum Pseudomonadota; class Gammaproteobacteria; order Vibrionales; family Vibrionaceae; genus Vibrio; species Vibrio sp. TMPB1044. Next base: position 195,246 of record NZ_JAUJED010000023.1, on the reverse strand, counting down.
TTGGTCAATTGCGCCAAGGAAATCACCTGACAGATAACGACTGTAGGCTTTCCAGTTTGGATCATCGAATAGGGCGGCACTTTGTGCGTAGTTGCCTTGCTTGAACTCGATATAAGCGTGTTGATCGTTGGATAGCCAAAAATCATAAAATGAGTGCTTATTGGCGATTCCCCAAATCAGATTTCCTGCAATAAGCATAAGCAACAGGTGCATTGGCTTAAGTTTGGATAACCAAGGTACACGATTGATTTGATGTGTAGTCGAAGAGGCTGATTTCGTCAGGTTGTATAACTTTTGATTTACTGCCTGTTTATTATTTACCACTGAAGCGTCCACCCTTTTCTAAACCACATTAATTGGATAGGCAGCAACAAAAACAGCAACCAATAGCCCGCATCTAACCAAGGTAGGGCGTTATCGCTGACCGCAAACAGGTTGTTCTGAATGCTCTGATAAACCGCTTCAACATCGCTAGCGTCGTGAGTGAATGAAACCATTTTGCCATGACCTGCTTGCGCCAGTTGGGACAGTGAAGCGAGTTGAGTTTCGGTTAAACCTGCTGTGCCATTTCCGCCGCTCTGCGAGTTTTCACCCATAGCCCACACGATCACTTGGTGGTGCTGTTGTTCAAACGCTTTAGTGAATTTTTCTATCGCTTCGTCATTGGTCTTGTCTGTCAGTATCAATACTGTTGATGGCGCTTTTGCTTGTGAAATTAGCTCGAGCGTCGGCTTTAATACCGAAGCCGGTTTGTTCTCGTTCTCTGGCAGCAAGCTTCCATCCAATACATCGAGGAAGTATCGCGTTAACTCTTTGTCTTTGGTGACAGGCATCGCGACATGAGCACTTCCGCCGTATATCACTAACCCGGTTTTTGAATCGCCGCGCAGTTCAACGAGCTGATTGATCTTCTGTTTAGCACGATCTAATCGTGACGGCTGAATGTCGGTTTTATTCATTGAATCAGACACATCCAAGGCAATCACTAGCTCGGAATTGTCTTCAAAAAATGGTGAAGGTTGTTGCTGCCACGTTGGACCCGCCATAATGAGCGTGGCTAGAACCGCAAACACCAGAAACAATCGATTAGGAGAAACTATACGAACTCTATTTTGGTTGAGAGACAGATGTTCAACCATGTTTTTAGACATGACGGGCTGCCACTGGGTGACTAAATCGTCTTGTTGAACGAGTGCGCGATAAAACAACACGAACGGAACCAGTGCTAACAACCACAATGGGCGTATGAAATGAAACTGGGTGATATCGCCCCCAAACAATGTATTGAAATCAGTCATTGGTGAGCTCCTCTCTACGGCGAATAACACGCTTTATTTCTTTCTGATGACGCCTTTGGCGACGCAGATTTGCACCAAACACAATTAAGACCGCGAGTAGGTTGCTAACCAGACACACGCCAAATGCATAGTGGTGCAAGCTGTGTTTAGGACGGTGAGATAAAAGCTCGAACTCTTGCTGCTCTAGTTCGTCGATCGTTGCGTAGGCTTGTTCTAGTTGCTTTCGGTCCAAGGCATGAAACATTTGCCCGCCAGTTGCTGCTGATACTTTCTCTAAAGTAGGAAGATCCATCTTGTAGCGACCTTTGGTACTTGGGTCACCAATTGCAATGGTGTAAATCTTCACTCCATATTTAGCTGCGATTTCCGCGGCTTTGACAGGAGGCATTTTCGAACTTGTGTCATCACCATCGGTTAGCAGAATCATCACTCGTTGACGACTTTCTTCTTGTTCGAATACGGCAATTGATAAGCCAATCGCGTCGCCAAAAGCAGTTTGAAATCCGGCATAGCCAAGTTCAACGTCTTCGAGTAGCGATTGCCACACGTTAATATCTTCAGTAAATGGTGCCTGAACATAAGCAGAGTCTGCAAATAAGATTAACCCTAAGCGGTCATGCTCTCGCTGGGCTGCAAATTCACGCAATACCTGCTTTGCAATGGTTAGACGGTCGTGTTTATTGCCTTCTTTATCGGCAAAGTCCTCTTCTGACATTGAACCAGATAGATCCAGTGCGACCATAATTTCACGAGCGGATTTCTTTTGTTCGATTGGTTCGCCTATCCACATTGGTTTGGCAATCGCGACGACTAGAGCAAGATAGCTGATAATGACCAATAGCCATTGGACTTTACGACGGCTCATCTTGACCGCGGTTTCAGAGGGCTCTTGTGAAGACACTGCAATCAGGCGATCAAAAAAGGGCACTTGAATCGCGCTTTTTGACTCTTTGTAAACAGGCAATAACCAATACACGGCAAAGGGTAAGCAGAGCTGTGCAAATGCTATTGGGTATTCAAATTCGATCATGTGACACCTCGTGATGTTTTATCCAAAGTGCAACGTTCTCCATGATGGCGTTTCGTTGTTCTTCCGTTAATGTCGCTGCTGAAGAGTAGGCGAGTTGAGCAAGTACGCCTGAGAGTTCTGATGTAGAGAACTCGGATGAAAATTGACGCTTGGTGCAATGGTCATCTAACCATTTCTCCCAATCTGTGCCGGTTAAAGGGGCTACTTCTGTACGAGGGAAGGCATACAATGCGGTTCTTCGTAGCAGTTGTGGTAGCTTTTGAAATGATGAAATTTCACCGAATTGAGCCTCCAAAGAGAGTTGCTCTAACTCTACTAAGGCAGCGCGTCGATATGTGTTTGCTAGGTACTTTTTAATAACTAAATAGACACGATATAAAGCAAAGCAAAACAGCAACAAGAGTAACCAGTACCAGCCAGGTGCATTCGGTAGCCATGAGATACTTTCTGGCAAAGAAGGCTCAGACAAAGAGGCCATTAATGGATTCACGTTTTCTGGCTGTAAAGGTTCAAGCCCAGTGTTAGTCGTCATAGTCTGCATTCTCAGTTATTTAAATCGCGCCGAGTGCTTTTTTAAGCTGAACATCGGTGGGGTCGACTGTGTTGAACCGCAATACAGGGATTCGATATTTCTTCGCCACTGCCGTAAAATTATCGATGGCTCGAACCACATTTTTGGCGAACGCATCGCGTAACTGTGCTTCTTGGCCTGATACGGATAACTGCAATTGTCCGTCGCTAAGTACCATCTTATTAAGCGTGGCTAAATCATGCTCCAGTGGGTCGGTGACATGACACAACACCACATCGTTGTGTTGACACAAAGCCTTGATTTGCTCTTCGCTACGCTCGTTATAGCCGTAGCCATCGGTAATCAAGATCACTAGGCCATCATGCTTAACCAACCTTTGTGCCTGATGAAACAATTTTTCGAACGAATTGGATTGCGTGTCTTGAGCCTTTCCCGCTTTTAGCTGCTGATTCTTACTCGCAATTTCATTGAGTATTTTGAGTACGTGGTTTGCGCTGCGTTGTGGAGGAATTGGCAGTGCAGTGCTGTCGTTATAAACAATCGCACCAATACGATCGGTACTGTCTATGACTTTCCAAGCAATCAAAGCTGCGATTTCTGCAGCAACTACAGATTTCATTCGACCTGTACTGCCGAAGAACATGCTGGTGCGCTGATCGACCATGACATAAACGTTACGCTCGCGCTCTTCAGAGAATATTTTGACGTGTGGCTTGCCCGTTCTATTTGTCACTTTCCAATCCATGGTGCGAATATCATCGCCAATTTGGTAGTGACGCATCTCTTCAAAGTTCAATCCACGTCCACGTAGCTTAGATACATGACGACCCGTTAACGCGCTGTTGATTGGCTGAGCAGGTAAAAAGTCAAAGCCGTGCGCCTTGTATTTCAAAAGTCGCAATGCCTTCAGATTGGTATAAATATCAGGATCAAGTGTTGGTTTCGTCTCCATGGTGACCTCTCGCCGTTAAGCTACAGCAACCTGAGACAAAATCTCATCGATGACGCGTTCTGAGCTGACGCCTTCAGCAAGCGCATCGTAAGACAGAATAAGGCGATGACGCAGAACCCCATGAACCACTTTACGAACATCATCAGGGTCGACAAAGTCCTTACCGTTTAGCCAAGCCATTGCTCTTGAACATTTGTCTAACGCTATGGTTGCACGGGGGCTTGAGCCAACACCGACCCACTGTGAAAGTGGTGACTCTGGGTACAACTCGGGTTGTCTCGTCGCCACAACAATCGCGACAATGTATTTAAGAACCGCATCGCTACAATGTATGTCGCGCAGTTGTTCTCGAGCATCAAAAATGCACTTAGGGTCAATGGGGGCTGGTTTCTCCGCGCTTGGTTTTTCCTCACTACGAACCATCTTAATGATCTGCTCTTCGGCACTCGCATCTGGATAGTCGAGATTTATTTTCATGATAAATCGGTCCATTTGCGCCTCGGGAAGAGGGTAAGTACCTTCTTGTTCAACCGGGTTTTGTGTCGCTAAAACCATGAATAGGTCAGGCAGTTTGTAAGTCTTACCTGCTACTGTGATTTGTCGCTCTTCCATTGCTTCCAACAATGCAGCTTGTACCTTTGCCGGGGAGCGGTTGATCTCATCGGCCAGCAATAGATTATTGAAAACTGGGCCCGGTTGGAAGGTAAGCGTCGGTTTGCCATCTACGTCCTGATACACCTCTGTGCCTGTTACGTCCGAAGGCAACAAGTCCGGAGTAAATTGAACACGACCAAGGTCAACTTGTAGGGCTGAAGCCAATGATTTGATAGAACGAGTCTTTGCTGTTCCGGGTAATCCTTCAAGCAGAACATTACCATTTGTAAGTAGCGCAACCAGTAATGTGTCGACCATATGTTGCTGGCCAATTACCGAGGATTCCATTTGCTGCTTTAGGTGGTTTATAGAGTCTAAAGTTGGGTTCATTTGCTTGCCTATTGACTAATTAATCAAGTGAGATTCAGGTCACCAGATGGCGAAAAGATAGATATTGTTAGTTAAAGCAACTATTTAAATCACCTTTGCTAAGGGTAGTCGAAAATAATTTCGACACACGCGTTCAACATATCTTTGTAAACGACTCACCTTGGAAATACTGAATTTCATGGTCTATAAATAGGCTACTGTATTGTTTGTATTTTAATCAAGAATAAAGGTTGATAAGTAACATTACTTTGCTGCATATCTATTATACGGCGATGTCATTTGTGAATTTATGCTGCCTTGATAACATTGTTCACAAGTTGAGCGGTTAACGAACTAACTGTTCGAACAAAGACAAATGGACTATGTATTGATTTAGCGTTATCGATTTTATTAGAGGTCAACAATGAAAAAATTAGCATTAGTAGTTTTAGGTTTAAGCGCAGTTTCTCTTTCTTCTTACGCAGCTGAAGAAGTTTCAACTCTAACAGAGTTCTTCAATGCCGATGGTGAAGTGACTACCGTCGACAATTACGCGGTGTACGAAACTTCACGTCAGTATTTGAAAAACCAAGAGCTTGTTGGCGTCAATACATTCCGTCACAAACGCGAGCTAACGCCAACAGATGAACAGGATGTGGTTCGAATGAACCGAGACACCTACTACTCAATGGCAGTAATTAATGTATCAAAGGGGGCGACCGTCACGTTACCCGAGATCCCTGAAGGCAAGTACATGTCGATGGAAGTGATTACTGAAGATCACCGCATTCAGCCAATGCAATACGGTTCAGGTACGTTTGATCTTTCTACTCATAGCGGTGATCACGTTTACGTCATTGTTCGTACCGACGCGACATTCTCGAAAAATGAAGTTCATGAAATCCAAGATAAAATGAGCATTGATGCAAAAGCGGATGGCGAGTTTACTGCTATGCAAGTGGATGAGAAATCTTTTGAAGAGGTAGAGACGAGCCTTAAGATGGAAATGCCAACAATACTTAAGCGAGATGGCGCTCAAGCGACATTTGGTATGTTTACAAGCCCTGAAGATGCTTCAAAAGAGATGTTTACTAAAGAGAAATACGCAGTTGGCGCAGCTGTCGGTTGGGGAGGCGCACAGCTAGAAGATAACATCTATGAAATCTCTGGAAACTTCCCAACAGATACTTGTCATCAGGTAACTTTTGAAGACCCTAAAAACCAAGCGTTTTGGTCAGTAACGGTCTACAACAAGCAAGGCTTCATGTTTGATGATGTAGCGAATGTAAGCTCGAATACGGCTGATAAAAATGCAGACGGAACTTACACACTAAGTTTCGGCTGTGGTGATGGCGCTGTAAATAATATCAAAACCGAAAATGACTCTGGTGCGTTTAACTTAGCTTTCCGTCATTACATCCCAAGCCAGAAAGTACGCGATGGGTTCCGAGTACTTCCTTCTGTGAAAGCGATTAATTAAATAAATGATATAGTCAAATATCAATTCGAGAAGCGCGTTGTTGCCGAATGACAGTAACGTGCTTTTTCGCATTTATAGTCTTATAGACTATTTTGATTAGTGTTAGTAGGAGTTTTATATTCTGTTTCGATAATTATGTAAATAACCCCCAATAAATAGGTTATTACAATGAAATGCCAGATATTACGTAGAAATTAACATGGACACTCTTCGAGTGATAATTGTATTTTATTTTTTAATATTAAATATATCTGTTTGACGAGTTGTAATGCCTTGATGATATTTAAGTTGTATTGGTTTTTATATTTGTCCTAATTGTGATATCTCTTATATCAACACTTGATTGTGGTGAGTTTTAACGGGGGTTGATATTGCGGAGAGCTGTATGATAATTCGATTGATAAGATTGAAAATCTAGAAGTAGATATTGGTATTAACCATTTAAATTAAAATTAAAATTAAATTAGAAAGAAGGCAGTACATGAAAAAATTAGTGTTCTTAATTTCCTGTTTATTGAGCTTAAGCTTACAAGCTAAAGTCGATATGGCAGATCCCACCGCTGTCTACAGTAGTTTGGGGGCTGAAGTTAATACCGCAGGTGTAGATATGAGTGTGGGGCTTGCTTCTGGTCGACACTTGGCTTTATTGGAGTCAAAAGATGGCTTCGATAAACTAAAATTAACATATGCAAATATGAAAGATGGCCAAGGCTTCTACACTGAAGTAGGAGGGAATAGCGATGTTAGAAATGTGAGTGCTGGTTATATTATGACATTTAAGTTAGATGCCTTAGTGATATATCCAGTTGCAATGCTAGGGTATACAAATAATGAAGTGGTAGATGATTATGATATGACATCAACATTGGGTTGGTATACTCGTTATAAGTTTGCAGATAATTTCCACCTTGGTCTAGACCCTTTTTATTCCTCTCAATATGGTAGTGAATATCAGGACAGTTTATCGACTGACTTGTTCGTAGGATATCAACATGGTCGCCATAGATTCAGACTTGGTGTTAATATGATCAGCAACGATGAAGAACAATACTTTTTAAACTATAAGGTTGCTTTTTAACTCAAGACCAAAAAAATACTTTAGAGAGAATGATTATAGCGACCTTGAATATAAAGTTAACGAACAAGCTTGGGTTTTACATTTTGACACCGGTGAACATTGATAACATTTCCTTCTAACACTTCATAACTTTAATTTCATTAGTAATTAGAACAATATCGATTCAATAAGCGCGTTTATTGGCAGTGGCAGTACGCTGTTTTTCATTTAGTACCTAGATATATGCCTAGTTGTCTGCTGTGTTGAATTATCAGTGTGTGCGAAGACGTTTAAGAAATGGATGAGACTTAAACAGTTTAAATCTCAGCTTGCCTAACTTGCGTTACATCAAATAAATCGATTAAACATTATCTGTACCTTACTGGTATTTATGTCGTTGTATCGGATCTTCAATGATTGCTCGTACCTTATGCAACAAGGCTTCTGGTCAATTAGACAAAGTATTGAGCCAACAATCGACTTATATTTGCTTTACCTGTTGCTCATTGAGGATGTTTCATGTGTTCTCTTTGCGATGTATAGTTATTGATAAGTCATTTACTTATCGAATGTTTAAGTTTCAAATTGATGTGGGTGTCATGAAGAAAAACGGATTTACTTTAATTGAACTGATCGTGGTGATTATCATACTCGGAGTATTAGCGGTAACTGCGGCTCCAAGATTCCTCGGTATCCAAGAGTCAGCAAGAGAAGCGGTACTTGAGGGCGTCGCAGGTGCGATGGAAGGGGTAATCACGCAGGTAACCTCTAAGGCTATTATTGTCGGATTAGACCCAGCTGCTAGCAACCCAAGTGACCAAAGTAACTATGTTATCGATTTTGGTATTGGTAGTGTGGAAGTCGATTGGGGAACGCTTTGCCCTGAAAGCCGAGGGGAATCAGGGGATAAATTGAACATGCTCGATTTCCTTACCTTGTCAGATGATGACAGCTTAACGTCTGACTTTGCTAATAGGTATACAGTGGTTGGTTATGAATACCCGTTTACTACATCAGAACTTGATGGCCCAATTATAAATGTTCTTCCATCTGGATGTTATGTTCTTTACGATTCTTTCGGTGGTCGAGTAAGTGGAAATTCGTGTCCTGATGGTGGTTGTGAATGTACCGTTGAAGTGGTGAACGACGAGTGTTAACCAGAGAAGCTAAACGACTCTATTTGGAATAAAGCTTATTCGAATTAGATAAAAAAGCGCGTTATTGCCGAGTAGCAATAACGCGCTTTTTTGTATTAGCTTGTTGATTTGTCTTAGTTTGCCAATGGAGCACTTGCTGGTGGCAAGTCACGCTTCTTAATCACGTATCGTAAGCGAATTAACATCAGTGTCGCTGATACGCTCAATCCCGTCAGAATACCAATCCAAAAGCCTTCTTCACCCATCGCAGGAACAATGTGGTCTGTTAAGCCCAACACCATGCCGAGTGGTAATGCTAAGCCCCAGTATGAAGCGATAGCTAAGATCATCGGGATCTTAGTGTCTTTATAGCCACGCAACGCGCCGTTGGCTGAGGTTTGCAATGCATCGCTGAATTGGTACATCGCCGTAAACGTCAACAATACTGCTGCTGTCGCGCTAATTGCTGGGTCGGTGGTGTAAAGCCTAATGATCCATTCAGGGAACAGAAGGAACATCGCAACCGAAAGTAATGATATCAACGCGGCAACCAAAATGCCGACTTTGCTGCGTTCAATTGCGCCTAGTTCATCTTTTTCACCTAGCGCGTGTCCAACACGAATCGTGATGCCAAATGAGATACTCATCGGAATCACGTAAGTGAGGCTCGAGATGTTAAGTGCAATTTGTGCTGCTGCCACGTTCTCTGCACCAATACGGCCAATCATTAATGCGATTACCGCAAAGATGCTGCCACATACGGCGATGTTCATCCCGATAGGTAAACCTAATCTTAGAAGGTGAAGCATCTCTTTTGCTTTTGGCTTCGCGTCTGCAAAGCTGATGATGGTCTTGTAGTGGTGATGACCTTTAATGTAGGAATACAGCATCCCCGACATTAACCAATACACTAAGCTTGTCGCCCAGCCACAACCCACAGCACCCATTTCAGGGAAGCCGAATTTACCGTAGATAAGCACGTAGTTGACCGGAATATTCACCAACAGACCAACCACAGAAATGATCATCGGTACTTTGGTGTTGTTCATACCTTCACAGAAGCCATTCAAGGTGTAGAACAGGGCAATACCTGGCACACCAAAGGCTAGGGCAAAGGCATAATCACTGCCGATAGGGATGATCTCAGCGGCAACCCCAATCCATTCTAAGATCGGTTTCGCACTCACCAAGTAAGCGATAAGTAGCACACTCGCTATTAATGCCAACCAAACCATCTGGAAGAATTCAACAGAGATACTTTGAAAGTCACGTGCGCCACGGTGGTAAGCGACAACAGGCGTTAACGCCATAATCACGCCACGCAGTAGCAGCAACACAGGAATCCAAAGGCTGGTACCAAGTGCAATAGCGGCAAGATCGGCAGGGCTTACTTGGCCAGCCATTGTCGTATCGACAAATCCCATCGCTTGGGTAGCTATTTGAGTCAAAATGATTGGAACCGAAAGATGCATAAGCGCACCCGATTCACGAGTAAAAGGACGAAGTTTCGTTAGCATGGAAGTTCACAACACCAATATAAATACACGAATGATGGCAGGATGGCCGGTGTGCATTTTAGGATGTGCCCCGTTGGGCGGGCGACAATATAAACACCTTACCGTATAGGGTCAAGCTTTGAACTGAACAAACTAAATAGCGAGTAATGTGGTGTTGTTTTTTGCATTTTAATCAAACACTTATAATTTTTCTGAATCTGACTTGTGGTGGTTCTATCTGAGGTTAAAACGGTACTAACTCTTGTTTAAATGGCATTTATATAATTAAAAGTATGCTTTTATATGTGTTAAGTCACATATTGATTTTAAAAATAATTAAACCATTGATAGTTGTTTGTTGTTGAGTACTATGTCGAACGTAAAATGCGTGTTACAAAATATTAATAAAAACAAAAATAAAAGGTTAATAAATTGAAATCCAAAACTAAGTTGCTAGGAAGAATCGACTTTGAAAGTAATTCTTTAAGGAAAGACCTTGATATCATATCTAAGTTCCCTGTGTTTGAAGAAGAATACAACGAATTTAATAGTGGTACGTGGATAAACAATTCATTGTGGAATGATGACGGGGATTATCAAAATACCCAGTACAAAGATAATAAAAACAAAGCGAAGATGACCGAACTAGGTAAGCAAACGTTATATATCAATGAAATTATCAATAAGTACTTTGACGTAGAAAATCTTAAAATGGTTAGGACGCGTAACTTAATAAATGGTCAAGTTATACCGCACAAAGATTTTATTGAATTGGGTGATAATAAGGGAAAATATATACGTGTATTAATTCCTCTTGAAACTTCGTTAACTTCTTATCATAGTGATGAAGACTACGGGGTATTTAGAATGCTTAAGGGTGATATTTGGATGCTTGATGCAAGTGTAGTCCATGCAGCATACAATTTTGGTGATGGGAACCGAGTTATTCTTTGTTTAGATTTTCAATATGATGGTGTAGATAATGTAGACCCCTCACTTATATTCAAAGACAAATCTATTCATGATGAAACCATAGAAGCTATGGTATTTCAAAGGGCCCCCCTTCGAGAGCAAGATGTTTCAGATTTTATTTTTGATATCTCAAAGTCAATTTATAACCTTGAAGATCTTAAAAGTGCGATTTTGAAAGTATCTAGTGCTCATGTTCATCACGATATACCAATTAAAGAGACGTACGATATCCTTATTGAAGCTACGAAGTCTAAAGGTGGTGATATATATAATGCTTGCCATGAAATGAAGGAATATTACACTGTTAATAGAAAGTTAGGCGAAAGATTCACTACAGTGTAGTTTTTATAGCTGGGAGGCTATCTGTGAAATATTTAGGATGGATTTTTGTTTTTCTGTGGGCTTCCGGCTATATCGCGTCTTCGATAGGATTGAGTTATACTAACCCACTTACTTTTATAACACTTAGAGTGATTGTTGCATTATTTGTTTTCGTAATTATTAATTTTTTAATATTAAGAAATAATAAAGTAGATAATAGGAGTATGGTACATGCCATGATTGTAGGAGTGTTTATACAATTTCTCTATCCGGTCTTTTTCTCTTATTCATTGGTGTCAGGAATCAGTCCTGCGATGTTGACGATAGTCTTAGGATTGCAGCCAGTTTTAACGTTAATAGTATCTAGAGATCTAAATTCGAAATTTCAAATTTATGGGGTCTTAGGTTGTGTACTCGGTACATTGATTTTTTCGGTGGAAAATTTCAGCTTGGGAACGACAAATTTTGAAAATCTTATACTTGCAATCTTGTCGTTATTAGGTGTTACATTTGGTTCTATACATCAAAAAAAATATTGTTCAAACATACCTATTGAAAAAAACATGTTGTTTCAATGTTTTTCAGCAACACTAATATTATTGCCTACAACCATTATTTTTAGTGAGTTTAAATTTGATGTAAACAATATTTCCATATCAGCATTACTTTGGCAGTCACTTCTAATTTCTGTGCTTTCATCTATGCTCCTTATAAAAGCCTTAAAATCGGGCACAGTGACTAATGTATCTACGTACTTTTCTTGTGTCCCAGCTGCCACTGCCGTAATGGCATACATATTTTTTGATTCTGTAATAACAGTAAATATGATGTTGGGCATGTTTTTGATATTTGGATGCACTTGGCTTATACAAAACCAAAATTGGATTGATGTTTTTTTTGAAAATAGAGCCAAGCAGAAAACCTAAGTATAGGTTTGCTATTTTTTTTGCTTACTAAGTCTATTCTATAGTCGACAATAATATATTATAAAGACCACTTATAAACGTGGTCTTTTCCTATCATAGGAAATATAATAATTTTATTAAAGAAGATGACGTTGCGGGCAGTGTTAATTATTGGTTGAGTCTTTGTCTGATTATTAATTATAGTCCTTCGCGAATGGTCTATATGGCCTTTTGGGCCTTTTGTGTTTATATGAAAACTGGCCAAGGTTAAGCTACATTAAAAATGTTTAATCCAAGTCATTTAAATAAAACTGAATCACCTTTCAATGTTTCGTTTCTCAACAAGTTTACCACATAATTTTAGTCCGCTTAACGTGGACATTATATGCCCAGGTTGGATATCTTATTGAGGGGATAATGAAAGATCCAGATAGCGAGTGTTCTAAGTGGAAACTCGAGAGAATAAAGGGGCGCCTGAATTTGTTATTCGTACTGCATTTTCTGCTATTTTTGGGGTGATGATCGGTCGAAGTATTGCCCCGTTGTCTATTTTTTAGAAACAGCTTGAAGTTGGACGAAAACTACTAATGTACTAATGAGTGGTGTTTGGGTATCTGTTGGCAGACTTCCTCTTAATTTCATAATTTGGTTGTGGCGTGAAAGAAAGGATAAACGTCATACCGCTAGGTTTAAACAACACATTGAACACACTACTATGGCACCAACTATTTTTGTATACCATCACTTCTTAGCTTCAAATCTGGCAGCGTGTAAACTTCTTACTGCCACAAAGCCAACAGAAACACAAAAAGACCAATCCCAAGTGTGACTTTCAAAAATAAGCCAAGAGGGGCTCCACCTTTTGGCGCTTTGTTACAACATCCCATAATCGTTTCCTAGTCATATTGAACTCGTGAGTTAACCTTAAACCTTTCCCTTACGGTAAGGTCAATGAGTTTATAAAACTTCACCAAATTAACCTTTCTTATCGTGTTGGATTCGTTATGATAAATCCAAATTCTGCGATTAGAAGTGAGAGGGTAATGTGTTGATAGAAAGGTGGTTAGAGATTGATGGTGACCAGCTTTATTGCTTGTCGACTGACATCAAAGAGTCTCAGGAAACATTAGTGTTAATTCATGGGTTGGGTGAGTCACATTTATGTTTTGCCGACTCGTTAGATTGGCTCCCGAATTACAACTTAGTCATGTTCGACCTTTGTGGTTATGGCTATTCTCCTGCTTCAGACATATCCCATTCAACAGAAACCCAAGCAAAGCGAATATTGAAAGCTCTCGACCTATTGAGCATCAATGATTGCTTTCTACTTGGGCACTCTTGGGGCGGCGATACATCGACGTTGGTTTGTGAATACGACACGAAAGGTATCGTGCGTGGTTTCATTAATGCTGAAGGCGGGTTGCACGAAGAAAGCATCATTCTATCCCAGATTATTGCAGACACATATTCTGAACTAAGTACTGATGAATTTACGAACTGGGTGAAAGGAGAAGGTTTCTCAAAACGTTTTGCCATGGCTTGGGGACACGGAGCGGGTGTTAAGTATCTTTCGTCAGTTAGACGATGTGAGCCAGAGGTTCTTGGTCAAACCGCCAGTGAAATCTACGGGCAACATGCGACTCAAGATATCCGTGGCGTGGTTGGCTGGGGACAAATCTACGAAAACTTATCCATACCTAAAGTATATTTTTGGGGTACTGACAGCTTAAAGGGGTGTGAACGTGCGAAAGTGTTTATTAGTACGCTAGATAATGTTTCGTTTGAGGGCGCAAACCACTGGGTGCAAAACGATCCTGCTAAGTTCTATGCAGAAGTAGACAAATTTATTACTGGTGTTGCAAATAGCACCAAAGCTTAGGTAACCATTAGCCATACTCAAACCAATATGTGTATTGCGGACCAGATTGAAGGATCTTAGCCTATCAGCTTAAAATAATTGACTATCCAACAAAAAAAGCGAACCAAATGGTTCGCTTTTGTTTATCTAAAATCGACAAAATTTGCCGTAGATAGAGGGCTCACCAATTGGTGTGCTAGTGCCAACTCTAGGTTTGGTCATATTTTCTATCGAGGTGAATCTAACGCTTGATGACAAGTTAGGTTACATAAGAGTATCAGTAGCAGTGACTATTTACACCGCGTTGTTGTCAGTCGACGTTTCCATTGTTCATTAGAATTATTCATCCTGCTGGGTTAGGTTGTTTATATAAACACTTAGCTCAATGCTTTAATGGTGTCAAAAACGAGTTCCTTTAGCCAAGTCAGGTAAGGTGAATGCCGAGAGCGGTGAGCGTAAAAGCCACCAATGGAGAAATCTGGCCCTTCTTCAAAGTGCGCGATATCAAGCAGAACCATATCATCGGGGATAGAGTGTCTGACAATATGACTGACTGGGAAAAGGCAATGGTGATCGGTAACAGCTTGATAGCAAAGGTCTATTTTATCTGTTCTCAGCAAAACCTTTGGTTCAATGTTTCTTGCTCTCAGATAGGTTTCTGCAAATGTATCGCTTTTATGGTAATCAGGCATAAGCATCAGCGCTAGTGGCATACTTCCAACATCTTCAGGAGTGATGCTCCCTTTTAGACTCATAGGGTGATGCGCTGAGCAGCAAAGCATAAATTTGGCGGCGGTCACGTGTTGCTGAATGATTTCTTTGGTGATGTTAAGGGGCATAAAGTTGATCCCCAAGTCCACTTGGTTTGTTTTGATTTTCAGCTCAGTATCGTGAGACCAGTTTTGAATGTTTATTGTTGCATTAGGGGCCGCTTGAGTCAGAGTTCTTAATAAGAGACTCATGACGGGATAGCAGAGTACGGTGTTGATGTGGATACTGATCTCACCGGTGTACTCTTGTGGATTAAAGCTATTGCCCTGTTCAAAGATTGCTTCGAGTCTTGCAAGAACATCCGGTAACTGTAAGAGCAATTCTTCGCACTTTGGGGTTGGCTCTAAGCCATGCTTTTGCCTTAAGAACAGCTGGTCATTAAACTGTTCTCTCAGTTTTCTTAGCGACTTACTGACCGCAGGTTGACTGATAAAAAGTCGTTCACCAGTTCGTTTGGTATTCTTCTCTTCTCCAAGTATTTTCAGTAACTTTAGAGAGTTGAAATCGAGCCGTAACATCTCAGACTCTTTCATAGGCAATCCTTGCTTCATGACAATTTAGTCAGATTATCATGAAGTTAATGGTATTGCACAAGGTCTAATCACTATATGTAGGCATGGGGAGTATGTCTTCATCGTCCTCATTGTATTCGAGAACAATCTAGATGTGCGAACTAATTAAATTCGTATCGATAGTTAATTGCTAGGACATCCCTCGAGCCGTATTGAGAGCTATCGCTGAAGATTGCATAGCTATTGATGGACTGGTTTTTGTCGATTCGGTAGCTGGCTCCACCGCCTAGATACGCATTATTGGTATTATTGCTGCCGAGACTTCCTCCGCCACCTAGCATTAGGGTCACTCGATCATTTATCGGTTTTAATGCGAGCATTCCCAAATACCCGCCGTGACTTTCGATTGGCATCAATACTGAGCCGTCTTGCATGCTTTGATGAATCGGTACTGTCACATGACCTTCAGTGTAGTTATAACCAAAGGCAGGGAAAAGCTGCCAGTCCCAGGGGGTCACACCAAACACACTCAATGGGACAAATGTTCCCAAGTTGTAACTGGTACTTTCGCCATCATTTTCATATTGATTTCTTTTGAAATTGAAGTTGACGATCCCTTTGTTAAATAGCCAAGAACCCCCAATACGCCACTCACTACCATCTGAATTGATATTGCCACTGACCATTCTTGCTTCATCAAGCCCTAATGAACCATTGAGTGTCAATTCACCGTTGTATCCACCGCCTAGTCGAGTCACTATTTTGGTGGGATCTTCTTGGTTTTTTTCCTCATCGATTAACTCATAGGCCGTAACTTGGAATGCAATAAGCGATAATAGATAAAGTGTTAGTGTATTTTTAGACAACATATTTAACTTCCGAACTATTTGATAATAAATTGCTCATTGATAGGTATTGTCCTTTTTGTTTTCTTGCCCTCCTTGGCGAAGTTTTTTTATTTTAAAACTGATAGTTGTATTCTACTCTGAAGTCAGTGCCTTTTAAGGCTTCCCCAAAGTTCCAGAATGCTCTGATATTACTTTGAGTATTTATTTGATAGCTTGCTGCAATTTCATGTTGCCAACCATATAGATTGGTAAAAGTCTCCAACCCACCGAGCTGTGTGGTGTACATTGGGTTGTAGTTCAACCAAATTTGATCATTTAGCTCAATTTTTGAATAGACGCCGAGCAATCCAAAGCTTGATGGGATGGCGTATCCAATGGAGCCGATTGCCTTGTCCTCGTCATCAACCAATAGTGCTGAATCAACATCCGCTACATTCACCCCAATGCCTGCTAAAGGGTAAAGCTGTACAGGTCCAAATGCTGGAAGTGCTTGAATTAGCGAGTAAGAAGCGGAACCTAGCTTTTGATTAAAGTCCCAGTTGATATCAATTTGCGAACCAAGGCCGCTTTGCGTATCAACCGTAAAGTGTCGATAACGAAGAGAATCAAAACTGTCGTTCCCTTTTAAGCTCAAGGTATCAGCGGCGAAGCCCTTTGCTTCAAGTACATGCATTGCCATGGTTGAGTCGTCATTGGTGTCGTAGGCTTGACCAAATTTGAAATTAAGACCTTTATTGGTTGCGCCGATCCCTGCTTGTGAATAGACGGCGAGTGGATCGGACATATCTTGATATTCTTCGGCCACTGCAGGGTTAAATGCAATCGAAAGAAGGGATGCAATGGTTGCTACTTTAATAGAATGTGTTGATTTCATAATAACTCTTATTTTATCTATCCCTCCGTGGTAATGATTTGAGCCTGTTTCCAATGAGACCCTGTAATTAATGGCAAAGACGATATAAAGCTATTCGTCTTTGCGATGTTTAAATAATAATTGGAGATGAAATCATGGAGAAATGAGAAGGAAGACTTCAAGTTATTACCGCAAGTTATACCTATCCTCTATTTAATGGACAGGAAACGTAGGGAAATTGAATAAGTGATATGAGTTTTGGTTATTCCTTAATGTAGTTTTCGTAATTTCTTTTTAAGTAAACCCAATATTACTATTTAAGCGAATCGATGAGGGGGAGCACTCATCTACGTTTTGGTAGAAATACTGACTATGGATTGTCCAGTTTTCTCTTTTGAGTAAGCGTGCACATAAAGCCGTAGAGTAATGGTCGCTCTGGTGATTTTGTTGCGCTGTACTGAATCAATTCCATCAGTGAGCATTTATATGAAAAAAACGATGATTTCCTTAGCACTTTCCACCATAGCTTTTAATTCTTTTGCGGTTGATATTCCATCTGGTTATCCGATGTTGAAAAGTGAAGAGGTCTATCAACAGATGGATCTAGAAAACTTAACAAGTGCTTTTGTGGATTTGCAACCTGAAGCGGCGTTTATGTCCCTTTACCAGTCATATATTGATGCAGGGTCAACAGAGCAGAATATTGGCATTATGGAAACATCCGTAGACCCGAGACAAATCGTTCTCACCGCAAACTCGGAAACGGTGTATGCCGTTCACCCGGTTAACTTGCAAGCACAAGGTGGCGCAGTTGTATTAGAAGTCCCTTCCGGTGTAATGGGAATGGCCAATGGCCCAGGGTGGACGTCATTTGCAGATTTTGGTTTGACGGGACCTGATCGTGGAAAAGGTGGGATCTACTTACTTACTGCGCCCCAATGGCAGGGGGAAATACCAGAAGGTATGCTCCATGCACCTTCTCCAACCAATACCATTGTCTGGCTAATTAGAGCTTTCCAAGGTGAAGATGGTATGCGAGGTGCAGTCAACACGCTCAGAGAAGGTATAAAAACGTACTCCCTCAGCGATATAAATGAGCCGCCAAAAACGACCTTTTATAATACCTCAGAGCCGGTATATCAAGATGGTGGTTATCAAGATATGCTTTTTCATAAGCAGGATATTCCAGAGCTAATTAAGCAATACTATTCGCTCAATGGCTACGATGCAGAGAAGCACTACTATAATACTGCGCACCTCTACCATGCGGGATTCTTTGATGGTTCGGTAGATCCTGAATTGGCAAAACAGGCAAAAGACTTAGCATGGGAGCGCGTACTCACCTTAACTTTTGCGAATCGTGAAGACGATGCCTATAAGTGGGACCGAGAAGTGAGCCATTGGGTTTTGCCTAATACCACCGCTGATGAAAACTGGACACACCGTAGTTTTGATATGGTAGATCCTGTTGCTCAAGTCGTGTGGGCTCACCAAGCGACCTTTACCGCAGCGGCAATGACAAGGCCTCCTAAGGGCACAGGCGCGGTATACGTATCGACTTATGTGGACAGTAAAGGAAACTATTTAGATGGCTCACACTGCTATCAGTTGAACATTCCTGCTGAGGTTCCATACAGTAACTTCTGGTCTTTGGTTACATACAATGCCCCTAAGCGCTCAATGATCCAAAATGATCACTTTTCTTGGGGGATCAACAGCTACCAAGAAGGGTTACAACAGAATACTGATGGGTCTTACAGTATCTTCTGGGGACCAAATGTTGAAAACAATGAGAACTCTATTCAAACCAATACTGACGAGGGATTTTTCCCATACTTTAGAATTTATGGTCCTACCGATACTTGGTATGACAATAGTTGGGTAATGCCAAACATAGAGCGGGTAAGTTGCGCTCTATAAAGAGTTAACTGGTTTAACTACAGAGGTTACACAAATCACGTTAATTATTAATCACTTCTCGTAAAAGGGAGTAGGCTAGGCATATAATCCAAATCAACCAAGGTTGTATGTGTACTTAAAGGTTACCGCGTTATGGATGACAATGTTCTACGAAAAGTAGATTTCAATTTACTTAAGCTCTTTAAAATTTTGGGTGAAGAGCTTAATACTTCTACGACATGAGTTATCGGTTAAGAAGAAAGAATTTCTTGATAGGTACAGTCTACGTGAAGGTCATTGAGCACGTAGCCCGCTAACGCTTCGTTGGTTGTGTCTTCGTCGCCGAGATGACAAAGACACATATTAAGGCTTAATTAGAAGATACGTTATAGTACGGGTGTTTTGCAGATAAGATGGCCAATCAGAAAAGAGCCGATCACCGATGGGATCGCAATGACCACAAAGTTGATTAAGGGAATTTGGGTCATAAAGGGCCGATAAAACTCTGCGGCAAAACTCATAGGAACATTCTGCACCACGTAAGCAGCAAAAGCAGTTCGGGTAAGCATTGAGCTCCATTTCCCCTTGTTATTGAAAAGCATTTTAAAGCTATACAGCAGAAACATCGACATTCCAATTACGGTAAATCCACGAGTTACCATCTCATCATTCAGGCCATAGTCTGAAGCTATCGGAGAGATGAATGCTCCCGCTACAATCCACATCAGGAACCCAGAGAAGGCGTGCTTCAACTCCAGCTTGTCAAGCCATTGGCATTTTCCTCCAAACCTTTCAAATACGTCATGATGTGGCATAAGCGTGATGACCATAACTCAGCCAATCAATGGTTGAGAAATAAACTCTATGATGTCTTATGAGATTGACTTTAAACCAAAATTTTTTGCATGAAGTGAGATTAAAGAAGTAAATGCTTACAAAAAAAGCGAACCAAATGGTTCGCTTTTGTTTATTCAGATTCTACAAAAATTAGTCTTCGTAGTTATCGATGCTTGGGCAAGAACAGATTAGGTTACGGTCGCCGTATACGTTGTCTACACGGTTAACAGTTGGCCAGTACTTCGAGTTCTTCGTTGCTTGCGATGGGAAACAAGCAAGTTCGCGAGAGTAAGGGCGATCCCATTCTGCGCCTGAAAGGTCAACTTGTGTGTGCGGTGCGTTCACTAGAGGGTTGTTATCTAGTGGCCATTCACCCGCTTTCACTGCTGCCATTTCGTGACGGATTGCGATCATCGCTTCACAGAAACGGTCTAGCTCTTCTAAATCTTCAGATTCAGTTGGCTCTACCATTAGTGTGCCCGCTACTGGGAAAGACATAGTAGGTGCGTGGAAACCGAAGTCCATTAGACGCTTAGCAATATCTTCTTCGCTGATGCCTGTGTCTTCTTTAAGTGGACGAATATCGATAATACATTCGTGTGCTACGCGGCCGTTAGTGCCACGGTAAAGAACAGGGTAGTGAGGACGTAGTTTTTCCATCACGTAGTTCGCGTTAAGAATCGCTACTTTCGTTGCGTCTGTTAGGCCAGGTTCGCCCATCATAGCGATGTAAGCCCAAGAGATAGGTAGGATTGAAGCACTACCTAGATCTGCAGCTGATACCGCGTAGTCTGAACCTTGTACACCGTTTTCGATGTGACCTGGTAGGAAAGGTGCTAGGTGCGATTTAACGCCGATAGGACCCATACCCGGACCGCCACCACCGTGTGGGATACAGAATGTTTTGTGTAGGTTCAAGTGAGATACGTCTGAACCGATGAAGCCAGGTGAAGTTAGACCTACTTGAGCGTTCATGTTCGCGCCGTCTAGGTAAACCTGACCGCCCGCTGCGTGTACTTGTTCACACACTTCTTTCACTTGCTCTTCGTATACGCCGTGCGTAGAAGGGTAAGTGATCATGATGCTTGATAGGTTTTCTTTGTGCTTCTCGATTTTCGCTGCTAGGTCTGTCATGTCGATGTTGCCATCTTCATCACACTTAACAACCACTACCTTCATTGAAACCATTGATGCTGTTGCAGGGTTAGTACCGTGCGCAGAGCTTGGAATCAGACAAACGTTACGGTGAGCTTCACCGCGGCTTGCGTGGTAACGTTGAATCGCGATTAGACCTGCGTATTCACCAGATGCACCAGAGTTAGGCTGTAGTGAGAAATCGTCGTAACCGGTGATTTCACATAGCTTCTCTTTAAGATCTTTCGCTAGCGCTGTGTAACCCGCTGCTTGATCAAGAGGTGCGAATGGGTGAATTGAACCAAACTCAGGCCATGTTACTGGGATCATCTCAGCAGCAGCGTTCAGCTTCATCGTACAGCTGCCCAGTGGGATCATGCCGTGCGTTAGTGAGAAGTCTTTGTTCTCAAGCTGTTTTAGGTAACGCATCATTTGCGTTTCGCTGTGGTGCGTGTTGAATACTGGGTGAGTTAGGAACTCTGATTCACGACGGCAGTTTTCTGGAATTGCCGCAAATTCGTTTGATGCAATGTCAGAAGATAGTGCTTGAACGTCTTCTTTCACGTCGAAGATTGCGAACAGTGCGTTCACGTCGTCGATCGTTGTTGTTTCATCTAAGCTGATACCGATCTTACCTTTAAGAAGGCGAAGGTTGATGTCTGCTGCTTGCGCTTTCGCGTACAGTGCATCTGTCTTCTCTTCAGAGTTGATCGTGATGGTATCAAAGAAGCTGTTGTTCGTTAGCTCGTAACCCGATTTAGTCAGGCCAGCCGCTAGAATAGCTGTCATGTGGTGTGTACGACGAGCAATAGTACGTAGGCCTTCTGCACCGTGGTAAACTGCGTAGAAAGACGCCATGTTTGCTAGAAGTGCTTGAGCTGTACAGATGTTCGATGTCGCTTTCTCGCGGCGGATATGTTGCTCACGAGTTTGCATTGCCATACGTAGTGCTTGGTTACCGTGAGTATCGATAGAAACACCGATGACACGACCTGGCATTGTACGCTTATGCTTTTCACGAGTACCCATGAATGCAGCGTGTGGACCGCCGTAACCCATAGGAACGCCGAAACGTTGCGCTGAACCGATTACTACGTCTGCGCCCATTTCGCCAGCAGGCTTAAGTAGAGCAGAAGCAAGTAGGTCAGTAGCAACCGTTACAAGAGTCTTATTTGCTTGAGCTTTCGCAATGATGTCCGTTAGGTCACGAACTTCGCCTGTTGTACCAGGGTATTGAACCAACGCACCAAATACGTCTTGCTCTGGAAGTGTTTCAAGAGCACCAACCATTACTTCAAAACCGATGTACTCAGCACGAGTTTTAACAACTTCTAGTGTTTGAGGGTGAACATCGTCAGCAACGAAGAATACTTTGCTCTTGCTTTTGCCAGCACGCTTACACAGTGTCATAGCTTCGCCAGCCGCTGTCGCTTCATCAAGAAGGGATGCGTTCGCGATTTCCATACCGGTTAGGTCCATTACCATTTGTTGGTAATTGAGTAGAGCTTCAAGGCGACCTTGAGAAATCTCTGGTTGGTATGGTGTGTAAGCTGTGTACCAGCCTGGGTTCTCTAAAACGTTACGTAGAATAACGTTTGGAGTGAATGTGTTGTAGTAGCCTTGGCCAATGAAGGTACGTTTCACTTGGTTTAGGTTAGCGATCTCTTTAAGAGAGGTCAGCATGTCCATTTCGCTCAGTGGCGCAGCAAGTGTCATTGGTTTTTCAAGACGGATTTGTGCAGGAACCGTTTCGTCGATCAGTGCGTCTAAGCTAGTCGCGTTGATCGCTTCAAGCATTTTCTGCTGGTCTGCTTTATTAGGGCCATTATGACGAGCAACAAACTCGTTTTGAGTACCCAGGTCTTTTAGTAATTGGCTTTGAAGTAATTCAGTCATGATATGTTCTACTTTCTCTTTGGAGCCGTGAGCTAGCCCCTAAAATTAAGCTGCTCAAAAGAGCAGCTTTATCGTAATGAGGTTACCTATTAGTCTTCTTCGATAGAGCTTAGGTATTCTTCCGCATCTTTAAGGTTGTCTAGTTCAGACGCATCAGACATCTTCACTTTAACAATCCAACCACCTTCATAAGATTCTTCGTTAATTAACTCAGGGCTATCTTCTAATTCTTCGTTGATTTCTACGATTTCGCCAGAGATTGGTGCGTAGATATCAGAAGCTGCTTTCACTGATTCAACGAGAGAGAAGCTTTCGCCAGCTTCTATTTCGTCTCCAGTGTCAGGCAGGTCAACAAACACAACGTCACCTAGCATCTCTTGAGCGTGCTCAGAAATACCGATAGTCACAGTACCGTCACCGTTGTCTTTTACCCACTCGTGGCTGTCTGCAAACTTTAGTGTATTGTCCATTGCTTATTCTCCAAAAATTTATGAGGTTTTAATTTAAATCTTAAAAACGGTTTAACGGTAAAGAGGGAAGCGTTTGCAAAGCTCTTTAACTTGCTTGCGAACACGTTGCTCAACTTCAGCGTTGCCTTCAGGGCTTTCAACTAAGCCGTCAAGAACATCGCCGATCCATTCACCGATAAGTTTGAATTCTTCAGTGCCAAAACCACGACTGGTTCCAGCTGGCGTACCCAAGCGGATACCAGAAGTAATCATAGGCTTCTCTGTATCGAATGGTATGCCATTTTTGTTACATGTGATCCCTGCACGCTCTAATGCTTCTTCAGTTACGTTACCTTTCAAGCCTTTAGGGCGAAGGTCAACCAGCATTAGGTGCGTGTCTGTTCCGCCAGTCACAATGTCACAACCGCGAGTTTGCAACACTTCAGCAAGAACTTTTGCGTTGTCGATCACTGAATCAATATAAGTATTAAATTCTGGGCCAAGTGCTTCGCCAAACGCCACTGCTTTAGCCGCGATAACGTGCATTAGTGGGCCGCCTTGTAGGCCAGGGAACACTGCAGAGTTGATCTTTTTGTTGATGTCTTCGTGGTTAGTCAGAATCATACCGCCGCGTGGGCCACGAAGTGTTTTGTGCGTTGTTGTTGTAACAACGTGTGCATGTGGTAGTGGGCTAGGGTGAGCACCTGTCGCGATAAGACCCGCGATGTGTGCCATATCAACCATTAGGATTGCGCCAACTTCGTCAGCGATTTCACGGAACTTAGCGAAATCAATAACGCGTGGGATAGCACTACCACCAGCAATAATCATTTTAGGTTGGCTTTCGATAGCTAAAGCGCGGACTGCTTCGTAATCGATTTCAAGAGTGTCGCGGTCTACGCCGTATTGAACCGCGTTGAACCATTTACCAGACATTGCAGGACGTGCACCGTGTGTAAGGTGACCACCAGCATCTAGGGACATACCAAGAATAGTGTCGCCAGGTTGAAGTAGGGCAAGTTTCACTGCGCCGTTGGCTTGAGCGCCAGAGTGTGGCTGTACGTTTACGTATTCGCATTTGAACAGCTGTTTAGCGCGTTCAATCGCGATAGCTTCTACTGTATCTACATGTTCACAACCACCGTAGTAACGGCGGCCTGGGTAGCCTTCAGCGTATTTGTTGGTTAGGCAAGTGCCTTGAGCTTGCATTACTGCTTTAGAAACGATGTTCTCAGAAGCAATAAGTTCGATTTGTTCATTTTGACGAGTATTCTCTGCTTGGATGCCAGCAAATACTGCATCGTCAGTACCAGATAGGTTCGTAGTGAAAAAACTGTCTAAGCTATGGTTTTGGTAAGCGTTCATTGTCGAGACCTTTCATTAAGCTAATGGTGATTGTTTTTATAGTCCATTAGGTCTTACGTTGATTTCTGCATCGGTATCGTTTGCGCCATATAGGTACAGACAAACGGTAATTGCGTTTTAAATGTACTCTTACAGCGTCTAAGCGATCGTTGTAGGGTCAATGCAGCACGAATTGGTTCCCAAAAGTTCGGGTAAAAAACAGCTCTCACAAATGTTAAAACTATCATTTGGTACAAGCTGAAGTAGCATCTCTTCATCTAACAAGTCGATAACATAGCTCCGATAAAATCAATTTTCAACAAAAATTTCCAATAGGAAACAACTTTTCTCGTTTTGCTACAGGGAGCACGCTTTATTTCTGTGTGTGCTCTTTAATCAACAAAGCGCTTCATGCAACAATGAAATGAATAGACAGGAAGTAAGAAAATAATGAGGGACCTATGTCAGAAGACATTTATGATGAGTACCCATCTTTAACGTTGGCGAAAGAAACGTTAGACCAGAATATAGAACCACTCAGGCTTGGGCAGCGTATTAAAGATATCCGTGGCAAGCTTGGGATCACGCTAGAAGAAGCAAGCCAAAGAACGGGCTTGGCGCGTTCTACGCTCAGCAAAATCGAGAATGAACAAATCTCGCCAACCTTTCAGGCTATGCAAAAATTAGCGATGGGTTTGCAAATTGATATGCCGCAACTCTTTGAGCCGCCAAGGAAAAAAGTTGCAACAGGACGTCGTGACTTAACTAAAGCAGGTCAGGGGAAACCTCACCCGACACCGACTTATGAGCATGAACTGCTTGCGACAGAGCTCTCTAACAAGAAGATGATGCCATTCAAAAGCCGCGTAAGAGCGCGTACTTTCGAAGAATATAATGATTGGGTTCGTCACGATGGTGAAGAGTTCTTAATGATTATCTCCGGTGATGTGATGTTCTACTCAGAATTCTACGAACCTGTGCCTATGAGCGAAGGCGACAGCATGTATTACGATGCCAATATGGGCCACATGCTGATTTCTACTAGTGCAGAAGATGCGCTGATTTTGTGGGTGACTGCAAAATAAGTTAACAAAGTTAGAATTTCTTATAGTGAATGCAAACGTTTGCCTTTGTTTCTAACGTTTGCCAAATGACGCGATATTGATGTGAAAATCATCAATGTCGCGTTTTTGTATGGATCGAATAATTGTTTTTAAATTGTTAAATGTCACATTTTGAGCTGTTTTAATCTTGTTAAGGGTGTAAAACTGACTCAGGCTTGTTTACTATAGTGAACACGGTTTACTCATGTTGATTGAAGTTTACTGAAGTGAATTCTTAGAAAGTGAGTTGTAGAGCTTTTGTACAGCTATCTATTTTTATAACGCTAACTATATAAGCCTATATAAAAGACATCACTTTTTACTATCTACTGTTTCTAATGCTGAGACCTAGCGTTAGAAGCGACTCTAAATAGAGATATAAGCGGCAGATTCGATTTGGAAAGCCTGCAACGCTTCATGGAGAATAAAATGACTCAAGAACACGCTAATCAAGACCTATTAACAACACCACTGCACGCACTTCACGTTGAAGAAGGTGCAAAGATGGTTCCTTTCGCTGGCTACGACATGCCAGTTCAGTACCCACTAGGTGTAAAGAAAGAGCACTTACACACTCGTGATGCTGCCGGTCTTTTTGATGTTTCTCACATGGGGCAACTTCGTCTACATGGTGCAAATGCAGCTGCTGTCCTAGAATCTTTGGTTCCTGTAGATATTATCGACCTTCCTTCTGGTAAGCAGCGTTACGCGTTCTTTACTAATGAGCAGGGCGGCATCATGGATGACCTGATGGTTGCTAACCTTGGCGATCACCTGTTTGTTGTTGTGAACGCAGCTTGTAAGACACAAGATATCGATCACCTAACGGCACATCTTCCTGCAGATGTAGAAATGGAAGTGATTGATGACCGCGCTCTACTCGCACTTCAAGGGCCTAAAGCATCTGAAGTTCTAGCTCGTTTCCAACCAAGCGTTGCTGACATGCTGTTCATGGACGTCCAAAAAGTGGATATCGACGGCGTTGAATGCATCGTGAGCCGCAGTGGTTACACGGGTGAAGATGGCTACGAGATCTCAGTACCGAACGATCACGCTGAAGCACTAGCACGTAAACTAACTGCAGAAGCTGAAGTAGAGTGGATTGGTCTTGGTGCTCGTGATTCACTTCGTCTTGAGTGTGGTCTATGTCTATACGGTCACGACCTAGACACAACGACAACACCAGTAGAAGCTAGCCTTCTATGGGGCATTCAAAAAGTGCGTCGTACTGACGGTGAACGTGCAGGCGGTTTCCCTGGCGCTGATATCATCCTTGAGCAAATCGCAACGAAAGATGTTCAACGTAAACGTGTTGGTCTTGTTGGTCAAACTAAAGCACCAGTACGTGAAGGTGCTGAATTGTTCGATGCTGAAGACAACAAGATTGGTGTTGTAACGAGCGGTACTGCGGGTCCTA
The DNA here is from genome assembly GCF_030442075.1 of Vibrio sp. TMPB1044. NCBI lineage: Bacteria > Pseudomonadati > Pseudomonadota > Gammaproteobacteria > Vibrionales > Vibrionaceae > Vibrio > Vibrio sp. TMPB1044. The sequence goes on along the minus strand of NZ_JAUJED010000023.1, from coordinate 168,183 downwards.
ACGCCGGCAAGCCTGTTTCTATGGCGTACGTTCGTACAGACTTAGCAGCAATTGGCACTGAAGTCTTCGCTGACGTTCGTGGCAAGAAGCTACCAATGACGGTAGAAAAAATGCCATTCGTACCTCAACGTTACTACCGTGGCTAATCTCTTTTAAGATAAACCACTAAGCTAACTTAAAGCCTATCGTTCACTTCTCTGTATTGAGATGTCAAACGTTAGGCTTTTTTGTTGTTGGAATAGTATAACCTTCTGTATTACAACTCAGTTCGGTTACTCAAAATTAGTTTATAAAATGAGAGATGTGGCCATATCGTTACAAATACTTACTATACTGTTGGTTGTGACGTGTTATGGTGGCAATTCATCATTTCTGTAAATAAGTAGTAGGGGTTACAAGGAGTTATCTATGAATGTTAACCATAAATTGAGTCCGGTTCGTAAGGCCGTTGTTGGACTTTTAGCGCCATTGATTTACACATCAAGTGTTATGGCAACGGAAAACTCGGTCGAAAGTACTCCTGACGCGAGCGTAACACCTTATATCGTGAATGGTAGTGACGCTTCAGTGACTGAATTTCCTTCAATGGCGAGCTTGTTCATTGATCGTATTGATTACGATGGTGTTTACTCTACAGGCCCTTATTGTGGCGCGACAATTTTAAACCCGACTCATATTCTGACGGCAGCACACTGTATTTACGGCAATGAAGAAGGGCAGCTATTTACTACTGTGGTTCCACAGCTCGAAGATACGTCTCAATTTCCTAATGGTAATGTTCAAAAATCGCGTGTATCCGAAGTTTACTATCGCAGCGACTACTCAAATGCGTTGAGTGATCTACTACGTAACGATGTGGCTGTCCTAAAGCTTGAAAGTGCACTTAATATTGATTCAGTGAACGATGTTGTTAAGCGCCCAAGCTCCGACGGTTACCGTAGTTCTTTGGAGATGTTTACCGCTGTTGGTCATGGCGATACACGTTCAGGGTATGACGCTACTACCTTATTGCAAAAAGCATCTCTTAATTACGTAGACAACGCGACTTGTGCAAATGCCTTTATTGATGGTTCGGTATTAACGGATAATCAAATTTGTTTTAATGGTGACTACAGCGTATTTACTGGTCTTTATAATGGTACTTGTCAAGGTGACTCTGGTGGTCCAGTCTATTGGAAAGATGGTGCTGACTATCGACAGGTTGGTATCACGAGCTTTGGCCCGGACACATGTGGTGGTAATTCTGCGGTGACCTCTGTATTTACAGAAATCTATGATTATAGAGATTGGATCGATAGCGTTATTGCAGGGAATGAAACCGCTAAGTTTGTTTCTACTGATGCTAAGCGAACAGCTTATGTGAATGCACGTACATCATCTGGCTCTGGTAGCAGCGGGGGGAGTGTGACGTTTGGCTTACTAGGCGCATTGATGTTACTAGGTGGGTTTAGAAGAGCTACCTCTCGTTAGATAGATTCCTCATGTTAGTTAAACAAACAGCCAGTCATTCAATAATGATTGGCTGTTTTGTTTTGTTTTGTTTTGGTCTGGTCTGTTTGTTTAAGCCGTTGAGAGTTTTGCGCTACTCGTTGATACTAATTGATTAGACGCATAATTCAGTAGATGCTTTTCTACTGTATCTTTCGATAATCTCATCCATCTCTTTTATCGCATCATTGATGCTTTTGATACCACCTTGCGCGACACCTTTTTCGCTTGGGTTCAATGCAGAAAAAGCTCGTTTTAATTCTTTATCTTCCAACATGTTCCCGTGCAACAACACTTCTTTATAGGTGAGTAGCCTATGCTGTACCGCGATAATTTGACTGCGGGTATTCTCTGATTCTAAAGCGTGCTTTATGCAAGGAAATGCCAATGTATAACGATTCGCAATTTCCAATTTGACGTCTTTGTTATTCGCAATTTGCAATTTTTATTATTTCCCAACACTTGAGTAATCAAGTTTGCTAGCCTGTACGTTCACGACCGCTCTAAGTGTCAAAGTTTATGAAACGTAACGTTTTTTAATGATCGAATAATATGCCTTTAATGGCGTATGTAAACCGTTGCGAGTCAATATGGTCTGCTTCTTGCTGAAATTAGGTCATAACTGTCTATTGAGGATAAGCTTATGTCACAAGAACCCATAATAATGGCGCTGATTGATCGCAGAAAGCAAGCCAATTTGTCGCAAGAAAAATTAGCCTCAAGTGCGGGAATGAGTTTAAAAACCTATCAAAGGATTGAACGTGGTGAAGCTGACATCAAAATGTCTCAGTATCGTTCTATCACCAGAACCTTAAAAGTGACGGATTTGGATGTCGTGCTTGATATTGTTGGCGCATCACAAGCTACAGCAGAAGATGTTGCAGCGGTCAGTCGTTTACTGACCAGCGAAGAGAGAATGTTGTTGATCAAACTGATTTTGTCGGTCAAAAAACAGCCGTAGCGATTTGGTCTAATAGGTATCGTTTTTGCTCAAGCAAATAGAGTTAGAACGGTTGTTTGGTAGGTGGTGTGTTCACTGATGACATGAAACTATTATTCTACTCTTCCGCGCAGTTGCTTGGTGGTACTTCTTTGCTTTTTACCTTCTAAACGTCTTTTCTGAGAGCCACGCGTCGGCTTAGTTGCTCGTCTTACTTTTTGAACCTTTGTCGCTTCCAGGATCAGTTCTTTCAAACGCACCAAAGCATCATCACGGTTTTGTTCTTGAGTTCTATACTGCTGCGCCTTAATGATAATCACACCATCTTTAGTAATGCGGCTATCTTTGTGTGCGAGGAGCTTTTCTTTATAGAAATCAGGTAGGGTGGAGTGCTTGATGTCAAAACGTAAATGTATCGCGCTCGATACTTTATTGACGTTTTGGCCGCCGGCTCCTTGTGCTCTGATCGCAGTTAGCTGAAGTTCCCAGTCTTGAATCGAAACAGAGTTAGATATTTGTAACATAAACATCCATTTTGAACGGTAATATGGGGTCATGATACTGAATATTGGTTATGGTATCAGTAATTTTCTTAAAGAGTGGTAGTAGTGATGAAAATAGATTTAACGGCGTATGAAGGATTAATCTTTGATATGGACGGTACGTTGATCGATACAATGCCAGCACATGTCAAAGCATGGCAGCAGACGGCAGAAGAGTTCGGCTTTCACTTCGAAGCATCTTGGCTGCACAGCTTAGGTGGAATGCCGAGTTATAAGATAGCCGATGAGGTGAACAGTAAATACGGCTTATCGCTCGATCCACAAGCTGTTTCAGCGTTTAAGATGGCATCATTTGCCGCTATTGAAGATAAAGGCGATATCATCCCGTGTACTCATTCTCTACTGTTAGAAAATCTAGGAAGTAAGAAGATAGCTGTCGGGACAGGCAGTCAGCGTATAAGTGCAGAACAGCTATTAGATAAAACGGATATCTTGAGCAAGCTGGATATCTTAGTGACAGCAACAGATGTGAAGAATCATAAGCCAAATCCAGATACCTTCTTGGACGCTTGTTTCGGTATGGGATTACAACCCAAGCAATGTGTTGTATTTGAAGATACCAATCTTGGTAAGCAGGCTGCTCATGCTGCGAACATGGATTGTATTCTGGTGGTCGAAGGGAATAAGTTGGAGTTCTATCCTGCACCAAGCTGATTGCTAAATTGTGATGTTACTGAATGATAAGGCTGCTAAGTCAATGGCTGTTGGCCCGATTAAAGCCTAGCGGGACGATATAGATTTTTGCTAGGCGATTTCGCTCATTTCTTTGTCTAGAAATAAACACACTTTGTTTCGACCTGCCGCTTTGGCCTCATATAACGCTAAATCGGCGCACTTGTAATTAAGTGCTGGATCATTTGTTACGTTAGTAATCCCACCGCTCACGGTGACCACGTTGTCGAGTTCAAGGCTGACAGCGACTCTCAGCCTATTTAGAACGTATTCTGCTTCTTCAGTTGTTGTGTGAGGTAGAATTACGCCAAACTCTTCGCCACCAATGCGAGCGACGAAATCAGTTTCACGGCATTCACGTTGAAGTACTTGAGCAACTGTTTGAATGACTCGATCACCATAATCATGCCCAAACCTGTCGTTTATGCGTTTGAAGTAGTCAATATCCAAGATGGCTAAACAAGATTGTTCGCGAGTAGGGTAACGATTAACACGAGAACACTCATCTCGAAGTTCAAGGTCAAACTTTCGTCTGTTCCAACACCCAGCTAATGCATCTTTCTCACTTAGGTTTCTAAGTTTGTTTTCAAGTTCTTTGTGTTTACTGATGTCGACAAATGACGCGACATAAAACTGAATTACACCTTTAGAGTCTTTAATGGTTTGGATGCGCAGTATTTCAGTGATCAAAGACCCGTCTTTGCGGCGGTTGACCACTTCACCTTCCCAAACTCCGGTCTTAGTGATAATGCTCCACATTTTGATGTAGAAGTCTTGATTGTAGCGGCCGGAGGCAAACATAGATGGTTGTCGGCCTTTTACATCTTCTAACTCATACCCACTAACACGAGTGAACTCTTGGTTTACTTTGATGATTCGGTTGTTTCTGTCTGTAATGACTAAAGCAGACATACCATTCATGGCGGCCTTTGCGAGTTGGCTATCTATGCTGTTTTTTTTATGGTTTCTGTTCCACAGAACAAAGCCTGCGGAGATCATCGAAATGAGGAAAGATAAGGTGATGATCTGAACGAAAATCGCTTGTTTTTCTTGTCGGTATTGGCTGTTAAATTGCTGGTTTTCAATATGAAGAACCATGTAAATAGGGCCTTCAAACTGCTTTATCTTAGGGCTGATGTCGGAGTGAAAATACCAATTCTTACCATCAAAATAGCTCGATGATGAATTGCCTTGAATATTTTTCCATAGAGCAGGGTATAGCTTTGCGTATGTTTTGTCGGCGCGCGACTCAATCACATGGCCAAATGATTCAGTCGGATCTGGCCCCATAATGACATGCCCGGTTTTGTTGAGAATGACTGGGACTGCTGCTGATGTGCCAATCTGGTAATGTAATCGCTTATAAATCTCAAGCATGTTCAGGTTCGCAATGAAGTAACCAACAATACTGTCGCCTTCAGCTACGGGGGTCATAATTCGAAGTGCAGGAATCAAAGGGCGGACAATTTTGCCGTTTTCGATTTCAAGATCAATGCCTTTAGAGCTGACATCTCCAATCTTTAATTTTTTTAGTGCCTGATAATAATCACGCGAAGATTTATTTTGCAGTTCGTTATCCGGAACTACCGTGGCTTGGCCGTCTTTGTAGTTAACACGGTAGACTTCGTTACCATCTAGATCTAGGTAGCGTAGCTGAGAATAGTATTTTTGGCCACGCGCTAACATGACCCAAAGATCTTGTAGTGTTTCTTTGTGGATGAGTGACGGATCTTGAACTGCACGAAGTAACGTTTGAGAGTCTGCAATAGAAGGGACAGAGTTAGAAATTTGCTCCACGATAACGGCGAGTTCATGAAAGCTGTATTCAATCTGATTTTGGCTCGATTGCTTGATATTTAGCGTATGCTGAGCTTCAACTCTGTCAAATTCAGAATTGATATACAGGGCAGGGACTAATCCTAGAGCGAATATGGTGCATAGAAATTGGCTGACTAGTTTTTTTATACTCGTATTCATCACTGTCCTTAAAGAATCAGCGCAATACTATATATTTTATAGGGTTTTTAATGTGATCTTGCCCCAGAACTTAAGATAAGATGCGCATATAATTACGATTTTAGTGCAACTTTTTGCACTAAAGCTTGATTGTTGAGCAATCACTTCGTATTAAAATCATTGCTCAATTGATCGATACAGTCTGTAATCAGAGCCAGTTAATCGCGATTTTTCGCAGTTTATCTAGCTAAGGGCATCTAGCTCAGGCCGATAATATTTCCATTACTATCAATATCTAATGACATGAAAGCCGGTTTGTCGGGTAGGCCAGGCATGGTCATTACATTTCCGCACAGCGCGTAAATAAAGCCGGCCCCCGCACACAGTTTTAGCTCTCTAACGGGTACGTTAAACTGAGTTGGTGCACCTTTTATATGTGCTTCTGTAGAGATCGATAGAGGCGTTTTTGCCAAACAAACTGAGAGGTCGCTATAGCCGTGTTGATTAAACTCAGCCAGTTGTTTTTTCGCCAGTGGTGATAGCGAGATACTTGCTGCGCCATAACCGACTTCAGCGACAGCCATCAGTTTTTCTTCTATGCTTTGCTCCGAGTTGTATAAAGGCTTAAATTCACTCTCACTTTGGCATGCTTTTACCACGGCATGCGCCAACTGAGTCGCGCCTTCGCCGCCTTGACCAAATGCTTCACTCACTTCAACGCTAACGTTTGAATCAAAGTCAGTGATCATCTGTTTCAATGCTTCTAGTTCTTGAGCTGAATCTTGCGGGAATCGGTTAATCGCAATAACTGTCGGTACTCGGTATTGCTTTACGTTATTGATATGCCATTTCAGGTTCTCAAAACCCGCAATAAGCGCGTCTTGGTCATCACTAAAGATTGAATCTGGTAACGGAGTACCCGGTCTCAAATCGTATAAACCAGAATTGGCTTTTAATCCACGCAATGTTGCGACAACGACAGCACAATCAGGCTTCTTGTTGGATGCTTTTACTTTGATGTTGCATGCTTTCTCAAAACCCATGTCTGAGCCGAAACCACCTTCAGTTACAACAAAGTCACTCAGCTTTAATGCTATCTTGTCGGCAATAATGGAAGAGTTACCGTGGGCGATGTTTGCGAAAGGCCCTGCATGTATGAGGGTCGGTACGCCTTCTAGGGTTTGCATCAATGTAGGCTCGATAGAGTCCTTCATTGTCACTGTCATTGCGCCCGCTACGTTGAAATCATCTGCGGTCAATGGCAAGCCTTGTTTATTGTAAGCAAGTACCACTCGTCCGATACGCTTTCTTAAATCTTGAAGATTATCAGCTAGAGCAAGAATAGCCATCAGCTCTGAAGCGGCTGAGATATCAAATCCATCTTCTCGCTCAAAGCCATTAATTGTTTTGTTTGCTTCGTTCTTGCCAACCGTGATCATGCGCAATGCGCGATCATTATGATCGAGCACACGCCGCCAAACGATTCTACTTGGGTCGATATCTAGTGCTTTTAAGCCTGAGCGCACTTCAAAGGCTTCTAACCCTTCACGCTGTTCATGATACAAACGCGCATCAATGGCAGCAGAAGCGAGGTTGTGAGCGGCCGTCACAGCATGAATGTCACCCGTCAGATGTAGATTTAATTGCTCCATAGGAGCGACTTGAGAGTAACCACCACCCGCAGCGCCACCTTTTACACCAAATACCGGGCCCATTGAAGGTTGGCGAATGCAGGCCATGGAAGATTGGTTAATCTTTGCGAGGCCTTGTGCTAATCCAATAGTGGTGACGGTTTTGCCTTCACCAAGAGGCGTTGGTGTGATAGCCGTTACCACGACCAATTTACCATCTTGTTGGTTGACGAGGCGTTCAAGTGATGTGAGAGACACTTTAGACTTGTATTGCCCTAATGGCTGATGTTCGTTGTGGTGCAGGCCTGCTTGCTTGGCAACCTCACTGATGTTTTTAAGGGGAGTAGAGCGACAAATATCAATATCAGACAGCATATTTGATCCTTATATCAGAACCGAAAGGTGGTACGTAAACGTTTGCGTGGCGATGGTACTGTATAAATTTGCCAAGTAAAGGCAAACCACACGAATTATGTGCTGGAAGATGACAGATCTCAAGAGTCATTGCGCGAGATCAAATCTTAAACGAGCAAAATATTCGAACAGATTACCCTCAGCTGCAGTTATATTAGTGTCGAATACAAAAAGGGCTGCATATGGCAGCCCTTTAGGAAAAGGTAATCAAGTTAGGCGCTAACCTCAATCAGTCAGCAATCCAATATGGTCGATTAACGATCCCAGTATGTTTCTTCTAAGCTATCTTCGCGTTCAGGTAGTGCACGAGAAAGGCGAGGAGAGTGCTGAGTCAATACTTCGTAGCTTACACGGTTTGCGTACTTACAAATTTGAGACAGTGAAGAGTAAGTTAGACAAGCGTGCTCGTGTTTCTCAGAGTTTGGTACATTCACGTGGTGGTAGCTGTTTGCTGCCATGTCGTGTAACAGTGCTGAAAGTGCACCATCACCAGCACCATTTGTGTTCTTAATTTCAAGTGGGCCACCGAGGTAAGGGCCAATATGAGAATACACTTTTACTGGGTCTTTGCAGTCTTGCTTACGCATAGCGCGGCTAAATTCGTATTTATTGAATTCAGGGATATTACCCGGTAACAATGGCAGTGTGGTTTCGCGTTTCGCTGGCTCGTCAGTGTAACCTGCCATGTATAGGCCAATAGGACCTGCAGTACATAGAACTAGGTCAACCCACTCAAGTGCTTTGTTAGCAGCTAGCAGAGGATCTTTTTCGCCTGTTAGCGCTTCACCTTCGTCTTCGTTCATCGCGACGATGGTTACGTTTTCTTTCAGGTATTCTTGCCACCATTCAGCGTTACCTTCGATCACATATTTAGTACCAAGCGTAAGTACAACAGGCACATTGTGTGCTTTCGCATATTCAATCGCTTTTTGTACCGCTTTTGGCATCGGATCTTCAGGTTTGCCACGCATTAAGTATGACGACACAACCAATGCAGAAGCTTTCTCGAACACTTTTTCAGGAATGCTTTCTGGAAGTAGTTGGTTCATGTGGCCTTCATTGATTGCAAACGTACGTTCGCCATCTTCAGAAATCAGCGTGTAGCAGCGACCAATTGGACCATCAACAGTTTGAAGGTGGTTTAGATTCATACGAGAAGAAGTACGGCACAGATAACGGTAGCCGAATGAACCAACTTCAATCTTCTTAGACATAACGCCAAGCAGTACAGATTTGCTGTCTGCAAGTACAGAATAGTTGTGCAGTGTGTTGCCGATAGTATCGCCAGGGTATTGATGCGTGATCAAACCGCGCGCAACTAACTCTTCATACAGCGCATCTGCTTTACTTTCTTCCAATACCAGTGAGTGACCTTTACTCAGCTCGTATTTTTCTAGGAACTCGTTGTCAACACGGGCCTCGATATCAACAATCGTTTGGCCAACACCGACAATCGTTGCGCGGTGAAGCTTAGGTGTTTGTTGAATTTGGTTGACCAACGGATCACGTGCGTGAGTTGGAAAGTAGTGCTTAGATTTACGCTGTCCAGGAAACTTCATATGAAAAATACAGTGAAAAAATTTTGCCGCATGATATCACATTTTGTTTCTGTTTCTTTCATTTTTATTACATTTTGAATCACCTGCACAATGAGTGTACAGGTGAATAGTCTTACTTTGGCTTGAGGCTATTCAGCGGGAACAAGCGTTGCTGGATCTACGTAAGCCTCTGTACCCCAAAGCGGAACAGTTGAAAGGCTATGTTTGAAACTGCCTTCCGTTTCTTTGGTGGTGTAAGACAAGTAAAGCAGTGACTGATTCTCTGCATCGTAGATACGACGGACCTTCATTGTTTTAAAGAAGATACTTTTTGACTGCTTGAATACCACTTCGCCTGATTTGCTCTTGTCTATTTGAGCTATCATTTCTGGTGTAATTTCACCTGTTTGGCGACAAGAGATAGAGCTATCGCTTGGATCAGAGAGACTTAGGTTTGCTTCGATTGATGCGATATGACAGGTAACACCTGCGATCTTATCGTCATCTAATGAAGACATCTTGATATCCTTCATGGTGAAGAAACCCAGTGAGACGTCGCCAACCTCATTGTCTGAACAGCCAGCTAACATTGTGATGATACCTGCTGCTATTAAGGCTTTTTTCATAAGAAGTCCTTTTTATTTATATATAGTTCTGTTTACTATAAGGATATTGAAAGCTTGAGTACGAGTGTAGAGCTTTTCGCTAAGTTCTTAAAGGGTGTTGTTGGATGATGAAAAAGATGAGGCATTTAAAGTACTTGTTGGCCTTGGCCATGCTCTGTATGCTTTCTGCTTGTAGCTCGGCACCTCAGCCGACCCTATGTCTTCCAAATAGCTGCGATATTTGGGGATACTAACCGTAGGTACTAAAAGAATGAATAACGAAATACCTGAAATAGCACATAAGAAAAATCAATGGCTGTTTAGTCAGCTCGACATTGCTTACCCCGCAAAAGAAAGCCTCCTAGGTCGTGAACTTTATCAAAGCAAACTCCCATCCAAGTCATACCAACTCCTAGCTCAAGATCAAACGCCTTCCCAAATAGATGAACTGCATAAAGTCGATTTCCATAAACTGACCGTTCTGTTCTCGCTTAACCAAGCCAGTGTGTACCAAGATGAAGCCGAAAGGGCGCACATGCTTGAGTTCTTGAGCCAAATTATGCTGTCTGATGATCATGTTTTATATATTGGTACTCAAAGTGGTGAAGTGGTGGCGAGTGCAATTGTCACAGCAGTGGAAGGTTCGCTGTTGATATCGGACGTGGTTGCTGGGAGTGGTCAAAGTATCAACGACTTTGCTAAGCAGTTACACGATTTTTGGGTACAAGATCATGCTTCTTGCGATAAAGTGTGGATCGAGAACTAAAGATTCTTTGAGAAAGCGTTAATCTAAGTACAATACCCCATCTTATTTAAAGGGTATTGTATGTGCAAGCTATTGATATCAATCGCTGTATTGTGTATTAGCGCTTATTCTTCACTCAGTTTTGCTAACGACTGGGATATCAAACGCATCCTAGTTTTACACTCATACGAACCTTCTTACCAATGGACCGCTGATTTCCAAAAAGGGATAGACAGTGCGTTCAGCCAATCTCAAACCGAAGTTAAACTCTCGATCGAGTATTTGGATTCAAAGCGTATCCATAGCCCTGACTACTACGGCTCTCTCTCGAACTATTTGAAAGTTAAATATGCTGGTTACGAATTTGACGGTGTAATTGCTACTGACGATAACGCAGCCAATTTCCTTGAATCATTAAGCACTTTAATTGATCGTTCGACACCAGTGGTGGCCGTTGGGATTAATGACACCAGTACAGATATGTATGCAGTATCTGACAGAGCAACTGTGCTTTACGAGAACGATCAGATAGACGTAAATATCCAGCTGATTTCTAAACTAAGACCTAATCTAAAGAATCTCTATTTCATAAATGATTACAGTGTCACTTCTGAGCTGATCCGCAAAGAAATGAATATCAGGATGGCCAAATTCCCAAATATTAATTTGGTAGAAATACGCGATCTATCACTCGAGCATACAAGCCAATTTTTGAAAGGAATTTCTGCGGACGACGCAGTTTTACTTAGTCACTACAACACCGAGTTGAAACAAGGTATCTATCACACTTATCAAGAAATTGCGGACACTTTGTCTACGGCAAGTGCAGCTCCTGTGTTTGCTTTGTGGCAGTTCTACATTTCAGGTGATGTACTCGGTGGGTATGTTAACCATTCACAAAGTATGGGTGAAGAGGCTGTCGATGCACTCGATAAGTACCTTCCTCTTGGTTTTACGACACCGTTGACCCCCGGAGACAATAAACGTTTTGTATTTAATTACCTTGCAATGAAACGACACGGGATTAGCACAAACGCTTTGCCAGATGAGGCTGTATTTATTAACGAGCCTTCATCTTTCATTCGCAAAAATTTTCAGTTGTTATTGGGTTTATCGCTGGTGATTGCGGGTTTGAGCCTGATTATTTTGATGCAATTTGTCACCTTGCGCCAAAAGAAAGAACTCGCGAAAAAGAACAAACGAATTTTAAAACTTCAGAAACAAACGCTAAATATTCAGAAAGATATGATTCACGTTTTAGGGGAGGCGATTGAAACTCGCTCCGGTGAAACCGGTAATCACGTTAAGCGTGTTGCTAAACTATCGGCATTGCTTGCTAAGCAACGTGGCTTAAGCCATCGTGAGGTCGAAATGATTGAGATCATTAGCCCGATGCACGATGTGGGTAAGATTTCAGTCCCAGAATCAATTTTGGATAAACCAGGTAAGTTAACCGATCAAGAGTGGGAAGTAATGAAACTTCATACTACTGCAGGTTATAACTTATTAAAGAGCGGATCTGGCGATATTACTAATTTGGCTGCAATTATTGCTAACGAACACCATGAGCGCTGGGACGGTACTGGATATCCTAGTGGTAAGGTGGGGGAAGACATTCATTTGTTTGCTCGTATCACGGCAGTTGCGGATGTGTTTGATGCGCTACTTAGTACTCGTTGTTACAAAGAGCCGTGGCCATTAGAGATGGTTGTCGATTTGTTCGAGCGAGAAAGTGGCTATCAATTTGATCCTCAGCTTACTAAGCTTTTATTGAACCACTTACCAGAGTATGTTGCTATCCGTGATTCGTATCCAGACACAGGTAGTATTGAGCTGGTTCCTATGCCCGTGACCGAAACTAAAGTTTCGAAAGAGTCGACTATTATTTAACGGTCTTTTTCTCATTTATCTTCGTTCCATGCTTAGTCATCTTGATATAAATAGGTGATTGAGCGGGTTCTTATATCTCTAGTTCATCTGCCTGTTATCCTTCGTACCATTCTCTATCGTAAATTTATATTTTCAACTGCAGTTGGGCTAACTTTGTATACCTATCAAGGCTTGACTTTGTAGAAACCTTGTCAATTTGGTGAAAACTGTTGCTTATGCTGAGTCATAAAGTGATCAACTGCATATTTCGCGAAGTGAAATAAGCTTGTGTCGGTAAAGTGTTACCTTAATCATCTCGACACTTCACATAACCCTATAGGATAAGGCATTGAATTCAATGCGAGTGAGAGAGCTATGCGGTTAGAACAGACTAAATGTGTAATTTTCGATTGTGACGGGACACTCATCGATAGCGAAAAGCTATGTTGCCAAGCCTTGGTGAATGTATTCTCTGGCTTTGGGGCGAAGTTAAACGTTATTGATTGCTATGCCCACTTTCAAGGTGGAAAATTGGCTGACATCTTGATGGATACACAAGAACGTTTAGGGTTATCTATCTCGATTGATACACTTGAACCACTTTATCGCACTGAATTAGAAGCACTGTTCCAACGTCATTTAAAGCCGATGGATGGTGCTATTGAGCTTATTGAATTTCTAAAGAGACAAGACATTGAGTTTTGTATCGCTTCTAATGCACCGAAATCTCGAGTGGAATCTTCTTTAGCAATGACCGGAATGCTCGACGACTTTAAAGGCAAAGTGTTTTCTGCTTTCGATGCTAATAGTTGGAAACCAGAGCCTGATCTTATTATGTACACCGCAATGAATATGGGCTTTCTACCTAATGAGTGCATCTATGTAGATGATACTTTGAAAGGAATTGAGGCGGGTGTTCGTGCGGGTATTCAATCGTTTCGATTACGTCCAAGTATTGATGAAGCAGTCGTAGATCCCGAAGCCGGCTCAACAGAGCTAGCAGTTCAGGATATCTACAGTTTGGAAGAGATTTCGGTTTGGATTAATGGCAAGCACTGCTCAAGTGGTGGTATATCGAATTCTGCAGCGTTGGTGGGGTAGAGCCTAGTGAAAGGCTGATTACCTTACTAAATTGTTTTGTGTGGAAACCACAAGATGCGCAAGTGAACTTTTCTCCACTTTCTGAAAGCAGATATTCGTCGTGTTGGCATAAAGGGCATGTAATATCGTCGGTGTTTGGTGCTTCTGTTTTATTCATTATGTGTCACCTGCAGCAAGAGGGTAAGCGAAAAAGACCCGTTCAATTAGATTACCCCTAAGCTCGAATATTAGACAGTTCTGACACCTCATAATCTCCCCTTTGCGACAAACTTCATGGTAATGATAATAGAATAGTTAAATATTATACAGTTTGTCATACTGGAATGGAGTACCATAACTTCGGGCCGTCCCGTGAAATCTATTGCTCTGTTATTTATTGTCTTTGCCCTAACGGGATGTAAGCAACAAACTGCTATATCGGATTCTGACGCAACTAAGCCCATTCGTAGCGTCAAATACATAACCACTGTCTTTCAATCACATACGCAAACTCGTGAGCTTAGCGGCATAGTGCGCAGTGCACAAACGTCTCCTTTGAGCTTTCAAGTGGGGGGAACGGTCAGTGAGCTTACTGTTTCTAAGGGGCAACGTGTTGAAAAAGGGCAAGTGCTTGCTCGACTTGAAACAAAACTTGGTTATCATTGGTGAGACTTATGGGTGTCTTCTTGACTTGCGTGAATATTGTGCATATGAGCGTCGGGCTTTAACCGCTATAAAAAGCATTGGTTTTCTAAGCATTACTTGAAGTAGTAAGAGTGGGAGTTCACCCGTCGTTAGATGCTTTAAATTCTGTATCACTTTCGGCAAGGGCATTATACCGCTCTTTTATTGCCGCTCAGCCGTTATGTGTTGCATGAGCTTTTTCAGCCACCCGCGTAAGATTCTTATTTAGCTATTACATATTCGATTGTAATGGCTATTTGTTTACTACTGAACTTTGAAGTTCGATAGTTAGTCCTACCATTCAGATAAAGAAGCTTGAAAGACCATACACTCGTTAGCGAGCGAATCGGCATTGAAAGAGCATAATATCTCTTTGGTAGAAAATGGAATGTTGCAAGCGATATAAAGTAGTCCCGCGTACAATGTTGCTACCAGGCACATCGAAACAGCGCCAAAAAACGTATCAGCAAGAGGATCTTTTTTAACTTCTTTACGGCCAATACCGAAAAATGCGACAAACATGAGTAGCAATAGCACCGCGCAAAATATGCCAAGAACAGTGAACGCTTGCTCATTCAAGCTCGTATAAATCATGTATGACCCGCCCCCAAAATATCCAAGTATCAAGCCGAAATATTGAATAGGTTTTCCACGATTGGGCGACTTTTCCATGCCAGTAGACACAAATATAAATTTGACAGCAAAAAGAGCCACGGCAATGTAATTTAGGGTCATCGACCACAATGCTAGCCAATTGGGTTTCACTGTTAGAAAATCAATCGAATGACCACTCATAATAACAATTGAAGCAAGGACAGCTGCAATGGCTGTTGCGAAAACAAGGTCATATAGCTTGATCGCTAGTGCAATGGTTGAATCCTTCATTGTGAACAGGACAAATAAGATCCCATACATAATGGCCCCAAATAAAAGAGGTGCGTCAACATGAAACATGGACTTCATGAGTGAGGACATCTTAATACTGCCAACTACTGAGTATTCTTTAGCAATGTTGAAGTACTTCAGTAGCCAGATAATGGCACCAATGGCGAGTCCGAAACTGATAAGGATGCCAGCGCCGAAAATGCCTTTTTTAAATCGAGATTTGATATCTTTCCAAAATGCCTTCATGTCAAAGGTTGAAACTTTAGCCGCCTTCTTTTGCTTTGCTTCTTTTTCTCTTTCCGCTCTTAGCGCAGGGTTGCCAGTGATGTTGTTTGTCATTCTCGTTTGTAGTGGTTGTCATCTGTAGAACGTATGTTACAGGATCACTTTGGTTTGCGCAGCATTTGCTTGTGGTATTTTATGAATGTCGCGCTAGTGTATTTACATTGTTCAAAGAAAAAGGACTCAATAGAGTCCTTTTTATGCTTACAACTTGATTCCGTTTTCGGCTGCTCGTTGTCTTTCGGGTAAATAAAACCAGCTGCAGCCTTCTTTTAACGAAATTAAGTGCGGTATCGCGCCAACGTTTGAGACAGAGAAACCGATGCCTCTGTTAGCCTAGATACACCATTTGACGAGTTTTGAGCCACTTCTTTAATCACATCAGATTGACTGCGAATATCGTTAAGTTCTGCTGCAATGGTATTGGCTACGTTGCTTTGCTCGTCTGCCGAAGTTGCGATTTGAATACTCATATCCATCAGCGCTTGAGCTGAATCTGCAATAGAGTTTACATCGTGACCAATGTCTGAAATCAGCTGGCTACTGGTTTGCGCTTGATCAACCGTTTGTTCGGTGATCTTCGCGATATTTTGGCTCTCTTGTTGTAAGCGCTCAATCATCGCTTGGATCTCTACCGTTGCTGACTGAGTGCGACTTGCCAGTGTTCTTACTTCATCAGCAACGACAGCGAAACCACGTCCTTGTTCGCCTGCACGAGCCGCTTCAATCGCGGCATTCAGAGCAAGTAAGTTAGTTTGCTCTGAAATAGCGTTGATCGTCGTGATGACTTCGTTAATTTGGCTTGTGTTTACATTCAAGCTCGTAACAGAAGAAGAGGTTTGCTCAATTAAAGCAGAAAGAGTCGTGATCTCTGAAATTGCTTGTTGAACCTTTGCGTGGCTATCGTTGATCTGCTGTGCGTCTTGTTCAGTTTGCTCTGTTGAGCGTGCAGAAATGTTAGATACTTCATTCGCTGAAGCCGTCATCTGATCCATTGCAGTAGCAACAGAATCTAAAGATGCGTTCTGGCTCATGATTTGAGTCTCACTGCGCTTCATCTCTGTTTCGAAAGAAGCTGACGTTTCACTTAGGGTTGCTGCACTGTGGTTTACGTTGTTGACTAACTCACTAAGGGTGTCCATTGAGCGGTCAAGAGCACAACCAATCGTTCCAAACTCGTCTCGGCCAGGGTGGAAGCCAAGGCGTGATGTTAAGTCACCATCACCAATCTTTTGTGTCGTTGAATAAAGAACCCAAAGTGCGCCGCCTAGGAAAGTCGCTACCCAGTAACAAAAAAGACCAAAAGGCACACACCATAAAAAACTGAGTAATAAAGAGTAAAGTGCTTGCTGCTTTTGATTCTGTATATCTTTAGTTGAAACGGTAAGTGAGTAGTAGTTACCATCCTGTGCAAGTGCTGTTGCAGTCACCGAACCATTGTTTGAAAGAGAGGTTTTTTGAGGGCTGCTTTGTTGACTAACAGAGCGAAGAGAACCGGGGGAGTCTGACGCTGATAAAATGCCTTGCAGTTGATGTTCAACCTGCTGTTTAGCACTAGTATCGATTTGTTTGATTGTGTTGACGTAGTTGAGGCCAGCAAGACTTGCCACTGCGGCGACAAAGATTAAGAAAATGACCCAAAACTTGTCGTTAATAGACATTTTTATAAACAGTTTGTCTATCGTTCGAAATTGTACTTCTTTCATAAAAACTCCACGGTAAATCCTTTACCGTGGACTCTAAATAACCGACCCTAATAAAAATGTGATATCAATCGACTAATTGTGAAAATTAATGATACCAACATATCGTTTATGAGATCTCAATCAAGTATTTTTGTGCGGTATGAATTTGTTAACCTAGAGAAGGCAATAGCCCTACTGAAATAAGGACTTGAACCGCAATGATAAACACGCCAACGCTACCTGCTAAAAACAGCGCTTTGCTTCCACCTAACACTTGGTACGTCGCTTCTGGAGCTTGAGGTTTAACTGAGAAGTCAGTGTAACGGACCTTGTATACCATGACTGTCGGCAAAAGAATCGCGAGTACTGAAAGTGCAATGGCTGCATAGCCTAATGCCATTATGAAACCTTGTGGGTAGAACAGGGCAAAACCTAATGGCGGTAAGAAAGTGATAGCGGCCGTTTTAACACGTTTAGCACTGCCTAGTTTCTTGCTTAACGAATCGCCCATGAATTCAAATAAGCCCAAGCTCACGCCAATAAAAGAAGTCAGCAGTGCAAGATCCGCGAATACACCGACGATGACGCTTAAGTTTGATTGATGAACGGTTTGCGATAGTGATACTAAAAGTGCCCCCAAGCTTGTATCGGACAACAATTGTTCTTGGCTAACCACACCCAAAGTAACACTCTGCCAGAAAACGTAGATAACTAATGGTAGGGCAGAGCCTGCAATCATAACCTTACGTAAAGAACGAACATCGCCGTCTAGGTATCGAACAATAGATGGGATACTGCCGTGGAAGCCAAAAGAAGTAAATACAACAGGAATCGCTGCAACAATCAAACCTTGCTGTAAAGGCATGCTTAATAGGTACTGAGATGTAATGTTTGGTGCTAGGAAGCTGAGTACTAGTACCATTGCAATCAGTTTGAGTCCGAATAAAACACGGTTAACTTTATCAACACTGTGAGTACCAATCGTAACAACGCCGGCAACTAATAGGGTAAATAGTAGTGTGGTGATTTGACCATTGAGTTCGATACCCGCGATATCCGAAATACGTTGGTTAAACTGCGCACCACCGCCCGCGATGTATGCAGCGCATAGCGCGTAAAATAGGAACATAACAGCGAAGCTCGCAATCCATTTACCTTTTGTTCCTAAAATGGTGTGAGCTAAAGTGTGTAGGGTTGCGTCAGATTCTGCAAATTGGTGAAGCTCTACCATTAATAGAGCCGTAAAGGCCATTAATGCCCATAAACCAAGCATCAAGAAAAGTGAAGTTGAAAAGCCAATACCTGCAGAAGCAAGTGGAAGGGCGAGCATGCCAGCACCGATGGTTGTGCCTGCAATGATCAAAGTACTACCAAAAACCTTTGATTTATTCATTGTATATAATTCTTTACGTTAGGGTGTGTTTTGATTGTAATTCTTCTAGCTTAAGCGCATAAACCCAAAGAATATCTCGATTTTGAAGTATTCTGATTGAGTTTAATTCCAAATGCAATGCCTAATGTAATTAAAAATATCCACTGTAAATTTATTCTTACATCGAGGGGTTTAACAGCATTGAACTGACCAAAGCAAACGTTTGACCATGATCGGCTTCAAAATTTGTAGAGTAATTTGTTGTACTTGGTGTAAGGTGGCAGTACATATGTCGTTCGCGTATACCCCTTTAGCGTAAAAAACGCTAATGATCGCGAGTAGCTTCAAGCTATGAATATGGAATGGGTAGAGTAGAGTGCTTTCATCAAAGTGACATAATATAAGTCCAAGATGGTGCACTAGTTAATCGGACATCATGTCCACACTAAGGAATAGAGGGGGCACTATGAGTGACCAATCTTACAATGACGAAAGTCTTGAGTTGTTAGATGCTATGGAAATTGGCATCGATTTATCTGACTATGAACAGACGGTTAAACAATTAGCAGAAGAACTTTTTAAGTCTTCAAACTAGGCGTTACCTGAACTAAAGGTTTCTGTAGTTCAACGTTCTCAAATTAAACAATTCTTAAACTGAGCAAATCTCATTCGCTCACACGTCATAACAAAACTATCCTCATTAAAGTTCGCGAAGATAAACGAGTACGTTTACCATGTTACTTAGTTCTCGATACTTTAATGAGGTTCAATGAACTTTCTCGCACACCTTCACATCGCCAAGCACTGTAACAGCAACTTAGCAGGTAACCTGTTGGGTGATTTTGTTAAAGGCGACACCAATAAACAGTATTCGGATTCACTTTCTGACGGCATTAGGCTTCATCGATTTGTTGATAGCTATACTGATCGTCATGATGTATCTCGTTCTGCTAAATCGCTGTTCTCAGACCAAACACGACGCTTTGCGCCTATCGCACTCGATGTATTTTGGGATCACTGCTTAGCCAATCATTGGGCTCAGTTCTCGCAGCAGACATTAGAGCGTTTTTGTTTAGATAGCCATCAACAGATCTTTGAACATCAAGAGCTGCACTGGCCTGAGAATTTCATTACGATGCATCAAAAAATGGCAGAACAACGTTGGTTGGAAAGCTATCAGGACATGTCATCTATAGAGGTGGTATTGCAAAGAATGGCACTGAGAAGGCCTAAGCTCGGTATGCTCGAAGTATGTTACGATGACCTCGAGCGTCACTATAATACGTTGCAGTGTCACTTTGTTGAGCTTTATCCCAACGTTTTAGAAGAAGCAAAGCAGTTTAATGCGCTTCAAATGAAGAAAAATCAAAAGGAAAGGTAAACAGCGTAATGCAGGTTTGCTACAATCCGCGCCTATTTAATCTTTGAGCATCATACTATGTCTGAATCTACTAAATCTTTTAACCAACTAGGATTGTCTGAGCACCTTCTTGCTACGCTATCAGAGCTTAACTTTACGGCTCCAACCAGTGTTCAAGAACAAGCGATTCCATTGGTATTAGAAGGCAAAGACGTACTGGCTGGTGCTCAAACGGGTACGGGTAAAACGGCTGCGTTTGGTTTACCGATTATCCAAAGATTAATCGAAACAAAAGACAACGTTATTCCGAACCCTAAGCTCGTTCGCGCGCTTGTGCTAGTACCAACACGTGAACTCGCACAGCAGGTGTTTGACAACCTCACTAGCTACGCGAAGGGCACTGAAATTAAAGTGGTTGTAGCGTACGGCGGCGTTAGCATGAAGGTTCAAACGGATAACCTACGCGGGGGGGCAGATATTCTTGTTGCTACACCTGGTCGTCTTATCGATCACATGTTCACTAGGAACATCATGTTGAGCCATACAGAAGTACTGGTGCTAGACGAAGCAGACCGTATGTTGGATATGGGGTTCATGCCTGACATCAAACGTATCCTTTCTCGTATGAATGAAGTGCGTCAAACGCTGTTCTTCTCTGCAACGTTTGATAACAAAATCAAAGCGATTGCACATCGTATGATGCAGAAGCCAAGTGAAATTCAAGTTACGCCAAAAAACAGCACCGCTGAAACCGTAACACAGATGATTTATCCGGTTGATAAATCGCGTAAGAGTGAACTTCTGGCTTACTTGATCGGTTCAAAGAACTGGCAACAAGTGCTGGTATTCACTAAAACTAAGCAGGGTACCGATGCGCTAGTAAAAGAGCTTAAACTAGACGGCATTAAAGCGGCATCAATCAATGGCGATAAGAGCCAAGGTGCGCGCCAAAAAGCATTGGATGATTTCAAATCGGGCAAAGTGCGAGCGTTGATTGCAACGGATGTAGCAGCGCGTGGTATCGATATTCAGCAACTAGAACAAGTTGTGAACTACGATATGCCATTTAAAGCAGAAGACTACGTTCACCGTATTGGTCGTACAGGTCGTGCCGGTAACAGCGGTTTGGCAATTTCATTGATGAGCCAAGACGAAGCCTACCTATTGGGTGACATTGAGCGACTACTGGATACACGCTTGCCTCAAGAGTGGTTAGATGGCTTTGAACCAAGCCTTGAAAAAGACCTTGCACCTGATCGCAGTGGCCGTAGCAAGAGTCGTTCATCGGAAAAACGTAAGATGAAAGCAAAGCTTAAGATTCATCAAAACCGTGGTAAAGCGAAAGCACGTCGCTAATTCTTTTGGCGGTTGATGCTTATCGCTTTATTGACGTGAAGGCATCAATCTAATCCAATATAAAAATGCCCCATTACTGTCATTCAGTAATGGGGCATTTTCGTATTAAGCATTGAATTTGAAGCAGCGTCTTTAGTGTTTACTTTGCTCGTGTTCGCATTTCCACACGCAAGGTACTTCATAAACTAGCTCTTCAATCGAACTTGGATTCAATACCCATTCATCACTGATATTGAACGTATTGATCATTTGCTTGTTGAACAGTTGCCAATGTTTTAACAACGCTTCTTCCGGTGTCGATTGCATGTCACCTTCATTCCATGTGCTTTCCATGAAAGGGGTTAGGCATACCGCTCCGTGTGCATACATAATCATTTGCCATTTAATTTCATAAATGTTGATCAAGTTATCTGGGTTCGCATCATTATATTCTTCTGCCAACATATTGATTTCTTTTTCGACATCACCAACATTGTCGATAAAGTAATCGACCAAGTTGTCTTTTTGGCGCACAGAGTCAGTGATAAGTTGCATTGGCTTACGTGAATGAATCATGTTGCTAAAGAGGCGCATGCTAAATAGATAAATAGTAATACTCGGCGCAACACCTTTTGGTAACTCTTCCATAATTTTAGCAATGTAAGACTGAAAATATTCGTGTAAACAATCGCTTATGGAGTGCCAGATCTTTTCTTTGCTACCAAAGTGATGGCGAATAAGGCTATGCGAGACGCCGGCTTTTTCACTGATGTTTCGCAGTGAAACGCTATCATAACCATGCTCACAGAACATTTCCGCAGCAACACTCATGATCAAAAATCGAGTCTCTTCAGCGTCTTTTGCGCTTCTTCTACCTTGTTTCTTTTCTGTCATCTTCATTTCACACATTTACCTGATTACCACATTCTACACTGTTTTTACTGAAATAAAAAATACTGCACAGGTGGAAAGTAAAGCTTGAGAATTATTAAATATTAAATATACTGCCCATCTGTGTAATAAATCATAATAATTAGATGGAGAAGCATCATGCAATCCAAGTTGTCTATTCAAGCCAAGGCGGGTAAGCAGATAGGACTGGCGTTTGCTGCACTATTACTCGCAAGCTCTTTGACCGGATGTAATAAGGTTCAGTCAGAAGAAACGGTTCAAGTTGTTAAGCCAGTCAAGCTGTTTGAGATCCCTCAGCAGACGGATATCGAGCTTGATAGCTTTATCGCAAAAGTGGATGCGACCGACCGTGCCGCACTTTCATTCCAAGTGGGTGGAGATATTGAAACGTTCTCTGTTCGTATGGGACAAGAGGTGAAGAAAGGCCAAGTACTCGCTGTGCTAGATGCAACGGACTATCGTATTGCGGTTGATGCAGCCCAAGCAAATTTTGATCTGGCGAACAGCCAATACAAGCAAGCGTCTGAGCTGTACTCGAAGAAGCTTGTAAGCACGGATTACTACGACCAAGCCGTAAACACCTTTACTGCCGCTGAAGTTGAGTTGGACCAAGCACAAACAAACCTTGGTTACACCACATTAGTTGCTCCATTCGATGGCGTGGTATCGATGGTGTTTGGTAAGCAATATCAGTTAATCGCTGAAAAACAGCCTGTACTTAATATTTTGAATCACAGCGAGATGGATGTGACTTTCTCTATCCCTGTATCAAAGCTTGAAGACCGTTCTATCCAAGACCTAACTAGCTCATACATGTGGGTTGTGATGGATAGCCACCGCGGCATTCGTATCCCAACGCGTTTTAAAGAGATCTCAACGCAACCAGACGAAGACACGAACAGCTACCAAGCGGTTGTGTCTATCGAGAAACCTGAAGGTATTAATCTGCTTTCTGGTATGACGGCACAAGTTGAAGTTCAGAAAAATAAGTTGGACTACGGTATTGGCATTGTTGATTCAGCTTGGCTAAGCAAAGAAGCAGATCACGGTGAACTGTGGCGCTACAACCCAGAGTCTCAATTGATTTCTAAAGTACAAGTCACCCTTGATGGTCAAGGCAAGGTTATTGAAGGCTTGTCTTCTGGCGACTTAATCGTAGAAGCGGGTGTCGATGTGTTATCTGATGGGCAACAAGTAAAAGCTTGGTTACGTGAGGGCGGTATTTAATGAACCTTTCCAAATTATCAGTTGTGGTTGTATCTGCGTTATTGCTTCAAGCCTGTAACAATGAAACCGACCACCGTGAGCAACCTTCACTTTTGGTTTCAACCTTTGAAGTGGGTGCGCCACTGACTGACCAATTCAGAAGCTTTAATGGACAGGTGATGCCTGCAGAACTCACACCATTGGCATTTAAGCTTGCTGGTGAGATTCAACAAGTATTGGTTGAAGCTGGTGACAACGTAGAAAAAGGCCAGCTACTGGCGACCTTAGACAACGCGACATACCTGCAAGATCTGACAGACGCTAAATCTCAATTCAAATTAGCGAGTAAGCAACTGGCGCGTGGTTCTGAGATGTTTGACAGCAAGATGTTGTCGCAATCGGAACACGATCAACTGACCGCTAACTATAAACTGGCATCGGCTAATTTGGCTGCGGCAAAGCGTAAGCTGAGTTACACAGAGCTTTTAGCACCATTTTCTGGCACGGTTTCAACCGTCGATAAGCAACGTTTCGAAAACACCATTCCGGGCGAAACGTTACTCAGTGTGTACCAGAACGACAAGGTGTATGTGCGAATTCAAGTATCAGATTCGATCTTAGCGTCTATCAGCCCAGATATGCGTTCGAATAGCTATCGACCTGACGCAACCTTTGGCGGCCACTCTGGAAAATACCCTCTAACGTATCTAGAGCACACTAGTGAACTGCACCCGCAATCTCGCACCTACGAGTTTTGGATGCAGATGCAACAACCTGAAAGTGAAATTTTACCGGGTACCAGCGTTACGGTAAATGTCGATATGGCAAAAGCGGGCTTGAGTGATGTTCAAGGTTACCAGTTGCCGATGACGACGCTACAAGCAGGCGCTGAAGCGAACCAATTTTACGTGTGGAAGATGGAAGACGGCCAAGCATTCAAAAGTGAAGTGGAAGTCGACAAGATCAGTGGCCAAGGCGCACTTATCGCGCATGGCGTCGAACAAGGTGAGTTACTCGTAAATTCGAATCTAAGAAAACTCCGTGACGGAATGCAATTGTCAGGAAAAGCAGAATGAACATCGCAGAATATTCAATAAAGAACAAAGTAATCAGCTGGCTGTTTCTAGTCATTTTGGCCATTGGCGGTGTGACGTCTTTTGGTAATCTATCCCGTTTAGAAGACCCAGCTTTTACCATTAAAGATGCAATGATTATTTCAACTTACCCTGGCGCTACGTCTATGGAAGTTGAAGAAGAGCTAACTTATCCGCTTGAAAAAGAGATAAGACAGCTTCCTTATATCGACAAGATCACTTCGACATCATCGAATGGTATGTCTCAAATTATGGTCAGCATGAAGATGGATTACGGTCCAGACGAGCTACCACAAATCTGGGATGAAATGCGTCGTAAGATCAACGATCTACAGCCAACGCTACCAAGTGGTGTTAATTCCGTTCAGATCATTGATGATTTTGGTGACGTATTTGGTGTGATGATCATGCTGACCGGTGATGGCTACGATTACGTTGAGTTAAAACAGTATGCTGATTACCTCACACGTGAAATCGAACTGGTTGAAGGAGTAGGCAAGGTAAGTATCGCAGGCGACCAACAAGAGCAACTGTTTGTTGAGATGTCACTGGAACGTTTAGCCGCATTGAACCTAGATATGTCGACGGTTACGTCACTGTTAGCACAACAAAACAGTGTGGTATCGGCAGGCGAGGTGATGCTGAATGGTCAAAGCCTAACGATCAAGCCTAACGGCACATTGAGCACGGTTGAAGAGCTAGAAAATCTAATCATTCATGGTCGTGACACTGGCAACCTGATTCGTTTGAAAGATGTCGCTGAAGTGACTCGCGGTATTCAAGAAAAGCCAGGCAATGTATTAACGTACAACGGCAAACCAGCAATTAACTTAGGTATTGCGTTTTCTTCAGGCGTAAACGTAGTAGAGATTGGTAATGCGCTAGATGCGGAACTAGACCGATTAGAAAGCATTAAACCTGCCGGTGTAGAGCTGAACTACTTCTACAACCAAGCGCAAGAAGTAGATAAGTCAGTGGCTGACTTCTTAATCAGCCTAGTAGAAGCGGTAGCTATCGTTATCATTGTATTGCTGTTCGCAATGGGCTTACGCAGTGGTTTGATTATCGGTTTGGTTCTTCTATTGACGGTATTTGGTACCTTCATATTGATGGACTACAACAATGTCGAACTGCACCGTATCTCACTGGGTGCTTTGATCATCGCGCTCGGTATGCTGGTGGATAACGCGATTGTTGTCGTTGAAGGTATATTGGTTGGCTTGAAGAAAGGTAAGACCAAGCTTCAAGCGGCAAAAGACATCGTGACACAAACGCAATGGCCACTATTGGGCGCGACCATTATTGCTATTACCGCTTTTGCACCTATCGGATTATCGAAAGATGCAACGGGCGAGTTCATGGGTTCATTGTTCTGGGTACTGTGTTTCTCGTTATTCTTGAGTTGGGTAACGGCGCTAACACTAACGCCATTCCTTGCTGAAATGTTGCTTAAAGAAGAAGACAAAGTCGATCAGAACGAAGACCCATACAAAGGTATTCTGTTCGTTATATTCGGTGCATCTCTGAAATTTGCATTGCGTTTTAGATGGTTAACTGTCGTCAGCATGATCGCTTTGCTAGCGGTGTCTGTGGTTGGTTTTGGTAAGGTGAAGCAGCAGTTCTTCCCACCATCAAATACGCCGATGTTCTACGTAGACATGTGGATGCCAGAAGGTACGGATGTACGTGAAACGATCAAGCAGACTGAAAAGGTTGAGAGCTACATTCGTCAAGAAGACGACGTAGAGTTTGTAACCACAACGGTTGGGCAGGGCATGCAACGTTTCGCTCTGACATACCAACCAGAAAAAAGCTACGAAGCGTACAGCCAGTTACAGGTAAGAACCACTGACCGTGACACCATGTTTAAGGTTCTAGCGGAGTTAGACAAAAACTTAGCGAATGAATTTGAGCAACCAACGTTCCAGTTCAAACTGATTGAATTCGGCCCGTCACCAGCTTCAAAGATTGAAGCGCGTATTATCGGTGCTGATCCTCAAGTATTGCGTAGCATTGCCGTTGAAGTCGAAGACATCTTGCTTGCCGATCCAGGCTCACGAAATGTTCGTCACGATTGGCGTGAACGCACTAAAGAGCTAGTGCCACTGTTTAACGAATCAAAGGCTCGTCGCCTTGGCATTTCAAAAACTGATCTGTCTGAGACGTTACAAATGGCATTCGGCGGTTACAACATCGGTTTACTGCGTGATGGTACTCATATGTTACCTATCGTTGCGCGTTTACCAGAAGAAGAGCGTTTTGACTTTGAATCACTGAACAATGTGAAGATTTGGAGCCCATCGCTACAAACTTACATTCCAGTTGAGCAAGTGATTGATGGTGTAGAGCTTCAATGGTCCGAACCACTGATTCAACGTCGCGATAGAAAGCGTACACTAACAGTACTGGCTGACCACGACGTACTTGGTGAAGAAACGCCGGCTAGCTTATTTGCTCGTGTTAAACCAAAGGTAGAAGCATTAGACCTGCCAGAAGGCTACAGCATCAGTTGGGGGGGTGAATACGAAAGCTCAAAAG
Source organism: Vibrio sp. TMPB1044 (assembly GCF_030442075.1). Classification (NCBI taxonomy): domain Bacteria; kingdom Pseudomonadati; phylum Pseudomonadota; class Gammaproteobacteria; order Vibrionales; family Vibrionaceae; genus Vibrio; species Vibrio sp. TMPB1044. The sequence goes on along the minus strand of NZ_JAUJED010000023.1, from coordinate 141,329 downwards.
ATGCACAAGAATCTCTATTTGGTTCATTACCAATGGGTTACTTGCTGATGTTTATCATCACTATGCTTCTATTTAATTCGCTTCGTAAGCCACTTGTGATTTGGTTTACGGTACCACTTTCTATCATTGGTGTTTCGATTGGTCTGCTAGGGACTAATATGCCATTCAGCTTCACGGCATTCCTAGGTCTACTGAGCTTAAGCGGCATGATCTTGAAAAACGGTATCGTACTGCTTGACCAGATCAACACTGAACTCTCAACAGGTAAAGACCCATACTTAGCGGTTGTCGACAGTGCGATTAGTCGTGTACGACCGGTATCTATGGCAGCATTGACGACTATCTTGGGTATGATTCCCTTGGTATTCGATGCATTTTTCGGCTCGATGGCGATTACCATCATGGCAGGCTTAGGCTTTGCTACAGTACTAACGCTAATAGTAGTACCAGTGATGTTCGCTATTCTATATAGAATCAAACCGTCCACTGCGGGTTATTAGGGAATGATATAAAACAGATTCTTTTAAGCCAGCCCAGTCAATTTTGACTGGGCTTTTTTATGCGCGTGATTTTACGCAACATCGATTTAAGTAAACATCTGCATGCAGAGAAAACGATGTGAAAACCGCTACACGAACAAAGAACTTCGTTAATAAAGGAATGTGTTCAGTAACAGGTATTAAAAAGCCGCTAACCAGTGGCTAGCGGCTTTAAGAAGAGTAAGGGCGGTTTTAGATTGCTAAACGGATATCCAACTCAATCGGTTTAGGCATCGCTAGATGGTAGCCTTGGTACATGTCAAAGCCCAAGCTTTGCATTGCCGTGAGTTGATGCTCTGTTTCAATGCCTTCGATGACAGTCTTAGCGCCGATTTGCTTCGAGAGTTCTAGAACTAATTCCATTTCTCGTGTGTCACCTTGCTCAAAATCTAACATCACTGAGCGATCGATCTTAATGATATGAGGATTGATGTGGCGGACGCGTTGTTCTGTTGATGCTTGTGTTCCGAAATCGTCGACCGCGATTTGAAAACCATTCTCCGCAAGAGAGAGGGCTGCATCTTTCAAGCGCTCTTCACTTTCGGCATTCAGTTCGACCAATTCCATCACGATCTGCTCACATGAAAGGTTCAACTCATGAAGACGTTTTGCCAGAAGGCTGTCACTGACCTTTTCTGCAGCAAATAACTCACCAACGTTTGGAAGAACATTCAAAAACAAGTCTAAATGGCGGATATTCGATTGTGCGAAGTTACGGATATGGATAGCGCGACTCAGCCTTTCTACATTGATCTTGTCAGTGCATAAGGTATCGTCGGAATGGAAGAAGTGATCAGGACGAACAACATCCCCTTTGCTATTCGAAATACGCACCAAAGCTTCAACGCCTATCTGAGTCATTGAACTGTCAAATATAGGTTGATAGACACTTCTAAGTGTTAAGTCTTGATATTTCGCAATAAACTGCATATCGGCATCCACAGATATACAGCTAATAAATTCACTTCTGTCTGATAAAATCATAGTCGCTAATAAAGGTGTTTATTTAATGACGAAAATATACGTCATGGCTGTCACAATATTGACAGGTGTAAGTAAATTGTCAATTAATAAAAAATCATATGTAGGGTCAATAATTAAATAAAGATAATTAACGAAAAATCAGCATGATAAATGACATTAGTCATTAAATTTACTTATCATTCGCTGTGTTTGATAGTTGCTGTGAATTTAATGGCTAAGTAACGTCTCTCATATTAACCTCAGCCAATATAAGGCTATAACGCTGATACACCAGCGAAAAGTAGGGTTAAAGGCTTAGATTGTGGGGGAATGTCAAAGTTACAAAATGGAGGGACTAAGAGAGTTACACAGAAATGATATCTATCTCTCAAAATCGAGACGACGAGTACAACAACTATTAATAATTAAAACAGAAGGTTCGAATAATTAATGAACAGGGAATGAGTTTTCTTTTATAAAATATTGGGATGAAGGTCTAACAATTTACTTTAAATATTGAATGAAAAAGTTGACCCGTATTATCACTGCCATTGAAGTACCGCATAAAGTTGCAGGTATTTACGAACCAATTGTTGATTTACTGACCGTTTGAGTGGGTGGCCGAATTTAATAAAGCAAGGGCTGATTCTGAAATTGTTATTTAAATCGGAAGCGAATTGAGAATCACTCTCCCTTAGAGTGATGCCTTGCTGGCTGTATTCCGTTATCTCGTCTGGGAGTTCTCCCATCCACCAATGTAACAACTCACTACTGTTTTTACTTCGGCTTATCCAATGGTCAGAGACAATGATCAAAACGTCATTGGGCTGAATTGCGAATCCATACTCTTGCTGCCAGTTATGAATGTCTAACATCAACTTTTTACGACACGTTTTTCCCGCGCTCACCATATGATGGCTAATCATCCAAACGGTACCGATTTCAGAAGAGATTCGGAAGTGTCTAGGGTTTTCACCAGAAGAGAGCATTTCGAGTGGGCTGATGTTGCTTGCATGGTTAAAGCTAACAAAGGTGTGTTCCATTCGTCGGGCAAAGGCTTTACCGATGTGATGCTCACTGATCCCTTGGTTGTGCACCGTAGGATAATGACGCTCACAGAGTTTTAGACAATCGTCTTGAAACTGATTGACGCTTTTAATCACGAGATCTAATAACAATGAAGTCCCTTATACACAGTTACTATCTTATTGATGGGCAATAGTACGGTAATTAATGTGTCATTACCTATTGCCAAAGTGCGAGTTCTTGATCCCTCTATCAAAATTAGCGATTGCGGAGCGATTTTATGGATAGCACTGGCACTTCGCGGGTCTGTATTCTAAATTATGAGGAATTCTAATCAGTTAGAAAGACTATCTTTAGCTGCAAAGTTACAAGTGAGCTAGCTAGATTATAGTTTAGTCAGCTGTTCACGATGGATTTATTTACTCTTTACTTGGAAACATTCATGACAATTCAACTAGATTCGAAGCAAAAGTCTGAGCTCACCCATACTCTACAAAAATACCTGCAAGATGAACTCGATGTGGAGCTTGGCCAGTTCGACACAGAATTCTTGGTCGACTTCATCAGTAAAAAGTTTGGGGCGGTTTATTACAACAAAGGGATAGAAGACGCTCAAAAAGTGATGGAGCGTAAAATGTTAGATATCTCAGATGAGCTTTACGAGATCGAACAAATCGTTGAAATCTAACGCTTAGCCCAAACTTGTTCAAATAATTTGAATAACTCGTTTAATTTGAAATGATGTTACCAATGTAAAGCTTGGTAAATAATATGTTACACAAACTTGGTGTAGGGTACGCTTTTCAAAACTACACTACTCGTTAACATTCGGAAGAGATGCATGGACAACAACGTTAGAAATTACAACCCTTTAGCAAGAGCGATGCATTGGATCTCAGCACTCGCGATTTTTGGCTTATTTGGTGTAGGCCTGTGGATGGTTGATCTTTCATATTACAGCGAGTGGTACAAAACAGCACCAGATTATCACCGTTCGGTAGGCATTCTTTTGGCTGCCGTTACCGTTATTCGCTTGCTTTGGAAACTAGTTACCGCGTCACCTAAGGTGGAAGGGAAAAGCTATGAAGTTGCAGCAGCGAAGATCGCTCACGGCTTCATGTACATCAACTTAGCGGTTTTATTTATTTCAGGTTATTTGATTTCAACATCAGATGGCCGCGGGATCGAGGTATTCAATTGGTTCACTGTACCAAGTATGGGCGAACTGTTTGCAAACCAATCTGATCTCGCAGGTACGGTTCACTACTATGCTGCATGGGTACTGATCATTATGGCATCAGTGCACGCCTTAGCGGCGATAAAACACCACGTTATCGACAAAGACGATACGCTACGAAAAATGATAGGAGCTTCAAAATGAAAAAGTCAATTATCGCTACAGGATTAGCATTTGCTATGGCAATGCCTTTCGCTGCGAACGCCGCTGATTACGTGATTGATACAAAAGGTGCGCATGCTTCAGTTAACTTTAAAGTTAGCCACCTAGGTTACAGCTTTATCCAAGGTCGTTTTAACACATTCTCTGGTGATTTCTCGTATGACGCAAACAACGTTGAAGCATCAAAAGTAAACGTTGTTGTTGATACAACGAGTCTAGACTCTAACCATGCTGAGCGTGACAAGCACATCCGTAGCTCTGACTTCATTGATGCAGGTAAATTCTCAGACGCTACTTTTAACAGCACGAAAGTGGTTGATAAAGGCGATGGCAAACTTGAAGTAATGGGTGACCTTAAACTTCACGGCGTAACTAAGCCTATCGTTATCGAAGCTGAATTCATCGGCGCTGGTCAAGACCCATGGGGCGGTGAGCGTGCTGGTTTCGTTGGTACAACTCGTCTAGAACTTGCTGACTTCAACATTCCAGTAATGGGCGCTTCAAGCTACGTAGACATGGATCTACACGTTGAAGGTGTAAAGAAGTAATCTAGCTATTGATGATTGCTGCAGGTATCAATCTTTTATGTAGCACCAAAAGTTGAATCGATACCTAGAAAGCAACAGTTAGAAAAAGAGAAAGGCGCAAAGTATTCACTTTGCGCCTTTTTATTACGGTAAATGGTAACGCGTTTAGATCTGTTTTGTGTCAAACCTTTAGTTGCGCTTTAAGCCACCATTTACTTTTAGCCAGTCAACGTTGCCATGACTGATTTTCGAGGAGAACAACTAATCCCTAATTGTTCAACCTTGTTCTAGTTAGCTAACCACTTCCTAGTAAAACAGTCGTTAGCTACACGCTTCCTAGTTAATCCACTGTAGATTAAACCACTGCAAGTTAACCCCTTGACCAGTTAAGCCGTTTCTAGTTCCGCTTTTGGTACTACGTTTAGGCGGTCACCGTAGATTGGGCGAAGTGCTTGCATCACCTCAGTACGAGTAAGAACACCCACCATCACACCGTTTTCCAATACTGGAAGCATATGTGGCTGGCTCACTTTCATCGCTTTTGCACGCTCTTCTAGAGAAAGAGAAGTCAAGCGAGTTGCGAAGCCCATGCTGGTAGTCGGGTACAGTTGCTCTTTGTCGATACATAGGAACTCAGCTACATCAACCAGCTTGTCGTTTGCATCGATTGCCACCACGTCACGGCTCATTAGGTCTACGACTTTCTGGCCTTTAGTTGGGATGTAGTCTTGGCACCAAAGGTCGACCATTACGTCGTGAACAGAGAAGATACCAACCAGACGACCTTCAACATCGCAAACAGGAGCGCTAACAAGTTGAGCGTCTAAAAGTGAATCAATTGCCACTGATGTAGGCATTTCTACGCTTAGTGTAATTGGTTGAGTGTTCATGATTTGCTTGATAGTCGTTGCTGTGTTCATAGTGATTTCCTTAACTGACGTAATTTCTGTTGTTTGTGTAATTGCAGTAATTTTTGCTGCTTTAAGTTGTGGGCGACGGTAGATACTCCAGTTGGCTAAGCCGACCAATACTGAACCACCTACGATGTTGCCGATTGTCACTGGTATTAAGTTTGCGGTGACAAATTGCATGATGTTTAGGTCTGCGTACTGCGCTGGTGTTGCGCCGATTTGCATCCAGAAGCTTTCCGGTGCGAATGCTTGAATTGTGATGCCTAGCGGAACCATGAACATATTCGCCACACAGTGTTCAAAGCCTGAGCTTACGAACATTGCAACGGGTAACACGGTCATCATTGCTTTGGTCATTGCGTTAGCGGAGCTGAACGTTAACCAAATGGCTAAACACACCAGCAAGTTACAAAGCACACCCAAAGCAAAAGCTTGAACAGGGCTGTGGTGTAGCTTGTGCTGTGCAATGTTAAGAGCGTTTAAGCCCCATTGGCCACCATCTAATTGATATAAGCCTGCTGCGCTTACCAAAGCCAAAAGGAACATGGCACCGATAAAGTTACCGACGTAAACCTTGCCCCAGATAGACAGCATCTTAGTGAAGGTTATTTGCTTGTTAGCCCATGAGATGCTTGATAACACTGAACTGGTAAACAGCTCGCCACCGCAAATTACAATCAGGATTAACCCCATGCTGAATGCAAGACCGCCGGCTAAACGACTCAATCCCCATCCTGCATCTGCGCTACCGGTGGTTACCGTGATGTAGAATAAAAAAGCAAGCCCGATGAATGCGCCAGCCATGATTGCCAAACTCAATGTCATGCTGCTGGTTTTATTTGCTTTGCTTAATGCAAACTTCTCGGCTTCCGCCATCATTTCTGTTGGTGAGAACAGTTGATGATTTTCAGAAGTGCTGGTTGCCATATCCCCCCCTTGAACAATCCGTCATGTGTAATTCCTAGTGTTAATGACTTGGTTAATCCGTAATGAATAATCAATCGTGTTTTGCAGGGCTCGTTGTGTCCTGCCATTCCAGATTAGGGTGTTGAGGGGTAGAGGTAAAATTGATAATTTTTAGAAACCACATCAAATTTATTGATATAGATTTTGTTACGCGTAGAATGAAATTGATTGCTCATCGGCTTAATAATAAACGAGCATCAGGACACAAATAATTAAAAGCATTAAGGATGAATTTTGCGTTATTCATTAAAGCAACTCGCGGTATTTGATGCAGTAGCAGACTCCGGGAGTGTCAGTCAGGCAGCAGACAAATTGGCGTTGACTCAGTCGGCGACAAGTATGTCTCTTGCACAGTTGGAAAAAATGCTCGGCAGGCCTTTGTTTGAAAGGCAGGGCAAGCAAATGGCCCTAACTCATTGGGGCATGTGGTTAAGACCAAAAGCGAAGCGTTTACTGCAAGACGCACAGCAAATTGAGATGGGTTTCTATGAGCAGCATTTGTTGAGTGGTGAACTCAAATTAGGTGCTAGCCAAACGCCAGCGGAACACCTCGTTCCGGATCTCATCAGTATTATTGATAACGACTTTCCTGAGATGAGAATCTCGCTTGGTGTACAAAGTACCGATGCTGTCATTGATGGTGTATTAGATTATCAATATGATCTGGGTGTTATCGAAGGTCGTTGTGATGACAATCGAGTTCACCAAGAAGTGTGGTGTACTGACCATTTAACGGTGGTTGCTTCGGCTCATCACCCGTTTGCGAAGCGTGAACGAGTGAGTTTGGCACAGTTAGAGCAAGCGAAGTGGGTATTGCGCGAACACGGCTCGGGTACTCGCAAAGTTTTTGATAGCTCTATTCACCATTTAATTGGTGATCTCGATGTTTGGCGAGAGTATGAACACGTTCCTGTTTTAAGAAGTTTGGTAGCAAACGGCCCATATTTAACGTGTTTACCTTATCTCGATGTCGAGCAGTTTGTTGAATCAGGGCAGCTTGTGACTTTGAATGTTCCTGAGCTTGAAATGGAGCGTACGCTTTCATTCATTTGGCGTGCCGACATGGCAGAAAACCCACTTGCTGAATGTATTAAGCGAGAAGGTAAGCGAATGATGAAAGGCAAACGGTCGGTTCTGTAAGGTAGATTTGATAAAATACTAATAACTAAATATGTTGAATAAGCGTTTCCGGTCTCTATCTGGTGATAAATGCACATTCGCGTACATTATTAATGTGATCGTGATCGTCTAAATGAAGGCGTTCTTACCATAGTATGCTTACTTGATTTTAAGTGAGGCTAAATCCGGTTGCGTTCAATGACGTAATTAGGCTTTAGAAATAGTATGAGTACATTAGTCGCGATTTCATTAACAACAGGTATTTTGTCAGGTCTTTGGGGATGGATAGCTATCTCTTTCGGCTTATTGTCATGGGCAGGTTTCCTAGGCTGCACCAGCTACTTTGCTTCGCCAACAGGCGGCGTTAAAGGACTAGCAGGAAGCTTATTGACCAACATGACAGGCGTATTCTGGGCAATGGTGATTATCGAAAGCTCAACCTTCGCAGGGTTAGAGATTTTAGGCTACATGATTACTGCTATTGTGGCTTTCTTTATGTGTATTCAAGCGAAACAAGCGTGGCTAGGTTATATCCCAGGAACCTTCATTGGTTGCTGTGCGACGTTTGCTGCAGGTGGCGATTGGCAACTTGTAGTACCATCTTTACTGCTTGGTGGTGTGTTTGGATACTTGATGAAAGCAACAGGGCTATGGCTTCACGAGAAATCGACTCAATCTTCGGAAGTTGTTGAACAACACGCTAAACAGGCAAAGGCTTAATAAATACGTTAAGAAAGCTATGGTTTAGTCACTGTGAACTCTTGCAAGATAACCCCCAATTAATTTGTATATCGATTTATACAGGCACACCATTTGGTGTGCCTTTTTTTGTTGAGGTTTTGGTTAAGGCAATAAACTAAAGATTTCATCAGTAGAGCAACTGATAGCATCTATAAAACAAATTATGCTTAGGTATTCCCGTTCGCCATGGTGATCACGCGTTTTAACGTCCACCTCAATAATAACGGAATGCATTCTTGTCCTTGGTCCTCACAATGAGAAACGATAGCTAATGCAAGGTCGGGTTTCGCGTGTTTCTTTAATACCTTCGCGACCACTTTTTTGGGAGGGATAGGATGGTCATAAGGGATCTTAACCATATCCCGGAAAAAGTTTTCAAAACCATTCATGTACAAGTAATGCTCGATGTCTCTATCTGGTAGTTCAGTGAGGCGATGTCTTGCTTGGTCTTTTCCTAACTTAGATAATACTGTTGCGGCGTATTTCTTACCTGCCGCATCTCCGTCGGTAACCACGTGCCAATCAATCCCGAACTCTTGAGCTACTTTGATTAGAGCTTTAAGCCCCGATTGAGCGAACTCTATAATTTGCACACCTTCTGCTGCAAGGTTGTAACCACATTGGTTGGCGAGTTCATTGAATAACCAAACTTCGGTTTCACCTTCAACTAATAACCAGCAGCGAGCAAACAGGGCACCGGAACGGTGGAAACGAATATGAAACCCAATTCGTCTAAGTTCATCTTTACTGAAGTGATTCATGTTGAGCTGATTGGCGATGGTTTTGTCAGATTGACGTACCAAGCGACGAATTGATTGGAATGGCACTGCTGCAAGTAAATCGCCGCTATTAGTTGTAAGGATTTTCTGCATGGGTAGCTTTTGCATCAAACTCCACGCCCTTGCTAAATGGGTTGGATGTAATCGACCTTCGGGATCTTCAAGGATCAGAAGAGGACGAGCACATCGTCGTAAGTCGTTTGGCCCTTTAGCTTGCAGGTAGGCGTTAAGTAACCCCATGAATAATAAGCGGGTTTGTTTATTTTTTGTCTCTTCAACAAGTTGATGAATGCTCTTGTCGTTCGCACCAGCTGAATAGAGTAGGCCATCCCTTTGTTTTCGAGGATTACGACGAGAAGTACTTTTGAAAGAAAAGTAGTGCTCGATTAGGCTTTGCATCGACTCTAGGCTACTGCGCATTTCGCCTTTATTGACATGGCCAGGTATCGCCATTAAGCGACGGCAGGTATTGTCGATTCGTTTTTCTATTCTTGCTTGGCGCCCATTACCATTGGTACCATTTCCGTTCGCCCCATTGCCATTGCTTGTATGATTACTGCCGTTTCCATTTCCATTCGTATTATTAGCCTGACCGTTAGTTGGTAGGTGAGCATTATGATTAAGAGACTTGCCGTTGAAAGGACGATCAAAGTGCCTCGCATCACGCAAACGGATGACGGGGTGTAAGGTCATTAATTCTTGAGCGAGCTTTTCCGAATGATGAAGCTTAAGCGGATTACCATCCAAACCTAAAAATGCATAGTGTGTGGTCGTTTCGTACTGCTCTAACGTCGCGCTTATTCGGTAATAGATGCGAAATGCGCCAAACTCATCTTGAACCCAGATAGGTTTGAGTTTGCGATAACGACCTGCGTTAAGTTCGCTCTTGTCGTTAGCTTTTAATGCGAGAACAATTTGAAGGTGTTGAGACTGTGGATGTGACACAGAGTAATCGACATGAAAATCGGTCATTTCAAAGTGATATGGTACACCGTCTGAAGGCAGTACGACGGAAAGGGCATCCAATAATGAAGACTTACCCCAAGTATTTTCACCAATAAGCGTGGTTAGCTCGTCAAACGCGAGTGACATGCGCTTGATACCTCGAAAGCCAGAAATCTCGATTCTTTCTAGTTGCATAGGCTTACTCCTAACGGAAGGCTCTGCTAATTGTTTGAAAGCTAACAGATATCTTTAATCATAATCGAAAAATACCAATCCGGTATGCTCACCTGTCACAAAACCCGTTGTTTATTAATACGGTGCAAAATGAGATTTTTGATCTATCTCGAGTATTTTTTTGCAGTGCAGTTTCATAAAATTCACGATTCTGTCATGATTCTCGACCTAGTATGAAGGGACAAAGAGAGAAGAAAATATGACTAAAAAGAATAAGCCGACAAAAATAGTGTTGGCACACATCAACGACACCCACTCATACTTTGAACCAACCTCGTTACAGCTATCACTTAAAATGAACAATCACATCATTGAACCTTATGTCAGTGCTGGTGGCTTTGCTCGAATTTCAACACGCTTTAAACAAATAGAACAAGATGCCCAGCGCCAGAAGGTTGGAACCTTGTTCCTACACGCTGGCGACTGCTTCCAAGGCACTTTGTACTTTTCTTTATTCAAGGGAAAAGCCAACGCCGATTTGTTGAACGCCCTTAATATAGATGCCATGACACTCGGCAATCACGAGTTAGACATGGGTAATGAACCCGTTGCGATTTTCGCGAAAAGAATCAAATTCCCACTGTTAGCTGGTAACTGGAATCTATCGAATGAGGATATCAATAAAACTCATACGTTAGCGGACAACGAAATTGTTAAGCCTTATCTGCCTGAAACACGAAGTGCTTCTTTTATAACGAAAGAGTTTGATGGCGAGAAGGTCGCAATATTCGGCTTAAGCATCGACAAAATGGCGGGCATTGCGAATCCAGACTTTGATACGCCATTTGAAAACGCGCTAGAAACGGCAAAAGCCACAATAGAGCAGATCCATCAAGCTGGTATTAACAAGATTGTGCTGCTGAGTCACCTTGGCTATGAGGCTGATTTAGAGTTAGCAGCGAATGTAAAAGGCATCGGTGTGATTGTTGGTGGCCACAGTCACCGCTTACAAGGTGATTTCTCGGATATCGGCTTAGTGAAAGACGATGACTACGGTGTAAAAATTGGTGACACCTATGTTGTGCAAGCGGGTTTCCACGCAATGAGTCTAGGCCACTGTGAAATTGAATTCGATGCTCAAGGCAAAGTGACGCACTTTAATGGTAAGAACGAACTGTTATTAGGTCGTCGACTCTTTATAGACGCGAAATTGAGTGAAGTAGGGCAAGACGACGCACATGATATGGCGTGTGAGTTTTTGAACAATCACCCCAATATTGCAGTGTGTAAAAAAGATCCTGAACTGCAGAGTATTCTTACGGATAAATACCAGCCGCGAGTTCGAAAGCTTCAGCAACAAATTATTGCTCATGCAGATACAAAACTTCGCCATGTACGTATCCCGGACGAGAAAGGCCCGAGCCAACTTGCGCCCTTGGTTGCTCAGTCATTCCATTACTTAATGAATAAGAAAGGCCATCAGGTAGACTTTGCGATCCATAACTCTGGCGGTGTAAGAAATTCACTGAATAGCGGCGATGTCTCTGTTGCCGATATTGCCGGAAAACTACTACCGTTTGCCGTACCCATTGGTGTGTATGAAGTAAAAGGTGAAACGATCGCTGGCATGCTTGAAGGTGCAATCAATAACGCGATTGATAATGGCGTCGTGGGGACGGGGTCTGGCAGTTTCCCTTATACGTACAATCTGAGGTTTTGTTACCACAAAGAAGCGCCTTTAGGGCACAGGATTCACCATCTAGAAATCCACTCTGATGAATCGGGTTGGCAGACTGTTTCTCGCAAGCGTATTTACCGTGGCGCGTCGTCTGCCTACACAATGAAAGGGAAAGAGGGCTATAACGCCGTGTTGGATATGATAGGCGATGGCACGGTAACCACTGACTCTATGGCAGACTGCTTCATTGAGTTTCTGCAAGACCACCCAGAGTCTCTTCAACACATTGAACCGTTGAATTGTATGGAATGTTTTAGATAAGCGAAGCTAATACTGATGTTAAATGCTATTAACTGGGGTTATTTATAAAATTGGCATTGTTTATGCTTCACCTCTGCAGGTCGCCTTCTTGTGGAGATATGCATGGATAAGAAAGATTGGTTAGATGCGGTAGCGGTTGTCGGTTGGGTATCGGTTTGGTCAGCGTTAGTGTATTTGGTGCCAACTACAGGTTTGTAATGGTCCTACGTGCTGGATAAGATCAGCTTTGAACAGTCGCAGTATTCCCATTATCAATAAACGCTATACCAAGCGTAAGTGGAAGAAATAAAAAAGGAGCAGGTTGCTCCTTTTTTGCTTTTTCTGTGCAAATTTATATAGACGAAACAGAATCAGAGGATTATTATCCACGCGTTTGGGGAGTAGTTAGCGCAAGTTTACATATCGTCATCTCGTTAGGCCAAGAGTCTATCCGGTATGTAAAGGTGAAATCCCATATTTCACTTCAACGAGACCAACGCAATCACAGTCAAGATCCGTAATGGAGCTTGATATGCTTTGTTTGCGGAAGGTCTTTGTACAGTTCTTCCGCCCGGAGGAATAATGAACTCAACTCAATCTCTATTATCTACAAATAGTGAATCCTTTTTTTCATCGCCAATCATGACGACTTATGCGGGCTTTTTCCTGCTGACCGTTATTCTCGTCTCTATTGATATCTATCAGACTCGTGGCGGCAACGTTACTATCAAAAAAGCGGCAATCTGGAGTGTTTTCTGGTTTGTACTTGCGTTTTTGTTTGCTGGCTCTATTTACCTATTTTGGGACATTTATGCGCCGAATAGTGATTACACAGCGCAAAAAGCAACCGTGTCATTCATTACGGGTTACTTGTTAGAAAAATCCCTTAGCGTAGACAACTTGTTTGTTTTTGCGATGATCTTTGCTCAATACCAAGTTCCTGAGCATCTGAGACCACGTGCGCTTCTTTGGGGTGTAATTGGTGCACTTGTACTTCGTGCAATTATGATCGCATTAGGCGCACAGCTATTGGCTGAATACCACTGGGTACTTTACGTGTTCGCTGCGTTCTTGATTGGTACTGGTATTAAACTGGCATTAGACAAGGGCGAAGAGGAGAGTGTGAATACACTGCCTGAAAAGTTACTTCGTAAAGTGATGCCGGTAACAGAGGATTTCCATGGCCCTGCATTAATGGTTAAACAGGGTGCTAAATGGGCGTTCACTCCAATGATGTTGGTCATCGGTGCGATTGCAGTCATGGACGTGATGTTTGCATTGGACTCTATCCCTGCGATCTTTGCGGTAACACAAGAACCGTTCTTGGTATTAGCGGCAAATGTATTTGCGTTACTTGGCCTTCGTTCGTTGTATTTTGTACTACAAGGTATGATGGATAAGTTCATCTACTTGAAACCAGCACTGGCATTCATCATGGTGTTCATCGGTGTGAAAATGCTATTGGTTGATAGTGAGTGGGCTATCCCAACTTATTGGTCGCTCGCTGTACTGATCTCGACTATGACGATTGCGGTTATAGCGTCGGTTTATGCGAAGAAGCCAGGTATTGAACAAGTAAATTAAAAACAAATATAACTTATCGAAAAGTCGATAATGAATACGTGGCTGATGAAGTGAAAAATTTATTTATGTAAATTTTCTGTGACATTGGCCACTGTTGTTTGCGGGGTATTTGTACTAAATGCATGATTTAAACACCATATTGAATTTGTAGTCACTTGGTGTGCATATCTATTTGTTGGCATTGTTAATGGTTTGTTTTATTAGAAAAACTAATCCCAAAGTCTAATTTTAGTCATTTTTTAACCTACAAAAGATCACCTATTATTCTTGCCATCAGAACGAAACACATTAACAAATTTATAGAGAGGCAATCATGGCTCAAGCAGTACAAATGAATACTATCGCTGTTCCTAACTCTATGGATAAGAAGACCTACTCGGTTAACTTCAAAGGATTGATTGCACACATTTTCGATATTCTTTTCGTAGACAACTCTCCACGTAGTTACTACGCAAGCGACTTATCTGGTCACATACAACGCGATATCGGCATTAACCGTTAATCTCAGCGTTAACATGTAAATATAGAATTTTAAGAAAACGCCAGCTTCCCAAGCTGGCGTTTTTGTATCTGAAATAAATTCTATCTCTTCGCAAATTAGCACCTGAAAAAAAGCTTAGGCATAACGGTCTGTCACACGTCGAATGCGGCAATGATAAAGCTAAGAATGTATGCAGACGAGGTGGATACAGTGAGTAGTGACGCTCTAGCATCGATAACTTGGTTTCTGAAGGGTATTAATCGGGGAAATAGAAGCGAAAGGGCGATTTAGTTACGTAATACTGCTGAAATACGTTAATATAGCGCGCTATTATTTTAGCTTTGAGTTCCTGCAATTAATGACTAACACCACAACATCAACCAACTTCTCTGATCTTGGCTTAATCTCACCTTTGATGGCTCGTTTATCTGAGCTTGAATACCAACAGCCAACGCCTATCCAAGCGCAAGTTATTCCAAGTGTGTTAGCAGGACGCGATTTAATTGCAGGCGCAAATACCGGTTCAGGTAAAACCGCAGCATTTGCACTTCCACTGTTACAAAAGATTCATGAAGATGCACCTCTGGACCGTCGTTCAGGCAAAGGTAACTTTGTTTCTGGCCTTATCTTGGTTCCCACTCGTGAACTTGCTAAGCAAGTGGCTGACAGCGTTAAATCTTACGCTGTACATTTCAACGGCGCGATTAAAACGGTTTGTGTGTTTGGTGGTGTATCGGTAAACACTCAGATGCAGGCGCTACGTGGCGGCACTGATATTTTGGTAGCAACGCCAGGTCGTCTGCTTGATCTCATTTCAAGCAACGCAATCAAGCTAGACAAAGTAAAAACGTTAGTGCTTGATGAAGCCGACCGAATGCTAAGCCTAGGTTTTACCGAAGAACTTGATGCAATCTTGAAGCTATTGCCGAGCAAGAAACAAACATTATTGTTCTCTGCGACTTTCCCAGAGCAAGTTCAAACGCTTACTCACGAACTACTAAGCGATCCCATTGAAGTTCAACTTCAAAGTGCCAATGCGAGCACACTGGTTCAACGTGTATTTGAAGTAGAAAAAGGTCGCAAGACAGCGTTACTCGCACACCTAATTCAACAACACGAATGGCGCCAAGCTCTTATCTTCGTAAATGCTAAGAACAGCTGTGAGCACTTAGCAGACAAGCTTTACAAGCGCGGCATCATCGCTGAAGTATTCCACGGTGATAAAGGGCAAGGTTCACGTACTCGTATCCTTGAAGATTTCAAATCTGGCGAGATTGACGTTCTTATCGCGACAGACATTGCGGCACGTGGTCTGGATATTGAGAAGCTGCCAGTAGTAATCAACTTTGACTTACCGCGTAGCCCGTCAGACTACATGCACCGTATCGGCCGAAGTGGTCGTGCGGGCGAGGTTGGTCTTGCGCTATCTTTGATCGATCACGAAGATTACCACCACTTCAAAATCATCGAGAAGAAGAACAAGATTCGTCTTGAGCGTGAGCAAATTGAAGGCTTTGAAGTGGATGAAGAAGCGACGGCTGAACTTATCGCTGCACTAAAACCTGTTGCGCCACCGGCTGGCACAGGTAAAAAGAAGAAAAAGAAAAAAGCACAAACCAATCAAGATGTTTGGTTAAGAAATAACTAAATTGAAAACAGTTAGATAGTAGATACAAGAAAGGCGCTCAATTGAGCGCCTTTCTTAATTCAAACAGTAAAAAGAAATTACTTCTTACGGCAGAACTCAGCGATTACGTACATTGATTGACCACCGTTTGTTTTACCAGAAACAAGCTTAGGATCATCACCAACGCTGATACCACGGATAACAGTACCTTGCTTAATCACTTGGTTAGTACCTTTGATTGGCAGGTCTTTAATTACTGTTACGTCGTCACCTTTCTTCAGTTCAACGCCGTTCACGTCAAGAGGCTTGTCATCAGCAGACATACCAATTTGTGCCCAAACTGACGTTTCTTCTTCAAGGTACATCATGTCTAGCGCGTCTTGAGCCCAGCTTTCTGTGTTCAGACGGGTTAGTTGACGCCATGCAGTTACTTGAACTGGCGCCTCTTGACTCCACATGCTGTCGGTCAGACAACGCCAGTGGTTGATATCTTTAGGATCGTCAATCTCACCAAGACATTTGTCACATACCATGATGCCGTGATCCACTGTTACGTGGCTGTGTGGCGGCACTGCGTATGCAGTAAGAGAAGAATCAGAACCACATAGTTCACATTTAGATTGGCAGCGTTCTAGCATAGTAGCTTCAGAAGACATAATGGACTCACATTTATTAGGTATTAAATTTACGGGGCTATTATCCACTTTATTTGCAATAAAGAAAGAGGTCGTACGGTATTCTGTCTTGATTAATTTTAGCTGAGATCAACCATTTGTGTTTTAAAGGTTTATGCAAACGGTTAACTAGGGGACGTGTTCGAACGACAGATACAAAAATGCCAGCGATTAGGCTGGCATTTGGTTCAGTAAGGAAAAGTTATTGTTCCAATACTGCTCCATTAATTGAGACTGCTGATAAAGCGTTGTTTACCAAGAAATCTGTAGCTTGTGTCTGCATGCTAATGTGATGGTTTAAATCTAGTGGCATAGGTGTAGTGTCATCTTGAGGAGCGACAAATGTACTATGCGATGCCACATCACTAAACTTAACAAAATCTTTAGTGCCGTTTGGTGTTGTATTGCTCGCATCTACCACAGTTAAGCCAAGTTTCGTAGCGAGCGGTGTTGTACCAGCAAAAGGTGCATCCGCAACAGTATTTGGCACTGTTTGGTCGTCTTGTGCTTGCCCCATATAAATAGGCATCTGAGTAGAAGCTGCTAGCAAGTAATCAGTATTAGTGTATGGATCAATAGTGTCTAACACGGTTTGTGCCGCATAAGAGAACTGTTGGAATGCTGCGGTCATGGTTGCTTTTTGTGCCGCAGTTGCATTACTTTCAAACGTGTTGTAACAAACTTGATCTGTTAACCCTATACAGTTAGCAATAGCGAAACTTGCGTATTCAGTAGAAGCGCCTAGTGCAACGTTATGCTTAACTTGTGGGCCAAAGAATGGTGAACCCAACAAAAGGTTAGATATTTGTCCGCCAGAGTTTTCAATAGCTGCAGCACTGAAGCTATATAAAGCATCGGCAGTAGCACTACCTAACGTACGGTTAGATGATGCAACTGCAGTTGTTCCAACAATACCACCTAATGAATGACCTAAAAATTTAACCTGTGAGCCAGCAAATGCTTTCAAAGGTGAACTAGCAAGTAAACCAGCTTGCAAAGAAGCAGTTAAAGAAGCTCTTAAGCCCATGACGTCGAGTGCACTTTGACGAACGTTGTCGCGAGCTACAGGTAGGTTAGCGAGATTCAAATAAGCCAACACATCTGCGTTTGCTGAACGGGTATCATCTAGACTGCGCGTACCATGTATTGGCAAGTCAATTGCGATAACAGCAACGCCAGCTCTCGCTAAGTTGTAAGCGAACGCATAAGCATTTTCTTTAGCAGAGGTTATACCGTGTTGGTAAATAACCACATCAGTAGGATCTGCACTATTAGGTGTAAATAACAAAAACTCTATAGATTCTAATGATTTTACCTGAGGAACTGGAGAGTATTTCGTTATAACTCTTTCGCTATCAAGCGGTGAGCCATCTACTAGAGTAAGGTTTAGGCCAACCAGTTTGAGCTGTTCTGTTTGGTCAGTCGCTAATATACTAGTATCGATACCTGCAGCAACTAATTGAGCGGCCATGTTAGCTTGCTCGTTAGCATCACTTAAAGCACTTGAAACTTTTGCTAAGCTAGGCATACCCGATTCGAATGGCTGTGAGTTCCATTCAGTAGCACTTGTTTCTAGATAATAAGGTAATTGAACAAAACCTTGAGTCACATCTACGTTGTCTGTCGCGCCATACAAGCCATTAATCGCGCCTTTCAAGGTTGCGATAGTTGTCGCGTCGCCGCCGGCAACATACTTATCAAAGTCAGTATCGTTTGCTAGCGCTGTTTTGAACAATTCTGTAGCACCAAACTGCATCGCATAAGCTGTCGACAGGTCAACAGAGTTAGGGTTTGCGCTCCCAGTCCAAACGCTATTAAGGTTGGCTGCAGCCAACCCTGTAGCTGTTGCCGCTTTGGTAGCGAAAAGGGAGTCACCAACAGACTCAGTCGTAAACCACGTCGAATAGATAATATCTTTCGTATCAAGAGTAATAGCGCCTTGAGCGTTCGCTCCAGCGAAGATCTTTTCAACACCTTGGGTGACTTGCTGCGCTTGAGCGAGGCTACCTTCGGTGTAAGTTACTGCACTCGATTTCAGCGCAGCGTAACTTGCCGACATGCCAACAGGATCGCCATTAACGTCCGTTAGTTCATTTGATAGCGCCAATACATATTCACTTGAAGCATCTAAGGAATCATTGAACACAATTGTAAATGTGTCAGTTGAGGCGCTAGATAGAACGTTAAAATCAGTGCCTAGAGTCAATATTCCAGCGACACTTGGTGCAGTTTCAGAAGTGAGTGAGCCACTAAGCTTTAATAGGTAAACCCCACCAGTAGCTACGCCGTCCGCTAAACCCGTACCTTCAAAGTCCATGATGATTGGCATTGAAGTTGACCAACCATCCATTGTATTCATTGCTGCGATAGGGTTGGTTAATGAATCATCACCGCCAGTCGGCAAGCCAAGTGTACCGTCGGTAGCATCCATCAACGCGAAACTAGGAAGAGGAACAGCAATATCAGCACCCGTTAATTGAAACTTGATGCTCGTCGCTTGTGCGAGTGAATCTTGAATGTATTGCTCATATTGAATCGCTGTTGAAGCACCTGAACTCGAAGAGTCATCACCACAACCAGCAAGAAACATTGCTGAAGCGAGCAGCGAAACATTAAATAACTTTTTCATGTTTTAATTCCGTTTAGTTGAAGGTGTAGTTCATTTGAATTGCAGATAGGTAAGCGACTGCATCACCAGAGAATTCAAGTTCCTGACCAAGTTCATTGGTTTCAGTGAAATCACCTTCTTTACTTTGAACAAGAGCGAAACCAGCATCGATTGAAAGGTTAGGGCTGTATTGGTAAGTCAAACCTGCGCTGTACCAGAAACGGTCGCTATCTGGAATACTCAATGTCGCTTCACCAGCTTGCTCGTCATAAGCTAGACCCGCTCTTAAGGTCCATTCTTGGTTTAACTGGTAAGTTGCACCCAGTGAGTAACGGTTATTGTCGTCGTAGTCTTCGGTCTTTTTAAAACACTCGCCATTTGCGCAATCTGAACTCGTCGCTTTAAGCTCTTTAAAGCTACTCCAACCCGTTTGTTGCCAGCCGTAATGGATAGCCCATTGATCGGTGAGTTGATGGAAAGCTGAAACCTCAATGATCGAAGGTAATGTAATTTTTAGACGACCGGTTGTGGTCGTTGCACTGCCTTGTACGATGCTACCCGTGTAATCGCTGAAGTCGCCATCATCAAAATCTAGGTCCACTTCTGAACGATATGCGATAGAGAATCGATTGTTTTTATTCAGTTCATATAACGCGCCTACGTTCCAACCAAATGCAAAGGTTTCGCCTGTCATGCTAATCAGTTTTGTAGAAGCAGGATCGCCAGTGATGTTCGATATAGAACCCTGGTGACGATTAAGTTCTGCCTCTGCGTAAACAAGGTTTGCACCAGCACCAACACTGAATTGGTCATTAATTCGATACGCCACATTCGGGTTCAGATTCACTGACACAAGTGAAGTATCACCGGCAAGATCACCAGCATAAATATCATCTGGGTAATCGGTAGCAACGCCGTAGTTAGAAAACATACCGATGCCCCAAGCCCATTTGTCATTGATTGGGCTGATGTAGTAAGCAGCCGGAACCACTTGCAAAGGTGCAACATCTTTCGATACTTGGCTTTGTCCACCAGAACCTGGAACATTGTTTTGAGTAATATCCACCTCTGGATCAACGATAGAAACCGCGCCTGAAAATTGGGCTGTATCAAATAGGGTCATTGCGGCGGGGTTTCTCGCTAGTACACTCGCGTTGTCAGCTACTGCACCTTCACCTGAGAACGAGCGACCAAGACCTGAGGCAGAATGCTCAGCAACTTGGAAACCAGCCGCAAGTGAATTGCATGCAAATAGCACAGAAAGAGAAACGAGAGAGCGTTGTATTGTTTTCATCCTTGACCCTCCTAGGGCATCGAATTTCATTATTATCGTTTGAAAACACACTGAGCATTGTTGGTGTTGAAGCTCTAATGTAAACAGCATGTTAAATTCATATTTTATATAAAGTCAAAGAAATAGTTGTTATTTTGTGAGGTTATATTTTTAAGGGGCGGCACTTTAACACTAATAATATAACTATAATCAATGATTTATTTGTGGTTGGAGGTGTGACCAGAATGTTTATGTTAACTATTGGTACAAATAGTGTTCAATTGCTCGATATGTAACAACTTTGTTTATGTTTACCACCGATCGCTAAATCGGCATAATATCGACACTCGTTAGAAGTCATTAAATTGGAATTTAAGTTTGGAATTACTCGCGATAGAGTTTCTTGGTAAACCGCTTCGTTTAGAAGGTTCAATGGCAGGGTGGCAACAGTTGTATTGGGATAACACTCTGGTATCTCAATTAGATGCGACCACAGACCAAGAAGACGCACGAACACACGAATTTACACTACGTGCTGGCGAAGAAACGTTGCAGTGTCACGTTGAGTCAACCGTTCAGTGGCAACCGTTTGAGATGACGTATAAAACGTCGGTGAATGGCCAAACTGTTACCGAAGGCAATCGAAACACCAAAGATATCGAGCAACAAACCCCGGTTGTCGCACCAAAACCAGAGAAGCGTTTTAGCTTAATCGGGTTAGTTTCGCTGGGAATGAAAGCCCTTAAGAGTGCCAAGTTAATCAAGGTGGTACTTGCCTCCGCGAGTTTAGCGGCTTACTCATGGCTATTTTCAATTCAGTTCGCGCTTGCCTTGATCGCTTGTCTTATGTTCCATGAATACGGTCATATCAGAGCAATGAAATACTTCGGCATGAAGACCAAAGGCATTTATTTGATACCATTCCTTGGTGGTTTGGCGTTATCCGACGAAAAGATTAATACGCGCTGGCAAGATGTGGTTATCTCAATCATGGGGCCACTGTTTGGTTTGATATTGTCGTTGATATTTACTGTATTGTACTGGGTAACTGGTGAGATGTTCTTTGCTGGTCTAGCCGTGTTCAACGCTTTGTTAAACCTATTTAATTTGCTGCCGATTTTGCCTCTTGATGGTGGACATGTTCTTAAAAGTATCAGTTTTTCGATGAACAGTGTGCTTGGGATCGTACTCTGTGTCGCGGCTGCCGTTGCTGGCGTGGTATTGAGTTATCAATTGAATTTAACCCTGTTTGGTTTCTTATTGATCATGGGCAGTGTTGAAATACTATTCGAATGGAAAGGGCGTCATCACAGTCATTTGTTACCGTTAGACAAATACGGTCAAGTCGTGTCATTCGTTTGGTATGTGGGTTTAGTCAGTAGTTTGATCGGTGTTATCTGGTATTTTGCATCGACTGGTGATCAGCTATTAAGCCTACCATTACAAATTCTTGGTACTTAACCAATGAGTTTCTGTTGTTGGATTTATTTAGCAACATAGTTCACTTGAACTGATAGTTAGCAAGAAACTAAAAATGCCCTAACCAATATGGATAGGGCATTTTCGTATTTACACTAGCTAAGCGATTCTAACTTAGACTACGCTTTGCAATTTGGTCTTGGAGAGCCTGATTTAGGTAACGTTTTTATCGTCGCCTGCAGATCTTTGATACGCGTACTGTGGGAAGGGTGCGTAGACAGCAATTCTGGCGGTTGGTTACCACCTGATGCTTTCGCCATATTCTGCCACAAGTCGACACTTTGATTAGGATCGAACCCTGCTTGAGCCATATACTTTAGACCAACAACATCGGCTTCAGACTCTTGAGTTCGGCCATACGGTAGAATAACACCATATTGAACCCCTAAACCTAACGCCGCCATCGTCATACCTTGGTATTGTTTGTACTCTGATGCTCCCAAGGCAACACTGGTAATAGACAAACCAGTATTAGCGATTTGAGACTGAGATAAGCGTTCATTACTGTGGTCCGCTAAAACGTGTGCCACTTCGTGACCGATAACCGTCGCGAGTTGGTCTTGATTAACTGCGACCTTGAGTAACCCTGTGTACACACCGATTTTCCCGCCAGGTAGGGCGAATGCGTTCACTTGGTCACTATCAAACACAACAACTTCCCATTCACTAAAACCTTGTTTAGGAATATATTGAGTGATGCTGTTCGCCACGCACTGTACATAAGCGTTTGTTTTGGCATCTTTGCTGATGGGTTGTTCTTTTTTCATTTGTTCAAAAGATTGCGCTCCAAGCTGAGACATGTCTTTATCTGAAAAAAGCAGCAATTGGTTTCTGCCTGTCGGAGAAGCGCTACATGCAGTTAGGCCTGCAAGTGTGAGAAGCGAGGCAAACTTCATCCATGACGTCATACAATATCCTCTGTGTATTCGGTTTTTATGCATGTTAACATCAACTTGCGTAATAACTAAGGGCTGTAAGATAACTAACAGCCAGTAATATAGAAAAAGCTATGTACGCGATAACAAGATCAATAATTAAGGAACCCACATGAGTATTTGGAAAAAGCCCGTTGACTTAGATACCTTCAACGCGACCTCAAAAAATACCTTAATTGAACACCTCAACATTGTTTATACCGAAGTAAATGACAATTCTTTGGTGGCAACCATGCCGGTTTGTCATTTTACGCACCAACCACTGGGTATGCTTCATGGCGGTGCGTCGGTTGTGCTAGCAGAAACGCTTGGCTCATTGGCTGCAAACTTCTGCGTACCAGAAGGCTATTATTGCGTTGGTCTCGATATCAATGCGAACCACGTAAGATCAATGCGCGAAGGCAACGTCATCGGTACTGCTGAACCTATTCACCTTGGTGTATCGACACAAGTATGGCAGATCAATATCACTGATGAACGTCAACGCTTAGTTTGTACCAGCCGCTTAACCATTGCTGTAAAGAAACACAAGCGATAATAGCCAGAGAGTCGTCAGTTGTTTTTGTCTTTAGAAGAAGCAATCAGTATTTAAAGAAGTAACCCGAGAAGCCCATGGTCATAACGTTTAAAAGTGGAAAAGTCATCGCAACCGCACATGAGCTGGTTGTTCGTTTAGATGGTGAGCATAGAGTCACGCTACAAGCTCAAGTTGATGCAATTCAACTTATCGGAAAAGGGGCAAATGTCATTTCAGCCAACGGATCAGAGTGTAAATGGTCGATAAAATTAGACGACGAACAACAGCTTCGTGATATTGCAAATGAAATTGGCTGTGATGTCATATAACCCTTTACTGCAAAAGAACTTAACCCTTCAGATTGAATAACATCTTAGGATGTCATACTCAATAATTCACAATAAAATCGTGTCAGTAATATTGATTTTACGCCATAAAATAGGGAAACTGAATTCAATGTCCTTTGAATAAGTTTTCCTCTTTATGAGCAGCCCAAGACTTCGCGTTCAATTTGAAACCCTGTTTGAATACTTCGATGGTAAAGATTCTGATGTTCAGCTCGACGACATCACGGATGTGCTCTGTTGTACCCGTCGTAATGCCCGAATGGTACTCAACAAGCTTGAAGAAGAAGGGTGGGTAGAATGGTTACCTGCAGCTGGTAGAGGGAAGTTATCTCAACTCATCTTTAAGCAAAATCGCTGTGATGTCAGCGAGAACTTAGCAAGACGCTATTTACAAGAAGGCAAAATTGGACAGGCACTGTCAGTGCTTGATCACAATGCAGCCAAACTCACCCAAGTTATTCAAAACTACTTGGGCGTACAGTATCAAGAAGGCGAACAAGTTATTCGTTTGCCTTATTACCGACCGCTTTCAATGCTTAACCCTACCAAATCGATGCGACGCTCTGAACAACATATCGTTTGCCAGGTATTCAGTGGCTTAACGCGTTTGGATGAGAATGATCAGTTACAGCCCGACCTTGCTCATTCGTGGCAAAAAATCAGTGACTATCAATGGCGATTTTTCTTGAGACCGGGTGTTCGTTTCCATAACGGGGAGCCTTTGTTAACCAATCATGTTGTAGATACGCTTCTTGCGCTCGAACCTCTCAACATGTTTTCACATATCAAAGATGTCTCTTCACCTGCAAATTGTGTAGTTGATGTCTTTCTCACACGCCCAGACAAGTACTTTCCGCTCGCGCTAACGGAATCGGTCGCTAAAGTTACCTTACCAATGACTTTACGTGGTGAAGACTACGATATTCGACCGATTGGTACGGGACCTTACCGCATTGAAAAGAATGACGAAAAGCAACTCGTGTTGAACGCATTCAACGGTTATTTCGGTTTCAGGCCGTTGATTGATCGTGTAGAGGTATGGGTGGTCGATGAGGCATATTCCTCAATGGTTTACCCAAGCTTGTCTAAACCAGTAATGGCAGACCGTAGTGAAAGTGACGAGGTAGAACTTGACCCTGGCTGTACGTATTTACTGTTGAATAGAAAGAAGGGCATCGCGCAAAACCCTGCATGGGCAGAATTTTTGTCTAACGCTTTGAATGCCGCAGATCTGTTTATGCATATTCCGAAAGAAACCTTGATCGATTTAGGCATGTTGCACGCATATGGAATAAAACCGGGTTGGTATGACATAAAGTTAAAGACACCAGTTTGTCCACCAGCAGATTCGAAGCCTACCATAAAATTGGCATACCAATGCCAGCACTCAATGTTCCCTATAATTGCCAAGGCCATTGTCACTATGTTGAAACAATACAATATCGACGTTGCTCTTTACGGTTACGAAACGGATCCTCCACATGCCGATGATGTTGATATTTGGATTAACCCAATGGGTATCGCTAATAACAGAGACGATGCACTGGCATGCTGGCTTATGGATTATAGTTTCCTCGATGAATCGAGCCCCGCAGACGATTTTGATCAATGGTGTCATATGATTGATCGTTGGCGCTCTGGTGAGTTTGAACAGTTCCCAGCAAGGCAACTCGGTAAGCAACTGGTACAAAGCAACCAATTGATTCCGATGTTCCATTGTTGGCTAGGCGTAAACAAGGACCAGTGTGGTACGTTGCAAAACGCAAAGTGTAATGCATTGGGGTGGTTCGACTTTAGCCAAGTTTGGGTTAAACCTGACGTTGACTGAAACCAGAGATAACTCGATTAGGATAACGTAATGCAAACCGTGATTATCACATTTATTACGCTGGTGGCATTTGCTGCCAATTCTGTATTGTGTCGTTGGGCATTGATGGATCAAACGATTGATCCTTTGAGTTTTTCGATCGTACGTATCTTGTCGGGAGCGCTCACCCTATTGATTTTATTAAGTTTATCTTCAAACGCTAAACGCAAACAAGATAAAGCAATCAATGACACATCAATGTATACCAAGGTTCGCTCTCAGTTTGATTTAACCGCCATAGTAGCGTTACTCGTTTACATGTTCGGTTTCTCGTTTGCCTATTTAACGCTAGGGGCAGGGCTTGGTGCTTTGGTCCTGTTTGTCGCGGTTCAATTCACGATGATTGCCGCACACCTGCTAGCTGGTAACAGAATGTCATTGTTAGAGTGGTGTGGTTGTTTGTTGTCAGTTTCTGGGCTCATTTACTTACTCATGCCGACGGAATCGACAAGTTCGCCAGATATAACCTCCATCATATTGATGGCTCTGGCTGGAATTGGGTGGGGCATTTACACATTGGCGGGTAAGAAATCCACAAACGTGTTGCAATCTACGACTGCCAATTTTGGATTTAGCTCGTTAGCGCTCTTTGTGTTATTAAGCCTGTTAGCGGTGATTCCAAGCGTGGCATCGCAAATATCCATCACTAAGCAAGGTTTGATTTACGCAGTATTGTCGGGCTCAGTGGCTTCTGGTATTGGTTATAGCTTGTGGTATTACGTGGTGAAAAAGCTGAATACCGTCCTCGCATCGATTGCCCAGCTTTCTGTTCCAGTTATCGCGACACTTGGCGGCGTTTTGTTGCTATCCGAACCTGTCACCATGCAATTTGTTATCTCATCGACTGTCATTTTACTTGGGATAAGCTTGGTTCTTGTCGCTCCTAAACTTAAGAAATAATAAGTACAATCACTAACGGCTATGGCTAAACCTAACAAGAAACAACCGACCAAAACAGTTCAGATATTCTGCGCTAAATGTAAGACACAACTTTTCAAGTATCGAAAAGGTGGCAAAGGTGCGCTCGTAAAGTGCTTTAAGGAACGTATAGTTGAAGACTTCACGACAGAGCCATGCGTATGCCCTGAGTGTGGTATTGAGTTCGCGCGAGATACCTTGGTTCGAGGTACGCCAGCCTACAAATTTGTTGGTGGCAAGGTAACGATGAAATAACCCGTCACGATGAAACAAGCAGTCATATTAAAACGAGCAAACAATGTTGAAACTAAAAATGCCACAGCACAGTTTGTGTGTGGCATTTCAACGTTGCTTTTGATACTCAGAATAAAGGATTGAGCTTAGTAAGCTCTGACACGACCTTGAAGGTTAAGAAGTAATAACGAGACAATTGCGCCCGTGGTGTCACACAGCATATCTTTCTGTGCATCCCAAATATCGCCTTGTGACCCTAGGAACGCGATACCTTCGTCACCACCGGCAATCTCTGCATACCACCACTCAATAATCTCGTAACCAGCTGCAACACTCATGATTGCAAACAGTGCGAAGAAACACGCAATCATGGGTTGAGCCAACTTCTTGCGAATTAAGTACTCAGCGAGTGGGTAAGCATAAAGGCCAATAGAGAAATGGGCGACACGGTCAAAGTTATTGCGTTCAGAACCTATCACGTTATTGAACCAATCAAATGGTACTTCGGCGAAGGTATACTTCGCGCCTATCGTGTGTAAAATCAGCCAGATAAACATCAAAACATAGGCTGTCTTAGTGAAGGTGAGCTTTGTTGATAACCACCAAATCCCCACCAATATCGCAAGCGCTGGGACAATTTCGGCAATCCATACCGCTCTTGAAGAGGGAGCAAACGCTGAAAATAGAAACACAATTAAATACAGCGTCGTCAATGACAGTAATGGTCGATTTTGAGCAAGTGGCGTGATTGTCATATCAAGATCTCTCGTCGAAGTTTTGAATAGTGTTACATAATAATGAACAGCGTTCAATTGGGCTTTAATCACCAGATTTGTTGAAAAGTAGCGTTATCGCCCAGTATCTAGACAAACGGTTGCTAGAGTTTCACAAAAGTTTGATTTACAACAAAGCGATCCTTAAAATTGCTTTATTACTACATAACAAGAAAGAAAGTCATGAAACTGGAAACTGTCGATTACCTTGCTGACGACGCAGCAGAACAATTTGTTCGCTCTCTACGTGAAACTGGGTTTGGTGTTCTTAAGAACCATCCAATCCCGAAAGAGCTTGTTGAGTCAATTTACGAAAATTGGTACCAATTCTTCATCTCTGAAGATAAAGAAAACTTCCACTTTAATGTTGAAACACAAGATGGATATTTTCCACCTTCAGTGTCTGAAGTTGCTAAGGGCCACACTGTAAAAGACATCAAAGAGTACTTTCACGTATACCCTTGGGGCCAAATCCCTGAGCAGCTAAAAGAACAGATTCTAGATTACTACCAACGTGCGAACGCTTTTGCTCAAGAGCTGTTAGGTTGGGTTGAAGCTCATGCTCCTAAAGAAGTACAAGAGAAATTCTCTATTGCGTTATCAGAAATGATCAACGGCAGTGAGCAGACTCTGCTTCGTGTTCTTCACTACCCACCAATGCAAGGTGATGAAGAGCCAGGTGCAATCCGCGCTGCGGCACACGAAGACATCAACTTACTGACTGTACTTCCTGCTGCAAACGAGCCGGGCCTTCAAGTTAAAGCTAAAAATGACGAGTGGTTAGATGTACCATGTGATTTCGGTAACATGATCATCAACATCGGTGACATGCTTCAAGAAGCATCAGGTGGTTATTTCCCATCGACAACTCACCGTGTAATTAACCCATCAGGTGAACGCCAAGAGAAATCTCGCATCTCTTTGCCTCTATTCCTTCACCCTAAACCAGAAGTTGTGCTATCTGAAAAATACACAGCAAATGAATACCTAATGGAACGCTTGAGAGAGCTTGGCGTTATCTAATGAGTTAAATGCTTCGTCCCTAAAACTAGGATAGATGTGAAAGGTCAGCTAAATTGCTGACCTTTTTTGTATCTGCACCAAAGAGGAGCGGCTTTATTGCTAACGATTGTGTTCAACTAAATGGTACTCAGTTTTTGACGATGAAAGGTGTCTTTAAGCCAAACGTTAGAAAGTTGTTTGTCCTTAAGCTCGACAAACCGAAGAAAATCGCTTTCAATTAAAGGAGATACGTTACGGGTGTGAAATAGGTTACGTATAGTATCTACTAGTCGAACAATCCATTAATTCAGAAATGTTAACTGAGTCAACTATGTCGAATCATCAAGATGTGAGAGCAAACTTTCATTGCCATATGGAAAACCCGTTGCTTTGGCCGATAATGGAAGTGCTTAAGCAAAAGCCAAGCGGATGGAAAGTACATACATTGGCGGCTCATTTGAACGACCTTGGGTTTGTGCCAGTGTTAGACCCGATACCTGAGAAAGAGTTGTTTAAAAAGAACTTCCTCATCATGAATGCGCTATATCAGCTTCAAGAAACTTTACACCCTGATGGTTGGCTCCAAGTCCAAGCGATGGACATTGAATTGATGAACGGTCGTTATCACGGAAGCAGCCATAGCATAGATCATCAAGACCCACTTCGAGACTACTATATTAATTGGGTTAACTATGAAGCGGATGAGGGCGAAGTCAAAAGGCTGTTGAACGAGTTTTGGACTCGATACAGAAAGTTTGTTGGTGGTGATGAACTCGATATGGATCGAAGCCGAGCATTGAACCTGTTTGAATTACCGCTGGATGCGACCCACCACGAGATTAGAAAGCGTTGGCGACAACTGGCGTTGAAATGGCATCCAGACAGAGAGCAAGGTAACACCGCAAAATTTCAGACACTCTGTGAAGCATGGCATGTATTACGAAGCTCGTAATCGAACGTAACTTTTAGCTGCCTAGTTGGTTGGACACCTAAAATAGAAAGCCCCACATTGTGAGTGATACAAGCGGGGCTCGCTAAGTGCTGTAATTACGTTAGGCGTTGTAACTACTTTATTTGTTGGTGCTACGAGTGATCTTTACTCTCACCACTTTTATGCTCAAATGCATAGTCGAGTACTTTACGAATATAAGGTGCGCCGACTTTTGAACCGCCGTTACCATGTTCAATAACCACAGTCGCGACATATTCTGGGTGTTCATAAGGTGCAAAAGCCGTATAAAGGGCGTGGTCAAGTAAATGCCTAGCGAGTTTCTTCGAGTTGTAGACCTGATCTTTGGCAAGATCAAACACTTGTGCTGTACCTGATTTCCCACCACTCGTGTAGTTGCTTCCCTTAAATGCACGTCTACCACTACCACGACTGCCATGGTTTACGAGTCGCATTGCGTTGAGTGGTACATCCCAAATTCTATCGGGTACTTCCGTAATCGAAGGCATCGACTCAGGTTCAACAAGTTGCTGTGTACTAAAATCTTCACCGTGTTCTAAGGTGGCTCTTAATATATGCGGTGGCATTACCTTTCCATGGTTAACCAGTACCGAGGTCGCTTTCGCAAGTTGCATTGGCGTGGATGTCCAATAACCTTGACCAATACCAATCGGGACAGTGTCGCCTTGATACCACGGGGTACGATAACGCATCATCTTCCACTCTCGAGTCGGCATGTTGGCGGTACTTTCTTCATAGATATCGATACCCGTAGGTTCACCAAAGCCAAAGCGATTCATCCAGCTTGAAATGCGGTCGATACCCAAATCAAACGCGGTTTGATAAAAGAATGAATCAACGGACTCTTCGATGGCTTGGGTGACATCGACAGGGCCATGACCCCAGCGCTTCCAATCTCGCCATGATTTAGAGTTTCGTTTTGACCCCGGAATTCTCCAAACCCCATGGTCATTACGAATGGTATCCTCAGATATGACATGTTCTTGCAGTCCTGCCACTGCCATAAATGGTTTAATAGTTGATGCAGGAGGATAAACACCTAAGGTCGTGCGGTTTACCAACGGATGAGCAGGATCATTTAATAGACGTTGGTAGTTCTTACTCGAAATGCCATCCACAAATAGGTTCGGGTCATAACTTGGGCTTGATGCCATCGCCAACACACTATTGTCTTTAGGGTCGAGAATAACTGCGCTTCCAGTTCGGTGATTAAGTTGTTCAAAGACGTATTTTTGTAGCTCAAGGTCTATATTTAGCACGATATCTTTGCCAGCTACTGGCGGCACGTACTCAATAGTTCGGACAACTCGTCCACGACTATTTACTTCGACTTCTTGATAGCCTTTAGTCCCATGTAGAATATCTTCATAGTAACGTTCAACTCCAAGCTTCCCGATGATTGTTGTAGCTTGGTAATTTGCGTCTATACCTTGTTCTTCGAGCTTTCTGAGGTCGTTATCATTGATGTGTGCTACATAGCCTAATACATGAGTAAGGACTTCACCATTCGGATAAAAGCGCTTTAAGCTGGTATCAATAGATAGGCCGGGGAATTGGTATTGATGCACAGAGAACTTTGCAATCTCTTCTTCCGTTAGATTCTCTAATATCGTCACTGATTTGAAACGGCGAGTGTTGTGATAACGTTTTTTGAATCGAGCGATCTGCTCGGCATCACGCGGGACGTATTTGTCTAGCTTGGCGAGCATTTCATCGACATTGTCGGTTTGCTCTGGAATCATCGTCAGATCAAAGACAAGCTTGTTCTCCGCAAGCAAGACGCCGTTACGGTCGTAAATCAGCCCTCGAGTAGGGGCGATAGGGAGTACTTTGATTCTGTTGCCATCGGCACGAGTTTGATAACTTTTAAAGTTTTCGACTTGGAGTCGATACAGGTTACCAACTAAGACAAGAGTGAAGAGCAAGATCCCACAAAACGCGACGATTACACGATTTTTGAATAGGTTTACTTCTTTTTTATGGTCACGCATCTTAACGCGTTTATGATTCATTGAAGCCTCAAAGTTTTGTTACATTTGGTTACACCTGTCGAGTCGGGACTTTATCTGAATATCACTAGGGTTTTGTAAAAGCTGTGTCATGATTTAGGAGATCTAAGGCATTAGATGGCGGTAAGCAACGCCTTTAATTTTCTCATTAGAAAAGTTGATAAGTAATTGATGTAAAGATTGGTTTTGTGAATTTCTAGAATTGAAGAGTTTTGAGAGTACTAGAGGTTAGATAAATAGAGGTCAGATAAATTACGGCCCTCAGAATGAGGGCCGTAGACAGTTAATTTGCTTACTTAGTAGCTAGTGACTTAGAAGCTTTAGTAAATTAGAAACTTAGAACTTCAAAAGCCTAGAAGCGCAATAAATCTATTATTTAACGAAATCAGTTCGAAGGCTTGAACTGAGATTTACGCATTCGGTTCAGAGCGGCCATCACATCTAATGTTCTTGGTTTCGCTAGGTCACCGTAGTTAGGCATGTTAGCGTGCCATTCGTTTTCTAAAATAGCTTTGAACTCTTTCGCAGGGTTGTTTGACCAACCTGGAGTTTGTGCGAATTGGAACCAAGCCCAACCGATCGCGTTCACTTCAGACGGCGACTCTAATTGCTCAAGGGCAGAAAGGTCTGCAAACTCTTTACCAAAACGCAGTGACTCTTTGCCCTTCGCGTTAACACGGAACTTACCGTCAGTCAGAATGTTCATGAGTGAAGCACGGTTCAATGAACGCGGCACAAACGTTTCTAAAGCCGTCTCACACTCGTTAGTACGCTGAGTAGGGTGCTGAGCAATAACGTCTTTTGCTTTTTCAGTCACATCTACCGCTTGGTAGTCGTGCATTTGAATCACAGTGTTCGCTACATCTAGGTAATCACCAGAACCGCCCATTACAACAATGGTAGAGATATCCATCTCTTCACGTAACTGGCCAATACGGTCAACAAGTGGGGTAATTGGTTCGTCGCCTTTTGACACTAGCGCTTGCATACGTTCATCACGAATCATGAAGTTAGTCGCTGACGTATCTTCATCGATAAGTAGAGTTTGAACACCGGCTTCAATCGATTCTTGCAACCAAGCAGCTTGAGACGTAGAGCCAGACGCATCTTGTGTGCTGAAATTAGAGGTGTCTTTTTGCATTGGTAAATGATTGATATAGTTCGATAGATTCAAGTTGTGCACACATCGACCATCTTCAGCGCGGATCTTCATCGTATCAATCGCAGTCACGATGCCTTCACGACCGTCACCGGGAATATGGTTATAGATAGAACGTTCAACCGCGTTCAACAGCGTAGATTTACCATGGAAGCCACCACCAACAATCAGCGTGATACCTTTTGGAATTCCTAGGCCTGTCACATCACCTTGGTTTGGTGTGTTTAAAGTAACGCTCAATGATTCTGGAGCAACGAAAGGCACTGCATCTTTCATTGGTAGGTCACAGTTACCCGCGATACGTGGTAGCACGCTGCCGTTTGCAACAAATGCCGCTAGGTTGTTTTCATCTAGTTGAGCACGCAGCGCTTCTTGGTCTTCGATCGTTTCACAATGTTTAATCATTGCGTCGATGTTCAATTCACGCTCAAGCGTCGCGCGACGAATAAACTTCGGTAAGTAAAACGTAATAATGTTGTTCGCTTTCTTAGCAAGAATGCTTCGGCCATCGGCAGGTAGATTGATACGGAAACGGATTTCGATGCCGTGTTCTGTGAAAACAACGGCTGTGTTGTCTAATACCGTTTGACCTGTCAGTGCGATAGACACGGTCGATTCTTGTTTTGCGAACTCAGAGAAGCTACGCGCGATAAAATCACGTGCTGCTACTTGGTATTCGTAAGACTTTTCTTTCAGCCAATCTAACCCAGTTAACGACCACGCGCGCGTTGCACGAAAACGAGAAGCTGACGCATATGGGTCACCTTGGATGTGGTCGATGTGTAATTCAAAATCAGCAAAGTCGTATTGACCTTTAATTTGTTGATATGCACGGTAGTTTTGTTTTTCGAGCTTTTTAAGCTTTGCAGTCAACTGATCCATAACGAGGAATGCCTATATAAGGGGAAAGATAAAAACAGAAAGGCGGCGATTATAAAAATCACCACCTTTAGAGTAAAGAGAAAGTAGACCTAAATCCAAAACTAACTGCTCTTTTTCGCTTTAAGCGTAACGAGTAGTCCCCAAATAGTTTTGATTGATTAAGCTGTGTTCGAATTCTTGGCTCGGCATTGGCCTTCCGTAAAGGTAACCTTGGCCCACATCGCAGCCTTCATTGATAATAAATTGCTCCTGAACTTCCGATTCTATGCCTTCAATGGTTACTTTTAGGTCGAGCTTTTTGGCAATTTGGACAATAGAACGAACAATTTCCGAGTCTTCCTGAGAGTTAAGCATTTGATCAATGAAGCTCTTGTCAATTTTAATGGTATCGAACGGAAATTTCTTCAGGTAACTGAAAGAGGCGTAGCCTGTCCCAAAGTCATCAAGTGACAATGTAACTCCAATGTCGTGCAACGATTCCAAGGTGTTCTTAGCGACAACTTCATCTGCAATAAGGCCGCTTTCCGTGACCTCAAGCTCTAAGAAGCTAGGCTCTAAGTGGTAGGTTTCGAGTAGGTGAACCACTTGTTCCGCAAAGTGTACGTTCTTGAGTTGAATTGCAGATACATTCACGGCCATTTTGAAATCATCGACGTATTCGGACCACTCTTTGGCTTTTTCAATCGCATTACGTAGAACAAAGCTACCCACTTCGAAAATCAAACCGTTTTGCTCAGCCATATGTATCAGGGTTTCGTTAGAAATGTCACCCAAAACAGGATGTCGCCAACGAAGCAAAGCTTCTGCACCAACCCAGCGATGTGTTAACGGACAGACTTTGGGTTGAAAGTAGAGCATAAGGTCATCATTACGAACGGCTTGAAGCAAATAGCCTTCGATCTTATTAATGTGGGTTTGTTCTTCGGTATGAGATTGAGAGTAGTAAGCGAACTTTTGTCCTGAATCTTTACACGCTAACATCGCTTCAGAAGACTTTTGTAGAATGCTTTCCGCGTCATCTTCGCCGTTCGTAATTGCAATTCCTATAAAGGCATGCAGATGCACTTTGTCACTTTCGATATCGAATTCTGAATGCCCGACCTTAACTAGCGTTTGGCAGAGTTCTTCGAGGCGTTGGTGCAAATCTTTAACGCTAAACGCCAATACGAGGTCAACCGAAGTAGGGCGTGCAGTTAATACATCAATATCAGAAATACTGTCGATGCGTTTTCGGTATTCAACAAGCACTTGGTCTAACGCGTTATAGCCGTATCGAGCCTGTATGCGTCTGCCGTTGGTAAAACCAATATGAACGACGGCAAATGAGCAGTCTGTCAGTCTTTGTTGTGACGCTAGCTTGTGGTTTAAGCGGGATTCAAATGCGTTTCGGTTCAAAAAACCCGTACCGAGGTCATGATTCTTTTGAAAATTGATCTTTTGTTCTGCCGCTCTTCGCTTATCAATCTCTTGATTTAATGAATAATTGAGGCTAGCGAGATCTTTAGTACGTGTATAAACACGATTTTTCAAGTCTCTATTCATTTGAGTGAGCTTAGCATGCTGAAACAGGGTTTTAAGCTGAGATTCTATCGAGGTACGAAAGCTTTCCAAAAGCTTAATATAGGTTGGTGTGTAGTGATTCTCTTTCGAATCCAAGATACAAATGGTACCGAACAATTCGCCGTTAGGCCAAAGTAGTGGGATACCACAGTAAGAGACTAAGCCTAGTTTGATGTCAGGGTTGTCTTCCCAGTCAGGATCAGCGAGGGCATTGGGCACAACAAGTTGTTGTTGAGACTCCATCACCGTTTCACAATAAAGCCCATTGCCTAAGGTTTCAGAATCGCCTTTGTTGTATGGGTTGTTTTTACTGCGACTGGTTGAGAACACTTCAATATAGTTGGCGTGAACACGCATGATGAGTGCAGCAGGCACTTGAGTGATTTGAGCTAAGAGGTCAACAATGTTCTGCCAACCGGACTCCATATCGTCTGGAATATCTAAGTCTAGCGTTTTTATTTTCTTCATATGACTCCGAGTCAATTATGCTAAATGCATCAACACATCCTGTGTTAATTATGATGAACCAAATAAACTATGAATCTTACGTTTAGTAAGTATAAGAAATGTTGCACGAAAAAACCTCCGCAATTTTGCAGAGGTTTTCAAATGTGAATCCGGATCTCAGTAATGAGATAAGTTTCGATTAAGGCTTTAACTTTATAAAATCTTCTGTATTAAGTTTCTGGCTATAGTCTACCGATGGTTGAGCAAATCCATTTAATTGCAGAAATTCCTCTTTAAACCCTTGGTAATCGCCTAAAGTTTGGAAGTTGTTTTCATCCATATTTTCTATTAGCTCAGTTACGTGAGCTTGGGTTTCTGGGTCTAGTTCCCAATCATCCATACGAATCAATCGCTCGCCATCAAGCGGTACTTTTGATTGACCATAAAGTTTGCTGCTAAACAGACGCTGCATTTGCTGGATACAACCTTCGTGGGTCTCTTTCTCTTTCATCACTTTATACAAAGCAAGTAGGTACGGGCTGAGTCCTGGGATGAAAACGCTCGCTTTAGTGACTAGGGCTTTACAGACCGTAGCGTAAGCGTTGCCATCAAAGTTTGCTAACTCTAGGTTAAGTGCGTGGCTTGTTTGATGAAGGTCAATCTTAGCGCGTCCCAGCGTACCATCTAAGTAAATAGGGTGCGTGACTTCTGGACCAACATATGAAAATGCGATTGTCTTGCAACCTGGTGCAATAGATTCAGCGTTGATGAGCTCATCTATCCATTGTTCCCAATCTTCGCCGCCCATCACTTTGAGTGTGCTTTCGGCTTCTTCTTCCGTCGCGGCATCAAGAGTGTTGGTCACCCAGTTGTCATGTTCCAGCGAAATAGTTGCACCCGTTACGCTTTCCCCAATAGGCTTAATCGCAGAGCGCCAAAATTCCTCAGAATCTGGTTTAGGACGAACGCCTGCAGCTAAGCTATAGATAATTAGATCCACTTCACCTTCGAAGTAGGTTTCAATGGCTTCGACAACTTGTGAACGTATTTCTTGCGAAAATGCGTCGCCAACGATGTTGATAGCAGTGCGTTGCTCTCGTTCGGCTTCTTTTTTGAAGTAGATGTTGTTGTACCAACCAGCACTACCTAGGGATTTTTCGTTTGGACCGCGCTCGAATGAGACGCCTATAGTGTCAGCTTTTGCGCCGCCAAAAGTAAGGGCAATACGAGCGGCAAGGCCAAAGCCCGAGGAAGCTCCGATAATCAGTACTCGTTTAGGGCCATCTTTGATTTGCGGCGCACTCTTAACAAACTTGATTTGTTGCTTTACGGCTTCTTGACAGCCAAGAGGGTGAGCGCTTTTGGCTACCACACCCTTGATAACAGGTTCGATCAGCATAAATAACCTTACAGTTAACGGTGATATGCACTCAGGCTAACGTAAAACTGTGTAAAATTTATTGAGCTAGACCATTAAAACTTAAAGATACTGATATAATTCTTCGGCGACGAATTCAGCAATCCAAGGTTGAGCTTCTGGTTTTGGATGCAGTCCATCGTTCATCATCCACTCAGGTTTAAGGATGATATGCTCTAGGAAAAACGGCAAAAGTGGCACGTTTTGTTGATCAGCAAGCGCTGCAAAAACGTATTCAAATTGCTGGTTGTAACGCTTTCCGTAATTCGGTGGGATTTTAATCTGCATCATTATAGGTTTCGCGCCTGCAGCTTTTATCTGCTCAATGATTTGATCAAGATTCGCAGACATCAGCTTAGGTGGGAATCCACGAAGCCCATCATTCGCACCAAGTTCAATAAGAACGGTGTCTGGAGCGTGTTCTTCAAGCAATTGTGGTAGGCGAGCTAAACCATTGCCAGTTGTGTCACCAGAAATACTTCCGTTAACTACGGTTACCGTTTTGTCATGCTTTGCTAACGCGTCTGGTAACAAGCTTGGCCAACTCTGTTTGATGTCCATGTTGTAACCAGCACTCAAGCTATCACCAAGGACCAGTAACTTAGAATCTAACTCGGTATCTTGAGCCAAAGAAGCGGTTGAAAATAAAATAAAGAATAAAAAGGAAATTAGTCTAGTCATGCATACATCCATCATTAAAGCCGAATCCGTTTCGAAGACAGTGTCTACTAATCAAGAACATTTAACAATCCTAGAGCATGTTGATATTGACATTCGCGAAGGCGAAACTGTCGCGATTGTCGGCACGTCTGGTGCAGGTAAATCGACCCTAATGACGTTGCTTGCCGGGCTTGATGTACCAACGAATGGCGAAATCAGTTTACTAGGGCAGTCACTTTCACAGCTTGATGACGAAGCTAGGGCGAAAATCCGAAGTGAGTCGGTCGGGTTTGTATTTCAAAGCTTCTTATTAATTCCAAGCCTTTCTGCGCTACAAAATGTCACGCTTCCTTGTTTACTTAAAGGTGAAGACGAAGACATCGAACGTGCGACGGCTTTGCTTGAGTCCGTGGGCTTGCAAGACAGACTTGATCACCTGCCATCTCAGCTATCAGGCGGTGAACAACAAAGGGTCGCTTTAGCTCGTGCTTTTATGATCAAGCCAAAAATCCTTTTTGCTGACGAACCAACCGGTAACTTAGACCAACAAACCGCAGCAAAAATCGTTGAACTATTATTTGAGCTGAACTCTTCTCACGGCACCACATTAGTATTAGTGACACACGATCCTAAGCTTGCGCAACGTTGCCAAAGAACACTTAAGATGCATGTCGGTCAGATAGAGGAAGTCTAAATTGAATTCATCAAACGGACTGAACAAACGCCTGTTCTCATGGAGTGTCGAAGAGATTCGACACGGTCAGTTGTGGCCAGTTTCCATAGCACTAACACTGATCATTGCGTGTGTTTTTGCATTGTCGGCATTGGCCGAACGTATGGAGCAGGTGATTGTTAAACAAGGCAAAGATGCGCTTACTGCCGATAGTGTGTTTATCTCAGCAAACCCAATCCCGCAATCCTTATTAGACCTCACTAAAGTTGAGCAATTTGAAAGCTCTCAGTTGACTCGTTTTTCAACCATGGCATTCAGTGACAACTCGATGCAGTTAGTGACGGTGAAAGCGGTTGAAAGTAATTACCCTTTACGCGGTGAGATGATCTTAGAGGGTGCAGATAAAGCATCCAGTAACCATGTTAAGCCGGGTGAACTTTGGTTAGACGAGCGAATATTCGCACAGTTAGAGGTTGAGATTGGTGACAATGTCACTATTGGCGATGCCGATTTAACGATAACTGGGCGAATCAAACAAGAACCAGGCTTGAGCTTTAACCCATTCCAACAAATGCCTGCTGTGCTAATTCATACCAGCGATATCGAGGCCACTGGAGCGATTCAACCGGGCAGTCGTGTTAGTTTTAGGCTGTTTCTAAACGGTGATGATACAAAACTGAAAGCCGCGCAAGAGAGTATAGAATTAACACCAAGCGATCGCTGGCGTACTCAAGACTCAGCTAGTCGTACCAACGACATGTTCGAAAGCACAACTCAATATCTTTCGTTAACCGTTGCTATCGTTGTGATCATGGCTGCGACCACTTTGGTACTCACGTGCCAACATTATGTTGCGAGTCGTCGCAAAACCATCGCGATGCTTAAGAGTTTGGGAGCAAGCAAGCAGTGGATCGTTAAATGGTTGTCAGTACAGGTATCTCTGTTAGTGGTTATCGGTGCAGTACTGGGAATTACCATCGGTATCGGCTTAGAGTTTTTGCTTCGTATACCTCTGGGCGACTTATTACCAACGCCACTTCCTAGCTATGGTATTGAACCTGCTATCTTGGCTATTTTATCAAGCATCTTAATTGGTGTTCCTGCTCTTGGTATTCCGTTAATTGGCTTGGTCAACACTTCTGCAATCAGCGTTATTCAATCAAGTCATCAGTCCAATGAAAGCTACAAGAAATACTCGTTGTTACTGGTACCGATTATTCCAATGATGCTGATGTATGGCGACAATCTATTGGTATGGATAGTTCTAGCGGGTATCGCTTGCTTGTTCTTAGTGCTCGCGATTGTCAGTACGTTTGTTCTGCGTTTAGTTGGCAAGCTGCCGACAACGACATCTATGCGTTTGGCATTAAGCCGAATTAATCGCACACCATTAGCAACAGGGATTCAATTTGGTTCTTTAGCGCTATCTTTGATGCTGCTATCGATCATTTGGTTGGTGAGAAGCGATCTACTGTCAGATTGGCAACAAACCTTGCCCGAGAATGCGCCCAACGCGTTTGCACTTAACATTGCAAGCTATGAGAAAGACAGTTACCTTGCAACCATTGATGAAAATGAAGTCGAACGTACTCAAGCATTCCCAATCATTCGTGGACGATTGACGACTATCAATAGTGTCGAAGCATCTGAGTATAGCGACACATCAGAGCGAACTGATGCTCTAAGTCGCGAAATCAACTTCACATGGGGAGATAGCTTGCCCGAGTACAATGAAGTGCTTGAAGGCAAATGGACGCAGGAGCAGGGCGTATCTGTTGAATCTGACGTGGCTGAGCAGCTAGGTCTGAAAATTGGAGATGAACTTGCTTTTACCATCAACAGTCAAAATGTATCAGCCAAGGTTAACAGCATCCGTAAAGTAGAGTGGCGAGAAATGAAGCCGAACTTCTACTTCATATTTACGCCAGATGTTTTGAGCTCTATTCCTTCTACTTGGCTCGTGAGCTTTAGATTAGAAGAGCGACACAATCAAATGCTCAACGAACTCTCTCGAAATCACCCAACCGTGAGTTTGATGGATATTCGTAAGATGGGCAGCAAGATCCAAGAGTTGCTCAAACAGATTGTTTGGTCGATAACGGTACTTGCGGCGTTAGGTGTGGTTGCGGGGCTGTTGCTTATCTTTACTTTGTTGAGATTGAGCTTATCTCAAAGACAACAAGAAATACGTTTATACCGAACGTTAGGCGCAAGTAAGAAACGCATTCTCAATACCATTTGGTGTGAGTACGGTTTAATGGCATTAGTGGCAGGCTCAATTGCTGCGCTCGGTTCTGAGCTCAGTGTCGCAGGGGTAATGAACTTTGGCTTCGAACTAGAACCTTCACTCCACCCGATGCTTTGGGTGGTGCTACCTGTGCTAACATTTATAACATTGGCCGCAGTGGTGAACAGCTTGATAAAACGTCTATTGGCACCAGTAAACAAGGATTTTGGTTAGTCATTAGCGTGATCTAACCAAATGCTTAAAACGGTTTAAAAGTGAGATTATTTGTATTTAGTCATGCACTATTTATAAGGCGTCGCTTTAGACCGTTTTTTATTTGACCAACGCGTAGCACAACTAGCAAATATCTCACCTTTATTTTCCAACTTTTTAGTATTTTTTAAAACTAATTGCGCAATAATGCCGATTTAATGAACAGTGGTTAGTCCCTGTAAACAAAGGGTTTGCGCAACTTAGCAAGAACGTTATCAACAGTTATCCACAAAAACGGTGGATAACTTTAGGGATAAGTTAACCTCTATGTTTTAAGAGTACTTAGGCAGCCTTTATGTGGCGTCACTTAGGACAAATTTGACTGTTAGAATAACCTTCAAAACTCTATCTGGAGTTATTGAGTCAAGAGGTTATTTATGTTTTTTACATAGATATTAAATCCCGCCTATCTAAGACCTTGATAAAAATGTGTTTTAATTCATCTCAGAACAAAAGTAGAATAGCGGCAGTTAATCTTATTCTACAGAACACGATGAACCACAACAAAACGGATACAAATCAACCTTCTATTGCCATTGTTGGTGGTGGTATTGCCGGAACCACGAGCGCTATTCATTTTAGTGAGCTGGGTTTTAAGGTCATTATCTTGGAAAAAGGGCCAAGTTTGGTTAATGGGCCACCCATTTGCCACTTGCACGCTGGCGGCAATTTGTATCGAGATATTTCTGTAGAGCAGTGTCTTCAGTTACTCACGCAGTCAATTGATACCGTCCGCTTGTTCCCTCATACGATCAATATTCGTCCTACAATCATCGCGGTTCCGCACAGTGATGGTGGAGAACCGTTGGATCTACTTCCTCGCCTTAAGATAATCAAGAACGCTTATGCCGAGCTTGTTAAACAAGATAAAAGCAACCAAGTGCTTGGTGATCCGGAAGAGTATTACAAGCTGTACAGCAAACAAGATTTATTAGCGCTTTCTGCGAAAACACAGCCTCTGAAACCCACATCGCTTGATGATTGGTGTATTCCTTTTGCCAAACATACCGATTTAGAAACCCTTAAGTATCCTGTTGCTATGGTTCAAGAGTATGGTTGGAGCGTATTCCGCTTATCTGCAACCGCTCAACTCTCTTTGGGGCAACAAGCAAACTGTACTGTGTTAACCAACAGCCGATTACAATCTGTTGAGTCGACAGGCCAAGCTTGGATTTTGACTTATACAGACGCCGAAAACCAAAGTTGTCAACTAACGACCGATTACTTGATCAATGCGAGTGGATTTGAAACGGGTATCGTGGACGACTTTGTTGGCTCTAAGCAGCAAAGACTTGTTGAGTTTAAAGCTGCATACGTTACAGAGTGGCCATATTCACAACGATGTAAGGAAGAGTGGCCAGAGGTTATCTTCCATGGTCCTAGAGGCACACCGCAAGGCATGGCCCAATTAACGCCGTATGCTGATGGTGTGTTCCAACTTCACGGTATGACAGAAGGGATTACTCTGTTTGAGGGTGGTCTTGTTTCTTCATCAACAGATTCGTCACAGCCACAGTTACCTTCGAAGCTTCTTAAGAAAATCGTATCGGGTTGGAGTGAAGAGCAGCTTGAATTAAGAACTCGTGCTGCAATAAAGCATATGTCTCAGTTCATTCCAAGTTTTCTCTCTGCACAGGTGGGCGGCAAGCCGTTGTTCGGTGCTCAACAGATTCCGGGAACCGATCCTAGCTTACGAGCTTCAGACGTTTCATTCTGTGGTGATCGCTATGCTCGACTTGAAGTAGTAAAAGCGTCTTCAACGTTAGAGGCGGCGCAAAAAGTTGCTGAGCAATGGTTTGATATTGCGGAGGCTGTTTCGATTGAAGAGATCCACCCAGTGACGCTGTCACTTAAGTTGGGTGATATTGAAAATAGAGCGATAGGTTTAACTCAAGAGCGCGGATACCCAAATGCTCTTGCTAAGGTATCAGGGCAAGAACACGGTTAAAATTACGCTAATTCGCCTAGCGCTTAAATCGCGATTGTCTTGCCAAAAGCACAGTCCAGCTTGCTGCCAACAGTAAGCTGGACTTTTAGTTTATACGTCTTGATCGAGTGGCATTTATCTGAAGGTGCGCATCAATAACCGAAAAATTGCGCCCACTGACACCATACATCTTGTAAGCCCAGCCTGTCGCCTTTACTAAACGATATTTCATGTCCAGGTTTGGCTTGTGCTAAGCGTGGTAAGTCGATTCTCGCGACGCAACCAATCTTCGGGTAACCACCAATGGTCTGCCTATCATTTAGCAACACGATAGGCTGCCCATCTTGGGGGATTTGAATAGAGCCCAAGGCGATACCTTCTGACAAAAGCGAAATCTCAGGCGAGGCGACTGGGTCGCCACTAAGTCGATAGCCCATCCGATTAGAGTTTTGATCAACGTGATACTGTGCGTTATACAAAGTCTCTTTTGCTGACTTCGAGAATAGCTCGCTTTGATAACCTTCAATAACTCGTAGGTTCACGGGTAGGTTGTAATTAGGTGTGTATCGGAAGGTGACACTCAGTGCTTTAAATGGGCGAGATAGTTGGTGTTGGGTAAAAGCTATTTGTTGCCCTTGCTGGCATGGCTCTCCATCTTGTGTTAATCCACCAATCTTTTCACGAGTCACTGTAGAACAGCTATGAAGAGTTAATGGAACATCGAAGCCACCCTTAACGGCTAAATACGCCCTTAGACCATTTTTAGGTAAACCAAATGAAAGAACTTGCCCTTCGAAAGCTTGAAAAGTACGCCAGTTAGATAGTGGTTTACCATCGAGCTTAGCTTGTAAATCGCCACCACATAATGCCATTTCGCAATCAAAATCGATTCGCAACGCGCATTGCCCAAGCGTAATTTCCAATACCGCTCGGTTTACTGGGTTTCCCAATAAGTGATTGGCCCAGCTATAAGAGTAATCATCAACCGGACCTCCTTGTGTCAATCCAAGGTGAGCAACACCAAATCGCCCAAAGTCTTGAATTAGACTCAACGGTCCGGGCTTAATCACTGTCAGTGTTGGTTTAGCTATTGTTTTAACCATTAACGGCACCTCCACTAATCGCCATAAACCTAAGCTCAATAAATTCTTGTTTTGATATCGCGGTGAAACGAACGGTGTCACCGACATTAAGTAGTGATCGTGGCGTTTGCGTGTTACCAGCGTTCTTCAATTGGCTGTGCTCAAACAACGGCAGCGGGCAATTGCCAATAATATTCCAGCCACCCGGTGAATCCGAAGGGTACACAGCCGTTTTTGTATCCGCGATGGCGATACTGCCTTTCGGTACATTTAAGCGGGGTGTGGAATGACGGGGCAAAGCAAGCTCATTAACCACATCAGACATAAACGCAAAGCCAGGCGTAAACCCAATCGCACTGACGCTGTATGTCTGTGAGGTGTGGTATTGAATAATATCGTCCAGAGACAGGTCTTTGTCTTGATACCTGTCT
The DNA here is from genome assembly GCF_030442075.1 of Vibrio sp. TMPB1044. NCBI lineage: Bacteria > Pseudomonadati > Pseudomonadota > Gammaproteobacteria > Vibrionales > Vibrionaceae > Vibrio > Vibrio sp. TMPB1044. The sequence goes on along the minus strand of NZ_JAUJED010000023.1, from coordinate 97,226 downwards.
AAATCGAGCGCCGTTTCGGGTGAATAATAGGCAGGAAGATCAATAGTATTACGAGTGTTACTCACATTAGAGAAAGACGATAGAGAGTGATTCAACAAATCATTGAGTTGTTGAATGAACTGATGTTCTGAAACTCGATAAGGCAAGTAGTCTACCAGAACGGTGTGGTAAGCCGGTGTCACATTCATCAACACTGATGCTAAGTTTTGGCGAATAGCATCGGAAAAGTGAGCCATGTACTGCGCATATTCAGCACTAGATTGTTTATTTGAAGGCGATAGCGTCAAGGTGACCAAGATACTACATTCTGCGACTGGCACTATATTGAATTCAATCTGATTCGTCGTCATTTCGTTTCCATACGTTTGTTTGCTTACCTTTGGTTTGATTACTTGGCGTGTCTAACTTCCGTGTCCAGGAACTAGATTTTATGAGTTATTGGTTAGGCAAGCGATTAAGCCGTGCGCCCTACACATCACACGCGCTAGTTAAAAGCATTGAGGTCTTGTCTGATTTTTCTAATTAATGCGATGGATTGAGGGTTATCGCCATGGACACAGATGGTATCCGCTTCAATGGGTAGCCTTTCACCTTCAATGGTCGTGACAGAACCATAGTTAATGATTTGCATGACTTGGTTGTAGATGTCGTCTTGATTGACGTAAACCGAGCCTTTTTGAGTTCGCGGTGATAACTGTCCGTTATTTAAATAGGCACGATCGGCAAATGCTTCAAATAAGAGTGGCAAGTCGTGATCGTCAGCAATATTCAAGTATTGCTGATTGTCTGATGAAGAGAGAATCATCAAGGGGATATTAAACTCAGCGACCGCTTGGGCAACAGCGTTGAACACATCGATATTTGCCATCATATCGTTGTAAAGGGCACCATGAGGTTTCACGTAGCCGACAGAGGTATGGTGATAGCGGCAAAGCGCTTGTAGTGCACCGACTTGATAGCAAACCAGTTCACTGATTTCATCCATGGTATGGGGGATAGAGCGACGTCCAAAACCAACTAAATCTTGATAACCGGGGTGAGCACCAATTTGAGTATGATAGTGCTGAGCCAGTTTAATGGTCTTGGACATAACGTGCGGATCGGAAGCGTGAAAACCACAAGCAATGTTCGCCATATCAACCCATTCCATGACAGATTCATCATCGCCCATCTTCCAGTTACCGAAACTTTCTCCCATGTCGCAATTAAGCAGAATCTTCGTTGTCACGTGGTGTTAATCCTTTACGTTGTTGTATCTAAAGACGTTCGTATAAATGACAGAATTAAACAGTGACCTAACTCAAAGTTTTGCGGTTATGAATTTATTAGTACAGCATTTCATATATAGTCTATTATCAATAAAAACATTAATATTTGTCTGTATATTAGGTGAGCGTATGATTTCCCGACCAGTTTGCTTAGGATTAGCATTGACCACTCCAGCTTGTGTAATGGCTCAGGAAAACTCTCTAGATCAACTCATGTCAATGAGCCTTGAAGAGCTATCTATGTTAGATGTTGAAATGGAAACAGCATCTAAGGTTACTCAAAAACTCACAGATATTCCCTCGTCTGTGTATGTACTTTCAAACGAGCGAATTCAGCGCAGCGGTGCAAAAAGTATCGCCGAAGTTTTAAAACTCGTACCGGGTTTAAAAGTTACTAAATTCAATGAAACATCTTGGTTTGTCTCTACAAGAGGATTTCATGACGGTCTCTATAACAAAATGTTGGTGATGATGGATGGGCGGAGCCTATTTAGCCCTGTCTATGGTGGAACTTATTGGTCCGACGTTGATTACGTACTCGCTGATATTGACCGAATCGAAGTACTAAAAGGGCCGGGTGGTACAATTTGGGGAGGCAATGCTGTCAACGGCGTCGTAAATATCATTACTAAGTCTGCTAATGATACACAGGGGACTTATCTCTCTGGTGTCGCTTCTAATACGGATAACTATGAGTTTAGCGTTCGTCAGGGCTTAAGCTTGAACGACAATGTGAACGCTCGTGCGTTTTATAAGTACCGAGAAGAACCAACGTATCGCACAAACGAATCTGAAAAATGGAAAGCGCAAACTGCTGGTATGGTGTTTCAACCGAGCAATACCAATGAAAGTTGGTCATTACGTATAGGCGGTGAAAAAAGCTTTTATGAGTCTGAGCTGTACACGTTCCAGTATGACAACTCAGGATCGTTTGTCGAATCAGAATCCAATGATTTCGATAACAAGAGTCAATCTTTTTACGTCCAATTTAACGACTCCCTTCATTTTGAAGAAAATTCGACACTCTCGTATTCGCTATGGGGAGAGTATAATGAGGACAATGCGCCAGACGCCCCGGGAAGCTATTCCACCATCGATTTTGACTCTACCTATATCAGCCAGTTATCGGTAAACCATCAAATGACACTCGGCGGTGGATTGCGATACATGTATCTCGACTTCTCTTCAAGCCAAGTTTCTGACGTCGATTGGTATAACCCAGATTACTACGGTCGAGCTTATAACATTAAATCAGCAAATGACTATATTGCGAATGCTTTTGTTCAATCTCAAATTCAATTGACCGAAGCACTATCTATTACGGTTGGCGCCAAGGTAGAACACTTTACACAGAGTGATTCGACGGAACTTTCACCTCAACTGCGCGGTTTATACAAGTTAAATCAACGTCACTCTGTCTGGGCGGGACTAAGTCGTGCGGTCGTTGCGCCTTCTTATATGGATTCAAACTCCACATACTACTTCAACAGTTACTATGCCGATTCAAATGACAGTTACCTCGATGTCTATAAATCGAACTCGAACCTAGAAACAGAGAGTGTCATTACAGCTGAGATGGGATATCGCTATTCTAACAATTCAAACTTCGAGCTCGATGCGACGATATATTTAAGTGAACATGACAACCTTCGCTTCCATAGTTATGACGCTAGCGATATCCCCGCAAATCATGTCTATGTCGGCGCGTTATCTGACGACTATAAAGCGAAAACTTATGGGTTAGAGTTGGGGGCGAGTTATCACCTAACTGAAGATCTAACCAGCTACCTAAGCTACGCTTACACAACGCTAGAAGGTGAAAATAAAGGTGATGACCCTAAATCTAGCCCTCAAACGAGTGTTTATTACGATATTGATAATGAACATTTGGCTACGGCACAGTTGATGTGGAATATCACCGATAGTTGGCAATTCGATGTGATAGGCCAGTACATTAATGTGAATTACCCAGACTATTGGGTAGCGGGTGATGGCACTCAATATGAATGGCAATCTTACCCGCATGAAATAACCTTTGATGCGCGTCTCGCATGGAAAAAATCGTCCGCAGCGCCTTTAATTGAAGTGGTTGTTGAAAACATAGGTAAGAGTGACGGCTATCAAGCTGAATTCACATCTCAGAAAAGCGTCAATCAAGAGTCGGTGTATGTGAGGGTCTCTCATGAATTCTAAATGGCTTAAGCACCGCATTAAGCTCTGCTTCACTAAATTAAGCCTTGCCGCTTTGACTATGCTTATTGTGCCTTGGAATACATCGGCGGCTAGCTTCAAACCGCATGAAGTTAAAGCGGTGTACCTGTTTAGAATTGCGAACTTTATTCGTTGGAATGACGAAAGCACAATGAATGTTGTTAACTTTTGCGTTATTGGCGATAAAAAAGTAAGCAAAGTACTAGCGTCAATTACAGAAGGGAAATCTATTCGTTCACTCGCTATCCGAGTTCAACAATCGGTGGCGCCTAAGTGTGATATCACCTATCTATCTGATCTGGATAATAACGAATTTAGTAGCAATGCACACTCCCCCCATACTGTCACGATCAGTGATATTCCTAACTTTACGGATATGGGAGGTATCATTGAGTTAACGCACATTGATAACAAGCTCAAACCTAAAATCAACTTAACAAACGCGAGACGTGGTGAATATATCATCGGTTCAAATTTGTTACGAATCGCTATAGTGGAGGGCCAGTAATGCTGTCTTTCATTAATAATATATCGATTAAAAACAAGTTGATCTTGCCGATTATTATCTTTATCGGGGTTACTTTCGTCACTATTCAATCAGTTAATTACACTGTCACTTTTGAGCGAGAGAAAGAGAGCCTGATCCAGCGAGTTAAGGTATTGGCGCAAGGGGTAGCATATAACCTACAAGCAGCAATCTTATTTGAAGATAAGTCGTCTGCTCAGGAGATTTTATCAGCGTTCATTGCAGATAGAGATATTGTGAGGGTAAAGCTCTATGACACTAATGAGCAGTTATTTGCTAACTATCAAGTGAGCAATACCTTGATCCCAAGGCCGACTGCTGATGAATTAATTGATATCGCGGATCATCAATTTGCCATCTCTGAACATTTCATCTTTTTGCTTGTTCCGGTGACTCTGGATGATGCTGTTATCGCGAACTTGAGAGTGACGATATCAAAACAGACGTTTAATTCGATCTTAACGAATATTTTCAAGGTTGCAGCCGTCTACCTGTTGTTTCTGGTGATATTAGGGGGAATATTGGTCAAATTGGTTCAACGCTTGATTATCGAGCCGATGTTTGACCTCAATGAGGCGATGCAAGCCTTTGTTGAGCGCCGATCAGAACAACCAAAATTAGTCGTAACCAACCGTGATGAGATAGGGGATCTGGTTCGCGCATTCAATACCATGCTGGAAAGGCTTCAACATCGCGATAACCAAATCAATTTTACGCTAGATAAATTACAAGAAGAAAAATCATTCGCAAATGAAGTGGTTGAAACCGTTCAGCACTCGTTGTTAGTCGTGGACGACAAAGGGCTCATCGTTCATGCGAATGTCGCCACTCGTGATATTTTTAAGTGCTCAGAAGCGTTTCTTGACAACTTGTTGATCCAAGAGCTGATCACAACGAAGCAAAAAGGATTTTTACAAGACGTCATCGACGCCAATATTGAGCTCAATGACGAACTACTTGAAACCACAGATCTATTTCAATCAAAGCGCTGGCTTCGTGTGAGTAGTCGTTCGCTGTCAAAACAGGGCCGTATACTTTATGCAATACAAGATGTAACTGAAATAGAGATAGCAATGAGCCGCCAACGTATTGCGGCAGGTGTTTTCGAGAACAGTAAAGACGGGCTTATAGTATTAAATTCGTCTAACGTAATTACTATGGTTAACCCAGCTGTGACTCAACTTCTCGGTTATCACGCCGATCTGCTGGTGGACAAAACACCATTTGAAGCATTTTCTTGGCAACAATTCTCTTCATTAATGCCGACTATTCGTAGCTCATTGGAAAATTATGGCCAGTGGCAAGGAGAAATCTGGGAGAAGAGTGCGTCTGGCACCTTGATTCCAATGTTTGTCAAAGTGAATAGAGTTTCATCAGACAATGAAAAAGATGAGTTTGATATGGTATTAACGCTGTCGGATTTATCTAACGTCAAAGAGATGGAGAGGCTCGAACACTTGGCTCATCACGATGCGTTAACAGGATTAGCCAATAGGGCTCAACTGTATAAGGTGATGGATGATGTCATAACCTCTAGTCATTATTCAAATCAGCTCTTTGCGGTGATCTATTTGGATCTTGATGGTTTTAAACACGTTAACGATAATTATGGACACGATGCGGGCGACGCAATTCTCAAACAAGTATCAAATAGGCTGTTATCTCAGGTACGGGCAGGTGATTTGGTTGCACGTTTGTCGGGAGATGAATTCGTTCTTATTATTAAACAGACAAACAAAGCCTTGTTGGTTAAGTTAGCTGAACGATTGTTAGAGCTTATTGGACAAGAAGTAAGTTATAAACAGAGCTCACTTCATGTTGGAGCAAGCTTGGGGATCCATTTAGTTGATGGCTCTGAGCGCGATATTGACGTGATTCTGAGAATTGCTGATGAGGCGATGTACCAAGCGAAACGCAAAGGAAAAGGGCAATTTGTGTTCTCTCATGATGGTTAATTGCCTCAGGCATTTGTGACCTCAACCTAAGTTGTTGTATCATAAGTGATAGGTTGAGTATTTTTAATTAAAAGGTCTGCTAAACATGAATGTTCTAGTTACAGGTGGCATGGGTTACATTGGTAGCCATACAAGTATCCAGATGATTAACGCAGGTATGACTCCTGTACTTTTTGATAGCTTGTACAACAGTAAACCAAGCGTTCTAGAGCGTATCGAAAAGGTATCTGGCGTTCGCCCTAGCTTCATTGAAGGCGACGTTCGTGATAAAGCGCTTTTAACTGAAACCATGAAGAAACATAACATCGAAGCGGTTATCCATTTTGCAGGCCTTAAAGCAGTCGGTGAGTCAGTGGCAAAGCCTCTTGAATACTACGACAATAACGTAAATGGCACGTTAGTTCTTGTTGATGCAATGCGTGACGCTGGTGTTAAAACTTTAGTATTCAGTTCTTCAGCAACGGTGTACGGCGATCCTGCGAGTGTGCCTATCACAGAAGATTTTCCAACTAGTGCGACGAACCCTTACGGTCGAAGTAAGCTAATGGTTGAAGAGTGTTTAACCGATTTCCAAAAAGCCAATCCGAATTGGAGCATTACACTGCTGCGTTACTTTAACCCTGTAGGTTCACATCCAAGTGGTGAGCTAGGTGAAGACCCGCAAGGTATCCCAAATAACTTAATGCCATTTGTCTCTCAAGTAGCAGTGGGCCGACGTGAATTCCTATCTGTCTTTGGTAGTGATTACCCAACAAAAGATGGGACCGGTGTTCGTGATTACATCCATGTAATGGATCTATCTGACGGCCACATTGCAGCGCTCGAGAAAGTAGGGCATAAAGACGGTCTTCATATCTACAACCTTGGTACAGGTAACGGTTCAAGTGTATTAGATATGGTTAAAGCATTTGAAAAAGCGAGCGGCAAAGATATCCCTTACCAACTTGTTGATCGTCGTCCGGGTGACATTGCGGAATGTTGGGCAGACCCAGCCAAAGCTCAAAAAGAACTCGGTTGGAATGCGACACGCACACTGACTGAAATGACCGAAGATACATGGCGCTGGCAGTCAACCAACCCTGATGGTTTTCCTGGCTAACCGAGTTGTTTCATGAATGGTTAATGTACAAAAAGATGCTTTAGAGCATCTTTTTTGATCTAAATCGAATAAAAACTGAATTAGCGGTTAAAAAGTATCATTCTGTATCGGTTGTTGTTATCATGCTTGCGAATTATATGTTTAATGTTAATTTTCTTTGGAGTTAATCATGGAACTAGGCCTAATCATCACTTTTATCATTGCTGCTGCAGTAATGGTTAAGAAAGAAATGGCAGAGAAGTAATTTCACTTACCCCTTTTTGATACAATTTTTAGTGAAATAATAAAAGCCAGCATTTAGCTGGCTTTTTAGTATCTGCAGTTCAGTTTTTTAACGAATTAGAATTCGTATTTAGCTGAAATACCATAGTTTCTTTCCGCTTGAGAGTTTTCTTTGTAAAGCTCATCATCTCCGCGAACATCATTCCAACGGTAGTATTCTTCGTTTGTTAGGTTGAACACACCACCACGAATCGTTAAGTCTTTGATAGGCTTGTAGTAAGCCGTTAAATCAACAACTGTTGCACTTGGAAGCTCTGCTTGACCAGCGTTACCGCCATTTTCATCATCAAAGTTGATGTCTGAACCAGATTTATCAGCCGTATAGTTTAATTTAAGGCTAGTACCCCAGTTTTGGTTTGGTGCATCATAGTTAAGACCTAATACAGCATTCCAAGGGTTCACACTGTTTAGTGCATTTCCGTTACCGTCTTCACCTTCAGTGTAAGACGCCACGAAATGAGTTGAGATGCCTTCAGGCGCTCCCACTAAAACATCCCAAAGTAACGTGTTAGAGAACTCAATGCCCTTAATCGTTGCAGATTCTAAGTTAACATTAGAGTAGTGTGTCGTACCACCAACTTTCTTCGTTACCACAGTTTCAATGAAATCATCGTAATCACTGTAGTAAGCGGCAATTTCAGATGAAGAAGCCTGAGTATTGTGACGGTACCCTAACTCGTATGAAATACTTGTTTCTGATTTCAAATCTGGGTTCGGATCGTTTACGTAACCATGACCAGGGTTGTCATATGTATAGTACAGTTCATCAAATGAAGGAGCTCTAAAGCCTTGGCTAATTTGCCCGAACACAGTACCTGTATCTGTGAGTTTGTAAGTCGTACCTAAACGCCCTGTTACTGCAGAATCTGAGAAATCAGTTAGTGATTCAGCTGTATTTTTTCCTGGATCTGTTGAGAAGTAATCAAAGCGTACTCCTGGGGTAACAATGAGCTTGTCATTCAATAAACTAATTTCGTCTTGTACAAATAGACCAAACTTTTGTTCTTTAGCATCAGGAGTGTATACATAAAGCTTGTCATCAGTCGCAGGATCAGAGTTGTACTCCATATTTGTATTGCTGATGTCACTATGTGTATAAGTAGCACCATAAACTAGGTAATGGTTATTAATCTCTTTATCAAGCTGTGTTTCTATCTCTAGCTTATCTTCGGTGTATTCATAGTCTTTTGTTTGAAGATTGTCATTGTTAGCAGGGACATAAGGGGGGAAACCAGGACCTGCAGGTTTAAAGCGCTTCGTCACACCATTCTCTTCTTTAGAAATGTACGACACTTTGCTGGTCACGGTATCGGCAATTGCGCCATCAGCGAACCAAATGTGTTTAATCGCAAATCGATTTTGCTCTGTATCATCTGCACCCGTGTAGCTATCGTAGCTTGAGTGATAAATGTCAGAGTCTGAAGTGTCTTTGATTAGCTCAGCTAGAAACTCAATACGATGGCTTTCATTCAATTGATATTGCAATTTTACCAATAGGTTATCGGCTGATGTGTCTTGATCTTCTACTGCGTAATTCTCTAAGTTATTAGAGTCGCGGAAGTTTTGAAGCTCTTCACCGTCACGACGAGTGTAGGCAACCAATGTTTCTAAATCACCGAATCGATTAGCTAATGCAACATGCTCACTAAAAGAATTATCTTCTGAAGAGTAAGACAGTTTCGCTTGGCCACCGAAGTCTTCGCCATCTTTCAAGAAATCAGAAGGGTCTTTAGTTTCAAAGGCAACAACACCACCAATTGCGTCACTTCCGTGTAAACTTGAAGCAGCACCTTTGATAATTTCGACACTTTTAAGCATGTCGGGATCAATTGAAATACCGCTAGAATTGATAAATGCGTATGGACCACCATCAAATGAACCTGGCTGAGAAGAGCCATCGACCAAAATCTTAACGCGTTTACCTTCCATGCCACGAATGTTGATAGTCTGTGCGCCTTGGCGAGAGCTTGAATTCATCGTTACACCCGGAGTGTATTCGAAGATTTCATTCACATCTTTCGCCATATTCTCTTCAATTTGCTTATCCGAAATGACAGTAACAGAAGCTGCTGTATTGATAAGTGTTTGATTAGTACGAGTCGAAGATACAACAACCTCATCAAATAGGGCATAATCGTCAGCAAAGGCTGATGTTGATGAAAGCGCTAAAACGATTGAAGCAGAGAGTAGGGATTGCTTATACATCTGATAGTTACCTTAGTTCCATAGTCTTATCTTGATTTGCGAAAGATAATATTGGATCTAAATGATAATTACTATTATTTGCATTTAAATAATTTTCAATCTTATCAGCTAATTCATAATTAATACTCTTAAACACCTGTATTAAAAAGACTTTTACAGTTCCATTCGTGGCATGAATGCTTCTGTTTTTGTGATTCAGATCTCATTTGTAAAGTAGGAAAGCTATGCATAGTCCAATAACACTTGAAGCATTACACATATTAGATGCCATTGATCGTCGTGGGAGTTTCGCAGCTGCAGCGAATGAACTGGACCGAGCACCTTCTTCATTGAGTTATCAAATCCAGAAGTTAGAACAAGACTTAGATATCATGATTTTTGATCGCTCAGGCCACCGTGCAAATTTCACGGAAGCGGGGCAGTTAATATTAGAGCAAGGTAGAATCATTCTTGGTGCCACTGAACAACTCGTTAACGATGCGAATATTCTTGCTAATGGCTGGGAGCTCGATTTAACCATTGCCTTTGATGGCATCATTCCTATTGCCAATTTCTTCCCGTTGGTCGACGAACTCGGGAAAATCAGCAAAACACGTGTTCGCTTACAAGAAGAGATCTTAGCCGGATGTTGGGAATCCCTGACAGATGGCCGAGCCGATTTGTTAGTATGTCCCAAGCTCGACACGATTCCAAACGATATGAAAAGTGACACCATTGGTAAGATGGAAATGGTATGGGTCGCGGCATCAAGCCACTACGTTCATAAGCGCTCTGGCGAGTTCGACCAAAAGGCGAGGGAAAGTTACAGGGTTATTGCAATTGCAGACACTGCACGCGATCAACCAGCGTTAAGTCGCAACATTCTAGAGAAACAACCTCGTTTAACCGTAACAAGCTTCCCTGCAAAAGTAGAAGCTCTAACGACGGGATTAGGGATTGGTACATTACCGAGTGTTATAGCGAAACCATTGATCGAATCTGGCGTTCTACAGCAGATTTCGGGAACAGAACCGCAACCTATCGATATTGTGATGGCTTGGCGACGCAACAAAATGGGCGACGCCAAGTCTTGGTGTATCCAACATCTTAAAAAAACATGGGCGTTAAAGTAACGGTAACACCATATCTGCAGTACCATCTTCAAAACTGATATCTAGCTCGAAGCCGAGCTTCTGGGCTAGTGTCAGCATGCCTCTATTGGTTGGCATTGTCATACCAGACATCTGTTTTGTCTGCTTCGCACGACAGTAATCGATAACCTTAGTCATAAGAATTCGACCTAAACCAACACCTTTAAGATCAGACCGAATCAATATCGCGAATTCAGCGTCCGTATTCTCTGGGTTAATCAGCGCACGGGACACACCAATAATCGCTGGAACGCCTTGTTCCTCACGTACCACTACAAACGCAATCTCTCTATCGAAATCAATCTGAGTAAAATTAGCTAATGCTTCATGATTAAACTCGCCCACATCACTAAAGAAACGCTTGTAGAGATCCTCTTTAGAGACACGATTAATGAAGTCGGCATGAAGTGGTTCATCTTCAGGAAGAATAGGGCGCAGCAACACTTCTGTCCCATCTTTTAACTGGATGCGTTCTTCAAGCTCTACAGGGTAAGGGCGAATCGCCAGTCTTTCTTGTGGATCACCTTCGTAGGCTTTCAATATAATATCGGCATCCAATATCGTAAATTTGTCTCCATTAGCGAGTACTGGGTGTATATCCAAATCGTGTATCTCTGGGCAATCCACCACCATTTGAGAGATACGGACCAACAGCTCAGACAAACCTTCTATATCAATGGGGTTAGGCAGTTTTTGCAGGCGAATCTTGCCACTTTTTATCGCCCTAATGATCAAGTAACGGGCCAGTGTCATGTTAAGCGGTGGGAAAGCAGCCGCGGCATCAATCGATTCGTCCCACTCAGAGCCACCTTGGCCAAGTAAAATGATAGGGCCAAAGGTTTCGTCCGTTGTAACCTTAACTCGCAGTTCTTGGCCGCCTGCAAGCTTGGCCATTCCTTGAATCAACAGCCCATGGATATGCGCGGTAGGGAACGACAATTGAGATCGATCGAGAATTGCCTGAGCGGCATTCGCGACTTCACTACTGTTTCGTAAATTCAGCATCACGCCTTGAACGTCCGACTTATGCGCAATGTCTGGAGAACGAAGTTTTACGGCAACCGGATAACCAATTGTTTCAGCTATATGTACCGCTTCACTTGGGTCGGAAGCGATCCATGTGGGTAGCACATCGAGGTTAAAACTCTTGAAAAACTGGCTATTTTGGTGAGTGTCAAGACTAACTGTATCTTTATCCAGCAGTTGGCGCTCTATCCAATTTTTTGCATCTGCCAAGTCTTCAATGTGCACTTTTTCTGCCGTGGTCGGCGTTTCCATTAACTGACGTTGGTTACGTCTGTACTCGACCAAGTGCATGAATGCGACCACTGAGCTTTCAGGCGTTCGATAGGTCGGGAAACCCGCTTCGGTAAACAGCTTTCTCGCTGGCCTAGCTGTTAACTCACCAGACCAATTAGTCAGGATGTTAAAGCGCTTGTGGCGAGGGTGCTTCTTAATCGCTTCAATAATTCGTTCAGCCGTTCTAGCGGAATGTGCAATTGCTGAAGGGCTATGCATGATAAGAATCGCATCCGCTTCATCGCCATCGAGTAAGATGTTTATGGTATCGATATAACGCTGATCACCAGCATCACCAACAATATCGATAGGATTGCTATGAGACCAACTCGATGGCAACACCTTGTTCAATTGGTCGAGTGTCTCTTCAGATAACTCTGCGAGTTTACCACCACGCTCAAATAGGGTGTCCACTGCCATAATTGCAGGGCCGCCCCCATTGGTAACAATAGCCAAACGCTCACCACGCAAGGGCACTGAATGAGTCAGTGTCTCTACCGCAGCAAACAATTCATGCAAATTCTTAACTCGCAACATACCGCTGCGTCGGATCGCAGAGTCATAGATAATGTCTAAAGTGTCAGCACCGCCAGTATGGGCCATGGCCGCCGCTCTGCCTTTCGCCGTGCGACCGCCTTTTAACACCAGAATGCGTCGGTTTCGCGATGCCGCACGCGCCGCAGAAATAAAGCGCCGAGCATCAGTAATGCTATCAACGTAAAGTAGTATCGCTTCAGTATGAGAATCGGTACTCAGGTAATCCAATAATTCCGAGAATTCGATATCACTGCCATTGCCTATCGAGATAAACGCTGAAAAGCCGATCTCTTTGTCATTAGCCCAATCTAAAATCGTGGTACACACAGCAGCAGATTGAGAAACAAAGGCGATTTTACCAGGTAATGCTGTTACTGGAGAGAATGATGCGTTCAAATTTAACCAAGGGACAATCACCCCCAAACTATTGGAGCCAAGCACTCGGATGTTGTTCTTTTTGGCTATCGCCAGGCATCTTGCGTCATACGTCTCACCATTATCACTTTGTTGTTGCATGTCGGATGAAAGCACAATGACAGAAGCGATGCCTTTCTCAGCCAGCTCTTCAAAAATGGCGACATTACGAGTCGCATTGGTACACAATATCGCAAGGTCAGGAACGATCGGCAGCGACAAAATGTTTTTGTAAGAGAGTACACCTGCCACCGAGTCATATTTTGGCGTAACCGGCATCACCGCACCTTTGAAATCCCCGTGCAACAAATTGTTCATGACGATATATCCTGCACGCATTTCTCGTTGAGAAGCACCAACAACAGCGATTGAGCGGGGTTTAAGTAGGGGATCAAGATGATTCATAGACATATCCTAGCAATGCACGTAAGTTCATCGTAACTTACTTTTCACTAACGGGTTGATGGCAAATTCACCGAATTAAGATGAATAAGCAGACACTGCATAAAGTTTGTGAAATAGGTCACCCACTAATGGTGTATAATCTCAAAGTTAACTTGATTCTAAACCGACGTATCGGCATGATTTATAGTAATTATTATTAAGGATATAGAGCTTTCCATGAAAAAATTTGCAATTGTGACTTTGCCACTGCTCTTGGCTGCATGTGTATCTGACGACTACGTTACCAATGTCACTTCAGATAGTTATCAAGAAGAGTACAAGACGGCCAAAGTTGAAGCTCCAGTTGTATCTCAATCTGAGCAAACAGGCGTTGTTGAAGAAAACGTTGTCAACGTGATCAGAACTGAACCTGTTGAACAGAAAGTCACTCAAACGACTAAAGCTAAGCCAGTTGCAGTAGTGACAGGACCAACGAAGAAACAACAAGACATGAACCAGCGTTTTGGTTACACAGTTCAAGTTGTTGCTGTTGGCAGCCAAAGTAAAGTCGATTCTTTCGTGAAAATGCTACCTACGACTTCTCAGCCAGTTTGGGAAAACTACAAAATGGTTAACGGCACTAAGTGGTTCACCGTACTTTATGGTGACTATGCAACGCGCTTAGAAGCTAAAAAGGCAATCTCAACGCTGCCGAGCACTTTCCAAAACTTGAAGCCGTTTGTTAAGAGCATTGATGACATCAAGAACTCTGAATACCCAACGCTTAACAAGTTGAACTAAGTTTTAATTCATAAAGAAGGGGCAAATGCTCCTTCTTTTGTTTTAAGATTCGCTGTTTTGTTTAATAGTTAATCGCTCGCTCTTTCGAACGCAATTTTAACAATCAAAACACTGTACCTATCTCGACTTTTGTTTATCATTGAAGTCAGTATTCCTAGTTTCAAGGACCGAATTTACCCATGAACACCACAAACATCCTTCTACTTTGCGGCGGTGGATCTTCAGAGCATGAAGTGTCTTTAGTTTCAGCTAATTACCTTTTTGAACAACTCAATAGCGTTGCAGATTTTAACGTTGTAAGAGTTGAAATTAAAAACGAGGGCTGGTGTCTTGATTCAGGTGAATTAGTTTATCTTGATATTAACGATCAAACCTTACGCGGTGACAATTTAGAATCTAAAGTCGATTTCATTGTGCCTTGTATTCACGGTTTCCCGGGGGAAACCGGTGACATTCAATCTCTGTTTGAAATGGCTAAAATTCCGTATCTAGGCTGTGGTTCAGAAGCAAGTAACAACAGCTTCAATAAAATCACTTCAAAGCTTTGGTACGACGCGCTTGGCATTCCAAACACGCCTTATCTATTCTTATCAGAAAACGATGAACAAGCTCACTCACAAGCGACTCAAGCCTTTGAAAATTGGGGTAAAGTGTTCGTGAAAGCTGCCCGTCAAGGCTCTTCCGTAGGTTGTTACCAAGTTAACCAAGTAGAAGATTTAAGCGAAGCGATCAACAAGGCGTTCACTTTTTCGGACCAAGTATTAGTTGAGAAATCAGTGGTGCCTAGAGAGCTAGAAGTTGCTGCTTATGAAATCGATGGCGAGCTACATATTAGCAAGCCGGGGGAAGTGATTGCACCTAATGGCGCATTTTACTCTTACGAAGAGAAGTACAGTGCAGACAGCCACTCCATTACCGAAGTTGAAGCAAGTAACTTAACAGACGAACAGCGTGAATTGATTGCAGACAGCGCACGCAAAGTCTTCACTCAGATGAAGCTTCGTCACTTGTCTCGTATTGATTTCTTCCTAACGCAAGACAACGAAATCTACCTGAACGAAGTAAATACGTTCCCAGGTATGACGCCAATCTCCATGTTCCCTAAAATGGTTGAGCATGCCGGTCACAAATTCAGCCAGTTCTTGGAGAACTGCGTGAGAACCAGTCTTTCTTAGGTCTTCTAACTCGTTTTCGTTCACTTAGAGCTAAACCCAACAAGTGCATTGAGCTTTCTGCCAAAGCACTTGTTGTTTTGAAAGCTGGCCGTTTTTAAAAATCGATCGTTTTAGCCGCTACTTATACCCAAGTAACAATATCCAAATAATCTACGAACCGTTTATTGCCAAGGGGTTAGCGCCTTAAACTTCATCTTCTCACTTTCAGCAGTACCCGAAAAGCCAACATATTGGGCTGGCATTGCGGGGCTAAGCCAGCGGCCAAAGTCCTGAATCTCTCTAACCTTAAGACCTTGTTTCGACAACTCTTGTGCAGCACCAACACGAATCGAATTTCCAGAGAAATAGTGGTTTTCCGGCAGTTGAAGTAAGTCGCTAGCTCGTCTCAATATCCGGTAAATGGACGAATCATCTAAAGGCTGCAAACCAATATTCTCATGCTTGTCTATCGCACGAAATACTGGCAACTCATCTTGTGTACCAGTAAACGAAAGCCAACGTTGAAGTGCAACACTGGCTATTTGTGACAACTGATAAGCCGAACCTTTGACCGTGACTTGGTAATGATCTTCAACGTACTCAACATCAGTCATTGATAACGCCTTAAGTTCTGAGCGTTTTAAAGCACACTCGAACATCACGTTATAAATAGCTATATCCCTGATCTCTTTCAAGTTTGCTTTGTCGTCGGAGAGTAACACATTTAAATCAGTGAGATGCTTAGATGTCATAGCATTGGTTTGCTTCGCGTCACCGGCCATTTGCGACTGTAAGTGGAGCAGGGTAAAGCGAACTTGCCTGTGCTTGATTGGATTAGCAAAGTTCAACACAGTATGAAGCATACTAAGCGTTGCGGTGTAACGTTTTAGAGATGCGTATTTTCTATCGTTAGACTCCGTCTCGAGAAAACGACGAACAGCGGTTATAGATGCGGGAAGTGTGTTAATACGATGTTTGGTACAGAACGCATGATAGCGATTCCAATCACTGTAGATACCTAACAGTGAATTACGAGAGTATTGAAATCCTGTCAACTCATCTATAATTTCAATTGTCGCGCACCTGTTCAATTTTTCAACAAATGAATTAATTCTCACAGAGTCGGTTAGAATAGGGACATTTTTTCTCAAATTACCGTACCTCGACAGGTGTTTTTACCATATTATGCTTGATATCATTATAAGTATACTTATGATTAATGTAGTGAAAACAAAAAGATGATTAATGGATATGGCTAATTCAATTTACCGAAGCGTCCATCTGCAATCGACGGATGCCACTAACACGGTTTGGCGTGCTAAGTTAAAGAACAATGTTATTCAGGGCAACCTAGCTGCCGTGAAAAAGAGTATTGATTGGTGGATTGACACCGCATCTATTATTGACCCGAAAGAGTTCACGACGTTAAATAAGTCGAGAGGAACTGGTGGCCAAACTGAAAACTTCAACGGCTATCAGATAAAGAATGACACAGGTGAGCCTAACGCGTGGTATTGCATGTTTAACGGACGTCTTATCAAAGGCGGCAAGGTTGCAATTCAGCGTCATATAGAAGCTTACTTACTCGCAAAACAAAAAGCAGAGCAACAAAAGAAATAAGTTATGAGTTTAGTATATTCAACAGAAACAGGTCGCATTAAGCCTGAAGAAGAGAAAGTCCAGCGTCCTAAAGGCGATGGTATCGTTCGAATTCAAAAAGAAACCAAAGGCCGTAAAGGCAAAGGCGTTTCTGTCGTAACTGGCTTAGACCTAGATGACGCACCATTAAAACTAATGGCAGCAGAACTTAAGAAAGTCTGTGGCTGTGGTGGATCCGTAAAAGATGGCAACATCGAGATTCAAGGTGACGCTCGTGACAAGATCAAAGCGCACCTTGAAAAGAAAGGCTACAAAGTTAAATTCTCTGGCGGTTAATCTCTAACTAATACCAGGGTTAAAATCGAAGATTATTATCACTGGATATTAGGTATTTTATGGTAAATAACCATTATGGTTAAATACACAGTATAACTCAGAGAATATCGACACTAAATAAAGGCAGGGCATCACACAAGAGTCCTGCCTTATAAACACCAAATTCAATTTAACATAACGTACATAATACGTAGTTGGCTTGTTAGAGCAATTTAGTAATGTCCGGTTTGAGCCATTTTAAAATGTCCTCCTAAGCTTACCTATATTGGTCTGCTTAGGAGTTATCCGGATGCTTATTACTATGAGTGAAAAAGATATTCATCGATTCAAGGTGCTTACTGACGTACGTGAAAAACGACTACGCCAAGTTGACGCTGCTATCATTTTGAATCTGTCTGCCCGTCATATCCGACGTTTGGTAAACAAACTTGTCTCTCTTGGCGCTCAAAGTCTTACACACGCAGCGCGTGGACGCCCAAGTAATCGACGCTACTCAGAACATTTCAGAATTGAAATACTGAAACTTATCCGTGAGCATTACTCTGACTTCTCACCAACGTTCGCTCTGGAAAAACTGACTGAACGACACAATCTATCCGTCTCTAAAGAAACACTCCGTCAATGGATGATCGCCGACGGACTGTGGCTTCCACATTCACAACGCAAACCTCGGGTCTATCAGCCTCGTTACCGTCGTGATTGCTTGGGTGAACTTATCCAAATTGACGGCTCCCATCATGACTGGTTTGAAGGCCGCAGCGACAAATGCTGCCTATTGGTGTTCATTGACGATGCGACTGGCCGCTTGATGAACCTAAGATTCAGCGAGACGGAATCCGCGTTTGACTACATGTTGGCGACGCGTGAATACCTCGACGCGCACGGTAAACCCATTGCATTTTACAGCGACAAACACTCCATATTTCGAGTGAATCAGGAGAAACACAAACAAGTTGGCCAAACCCAATACGGGCGCGTGTTGAAAGAGCTGGCGATAGAACTCATTTGTGCCAACAGCTCCCAAGCCAAAGGCCGTGTTGAGCGAGCCAATCTCACGTTGCAAGACCGGCTGGTTAAAGAGATGCGCTTACAAGGCATCAACACCATCGAGCAAGCCAACGCCTGGCTTCCCTACTTCATCGCCGATTTTAACCACCGCTTTGCTAAGCCCGCTCAATACCCGAAAAACATGCATCGTCCGGTTCGAGAGTCCAAGCAAGAACTCAACGATATTTTCAGTTGGCAAGAAACCCGCAAGCTCTCAAAGTCGCTGACATTTCAATACGATAAAGTGGTTTATCTCATTGAACCTACTGAAGAAAACAGCCGACTAGCGCACGAACATGTCAAGATACTCGACTACCCAAACGGTGAAATTGCCATCCAATACGGGCATCGAAAACTCGAATTCAAAACCTTCGACAAACTCGAGCACGTTCAACAAGCCCAAATCGTCGACAATAAACGCCTCGGCCAAGTTTTAAAATTTGCTCAGCAACAACAAGAATTCGAACAACAACAGCAACGAACCCGCAGTAAGAAAGCCCCCAAGCGCCGTGCACAACAAAGAGCCCTTCAAACAGCACCTCGAGCCATCAACCCTGTCCTCACCGAACCATTCAAAGCTTCCAGTCGAAAGACCTAACAAGGGGACATTTCTATTTGGGACAAATGAGGACATTTTAAAATGGGATTGACATAGGCTGTAAGCCCCAGATAGTAATGTCACTATTTTCCCAAGTTATTCTTGTCATCGTTTCTCCTTAAAACCTTTATTACAACGCGTATTGAGTTCACCAGCATTCTTTAAACTCTCTTTTAACCCAATCATTATACGTGCGGCCAACATCTACATGATTCGTTTACACAAAGCCGATCAACGAGAACATTTGTTCCGTCTGTCTGACTTACATCTTCTTGTACTCATGATTCACCGCGCTGTGTGTAAACCTTGTGGACATTGTCTGTCGTTTCTTTTTCAGATTTCACACACGCCATCGTGTTTCTTGTTGGCTACACACGTTGAATTCTGTTTTGAGTTATCCACTAAGCCAGTTAAGTTTTCTCACACTA
The DNA here is from genome assembly GCF_030442075.1 of Vibrio sp. TMPB1044. Classification (NCBI taxonomy): domain Bacteria; kingdom Pseudomonadati; phylum Pseudomonadota; class Gammaproteobacteria; order Vibrionales; family Vibrionaceae; genus Vibrio; species Vibrio sp. TMPB1044. Next base: position 77,953 of record NZ_JAUJED010000023.1, on the reverse strand, counting down.
GCTCGTCTGTAAGTTTTCATGCTGAGTTTTTTAAAAGTTTGTGCTTGTTGGTTAGATTATTGAATTACTCTGTGTGTTCCTCAGATCTACGTAATGTCACGAACAGACTTGTTCACATGGGTTAAGTCACTTTACTGAACTCACAAACATCCACGCTCGCGGGCACTTGCCGTTAGATCATCGCTGGAATGAATTTAGGGTTCACTTTGACCGTGCCACCTTGATCACGCCTGAACGACGCGAGTTTAATCCGAAAGAATTGCTCAGTTTTGCGTATTGGCGCGACGAACATCGCCAGCTCGTCGAACGCCACGGTCGAATTGATTCCCCAAAGTTTTACCCACCTAAAGAGCATCCTTTGCCATTTCGTGGCGGCCGCCGCATGCCAGCGAAGCCTTGGGTGCCTGCCAAATTCAAGTAAGACCAAGTACAACACCCACATTAAATATGTGTTACTCGCTCTCCACAACCCAAAGTCATGATCATATCTCCTCATATATTATGCTATTGCTACCAACAAATTTAGTTCACGCTATAATACAAGCCTTCAGTTTACTATTTTCAGCATTATATCCTTACAAAACGTAGTGTTTAACACTTCCAAATATGAATTCTCATGCTATGATTCGCCTTGCTTAAGAAGGCAAAGGTTTAGCTAACATAGGAAATTATTTATGAAGCTTAAAGACGAAATTAAGCTTTACATTCTCTCTTTAGCCGTTTTGTTTTTTATCGTATTGCTCATAACATTCAGAGCTGACGTATCACCTGATAACTATGTCGAAATAATGAGTTATTGGGACTGGACGGTTTTATGGCTCACCTCTAATTGGCTCCCTACTCTGATGATCATTTCGATGCTGTATTGCGAGGTGATTCGTAGAGAATTTGAGCATAAGTTAGACGGCGGAGCTGGTGATAGTTTGTATATTACAGATTGCAAAAGCGAAAACTATGAACAACTTACCTTTTTAGCAACTTACATTATTCCGTTTTTTGGTTTCAGCTTTACTGAACCTGGACGGTTGCTAGCCTATGGTGTTTTGTTATTCGTCATCGGAATGATATTTGTTAAAACAGATAAATATTATGCGAACCCAACCCTTGCACTTTTTGGCTATAAGCTATATCGCGTAACTATGGCAGATGCTCAACAACGTTATGAGTCTGTAATAGTTATCACGAAAAGCGACTTAAATAACAACCAGAGCGTTAACTATAAGTTATTGTCTCATAACGTCTTTTTTGTAAGGAAAGTAAGACTTGAATAACGCTGAAATTAAAGCGAACCTTGGATTGTTTGCAACAAACTGTACTGGTATTGAAATCTTTATTGTAGATCAAGAAGATAACCTTACCCGTTCAGACATTCAAAATAACGCTTTGGATGGGGCTAGAAATGCGTTTACAGATGCTTTGAAAAAAAAGTATATCGAAAATGAAAGCTTTACTATCCCGTATCTTTCTAATCATGACGATCGAAAACACGCGCTATATCAGTTTGATTTCGATGAAAGTCCCCAAGCTTTCGACTTAGTAAACACTGCGATGGTTGCGACTGCTGAAACTGAAATGCCAATTTATGAAGCTCGTGATAACAAATTAGAAAACATTAAAGCTCTAATTATTGTCCTTAAAAACCGAGATGGGCATAAAGCAGGCTTTTATCAACACGTCTATGGAGTTACTCTCTTAAAGTCTGGGAAAGGTATTTTAAATCTCATGGCTCACGAGACAAGAGTTGTTAAGTTGCAACAAGATATTCTAAAAGTATCACCTAATTTTATATTTTTAAAAATGGGCGATGTATATTTAGTAGAAAGTGTTAATGGTTTAGAGAATCAGCTTAACTTCAAAGATGTGATTCAACGCAAAGCTGAAGTATTAACAGAAACGCTAGTTGGAATGAACTTTTCTGACGACTTCAATATCTTCATTGAGAAAGTACAAGAAGACATTTCGTTCGCTCGAAAGGTTGTAAAAGTCTGTACTCATTCAGCTGTTCTAGAACAAGAAATTACCACTGCAGCGCTAATTGAATTCGTAAAACAGGAAGAGCATTATGCTAATGTTCTGAAGTTTAATGAAGACGAAACACAATTTGATTTAAATAGTATCAATCGTTGTAGAAAATTTTTAGAACTATTAGACGACGACTTGCTTCGCTCGCCACTTACAAATAAATCATATATCGCTAGGTCAAAAGACCGAGTCTAACCTCACAAAGAAGCCGAATTCTGTAGAGTATTCGGCTTCTTGCATTCAAAGGATAGGAAGTCGACAAAAGAACGGTAAGAGGGCCAATCTCAAGACAAAAAAGCCCACACTGTGTGGGCTTTTGGATATCGTCCTCGTAACTATTGAGCAACTATCAAAACAACGCTCTTTGAGATCTTATCTATCAAAACTGGCTTGCTCAATACCTTAGAGCTTTGGATTTGCTTATAGTTAACATCATTACCAATCAGCATTGGTAGAGCATATGGCACCTTAACTGCGTAATTAACGTTCTGTGCTAAAGTACCGGTTGTCTGTAGAGCCACATCCTGATTCAAACTTGCCGATGCGATACCAACCACCACGCCTCGATTATCCACCATTGGGCTGCCTGAGTTACCAGGTTGAATAGGTGAGCTTATCTGGAAGTACCTAGTATCCCCCTTAACGCCCGAACTTGCATTAATGTAACCAAAAGTCGCTTTCTGATCGTTCCCCTGAATACCAACATTTGGGTAACCTAGTACAGCAATCTCTGTCCCCTTCTTGGTCTTAACCTTAAGTTCAAGAGGCAGCGGTGTAACAGATTTGTTCACTTTCAACAGTGCAATATCGTTGCTCACATCCTGATCCACTAACGTAGCTGGAACTGTTTTTCCATCCATAACGACAGAAATATTGTGCGCGCCAGACACGACATGGCTGTTTGTGAGGAGGTAGCCGTCAGAAGAAATAAAGAAACCGGTACCTGTCGACACACTTGAAACAGTCGAAGACTCACTTTCAGAAGAATCAGGCTCATCTCGCACTTCGGATTCGACGACACGATGCGATGAATCGTACTTCTCTTTCATTGCCAAAGCCATTCTTCCTGCGGCATCAACAGCACTTGCATTTCTAGATGCATTGTAAGAAACCTTGCTGACCTGAGAAGCAAAAGAGGTCGGTAAGACCACAGCTTCAATTAACGCGCCATATTCATAATACTGATGCCAATCCCCTGCTGAGGTACGATAAATTGAAAAAGACTCAGCCTTTTCATCAGCCATGTTAGCGTAACCCAAACCGGACCACATTAGTGATTTTGAGGAGTTGTAAAGCTCACGAGTACCGAAAAAGAGTGAATTACCAAAAATTCCAGAGTACTTCCCACTCGAACCGTCGTTGTAATTCTTTAGATGTACCCCACTACTAACACCACGCTTTTGGTCAACCTCAAGGTAGTTATATATAAATTCCAACTCGCCATCAACGTTGGTTGTAGAGTGAACCTCATATCGCTTAACCATCTTTCCGTTCTCGCGAATATACGATCCATAACGAACCACATTCTGACCTTCCGCTCCCGCGTAGAAATATTGGTCCGTAATCCCTTGATTGTGGTAAGCAATCTCATACCAATTGAAAGACCCAGCATCGACTGTCATCTTTCCGATGCCATGCGTCTTACCGTTTTTACAGCCGCCATCCCAAGCTAAGTTTTCAGAAGTAAGATCAGCAACAGAAGTAAGACCAGGAAATTGATAACCTTCAATATGAATCTCACAAGCTTCGTTTTTATTGCCAACCTGAACCCAGTAATCGTGATATTGGCCAACACCAAGTGTGGAAACCATAGACTCATAATTCGGGAGTTCAGCCTCAGTTACAGTACGCGCGGTAGGCGTACTATTACACCCATAAAGAGAAGCAACCGCCAAAGGAACAATAAAAATCTTTTTCATAAGTACCAGCAAAAAATCTAAGAAATAATTTAAAAGTAAAAAGGTATTACCATACAGGTAGGAGTCGCCCAGACTGATGTAGCAAATATGCGAACTAATACCGCCGAAAAAAAGCACTCACAACGAGTACCTATACAGTATATGATACTACCGTTCTTGTACTATACCAAAAATTATCGATGGCTTAATTTTGCATTTTATAATTGCTGACACTATTGATATTACGGCTACAAGCCCAGGAACACAGCTACTTGAGCCAATCATTCAGGTTGAACTGTGCTAGCCTTGATTAGTTTAAATTATCAACGTTTCTTGTAACGTTTTCATGCAGTATTCGACCTAATTACTCTCCAGTTTCTACGTGTATACCCTTCTGCACTTATACCTTTTTAGCCATTGGGATCCTCCAATTTTCGTATCCGTTGCTCTTGGTCTTGTTGTACTCGTTTTATCCAGTTGATGTCTGTTTTCAAAGCAGTAATCGTGCCAAGGCTTGAGACTCAACCTGTAATAAGCGCAATGATTAACTCATTAAGGAACGCCATCACTTCGTTTTCCATCGTGATGCGTAGTATTCAAGTAGGTATCGCACCATGGCGCGCATGCCTAGCGTATCAACCACAACTGCACCTACTACAAACCAATAAGGGTTAGGGATGTTCTGCAGTGCATTGAACCCTTGTTCGACATATGGCGCGCAATTAAGAATGAAAGACAAAATGAGTGGTAGGAACGTTCTCATAGACAACAAAGTGTTTCGATAAAACTGAGCTCCAAAAAGTGACACTGCAACATATTCTCACTCCACTCAAATTAATGAAATAGCTGTAGCGTCGTGCCTCGTTATCACAGCAAGCCATAAAGCTCGCACACACCGCTCTGATTACACAAACCGAGCCACTTTAAATTTAACTGTATAAATATACAGTTAAATTATTAACCCCGTAAAAACCGCACTTATTGAGTAAATAACATTCAGAATCAAGGGTCTGCGTTCAATTTTTAAACTTGAATTTGGTCTAATGGTGCGCTTTCCTGTATAACCGTCAGTTCTGGATCAGTTTTGGGTATAGCTATTTTATCAATACTAATACTCTAATCTCCGATTGCGCCAACTTTAAGGCATTGCGCATTAGGTTCGAATCACGTGTACGGGTTAGTATCATGAGCGACAAAGCATTCCGAAAACTCAACATATTCCTTTCGATTTTTTGCCTAGCAATCACGCTAGTGTCGTTGATCTCTTTTAATACGCTCATGAATAAGAGCCTCGTTATTACACCAGACAAATACCCTACACGCGTGAACACAGACAGAGACCACGATGGTGGCACCGTTGGCTTGTTACACAGGTCAGAAGATAGAATTGAGTTACAGTGTGACTTTGAACGAACCTATAGCTTGCCATTCTGTGAAATTGAGTTCGTTATATCGACACAAGGTAAAGGGCTCGATCTCTCTACGTTCGATTCGGTCACCATTAATATGGATTACCAAGGCCAAGAAGACCCAAGGTTTCGCTTCTACATTCGTAATTACGACAAGAATTACAGCGTGAAAGGCGATGCTATGTCGAACAAGTTCAATCGCTTAGACTTCTCATTACCAGATAAAAACCACATCGACTTAAACTACTTCAATGTTCCTTTCTGGTGGATTGATCATTATAACCGCCCTGTTTCTGATAGCGCTGTAGACATTACGAACGCGGTATCTGTTGAACTCGGGCTTGGTGCCAGCACGCTTGCTGGGCATCATTCACTTAACATCTCGAGTATTGTGTTCCACGGTAAAATCATCAGCAAGGCTTTGCTAGGTGAGCTATTGGTTGGACTATGGGTGGTATACGCGATCTACTACGTCGCTTGTGCTTTACATATTGCACAACGAAACAAAACGCGTTCAGCACAGCAACAACGCCATTTAACCCAAGAAATTGAAGAGCTAAAGGTAAAGGCCACAACCGATCCGTTGACCGGATGTAGAAACCGAACCGAAGCTTTAGATACCTTCTATGATTTCGAATGGTTGGCGCAACAAGGAAAAACGATTCACATCGCGTTGTTTGATTTAGATTATTTTAAGCAGATCAATGATCAACATGGCCATGAAGTGGGTGACAAAGTACTTATTCAGTTTGTCGCAACGGCGAACAAGAGCCTTGGTGAGCAGTACTTGCTTTATCGCTGGGGTGGTGAGGAGTTTCTACTCGTTTGCCTGGAACAAACTGCGCTACAGTGTAACGAATCAATCGATAATTTTTACCTAGCAATGGAGCAAAGCCCTTGGCCTAAAGCGCTTAAAGTCACGGCTTCGACCGGAGTAACGCAGCTTAAGGAGCATGAATCGATACGTACTGCCATCAAGCGTGCAGACAAAGCGCTCTACCAAGCTAAAGACAACGGACGAAACCAAGTCGCTACGTTTTATTAAGGCTCGCTAGACTGGACTGCAGCTACACATTCAACTCTCGGCACTACTCAATCAACACGCAGTTAATACCCTGTCGATATCGACTCTCCACTTAAGCACCCGTTAGATTTTTAACTGCTGACTAAACAAATCCATAAGCTTTGTTGCCTCATCAGAATTCTAATCGATTCGACACGTCTAAGTACGCTCTTATCATCTGTGATAACACCATCTGTAATAACGTCATCAATGGCATTCTCCGGTTGATACGTATCGTTCCTGAATCGCTCTATAAACAGCTCTTCCTTACCTTACGCCTCTAAGCTTCCTTAGCACTTGTTCTGCAGTCACGTATTGGCGAGTAAAGCTTGCTCTAACCAGTGCTCAGTCACTCTCGGTATCGGTTTTGAACATTACCGTCGCTACTTATCTCGCACTGTTTTTAGATGAAATCCTCATTTGTCTGCTTGTGAACATTCATACACTCGTATCCGCTAAAAACAGAAGTCACAACGTCACTAGCCTTAAAAAACGCAATATATTTAACCACTTAGATGTGGTGACACAAATACTGACACCAAAGATGGCAATTGTTTTACTTTCAGATCTTGCTGTAATTTAATTACAAATAGAAACCGAGAAAAGCTTATAAAGTGGATTACTCTGACATAACTTATTGAATAAACTGAATTTAAGAAGCTTGGGCAGACCGGGAGTTAGGGTAACTAAAGAGTGGGTATGTACGAGATAATATACTAGAGGGTAATATATTTAGTTATAGTGCATTAAGGTGTTAAAAAAGAAGGGCTGATGCCCTACTCTTCTTTATTACTCATTTCTTCACGAATTTGCTCAGCAACGATTTTGATAGCTTGTGCTGTGCTGATGCCCTGAGTCATCATTTCTTGAATTCGTTCAACAGCTTTCTGTTGTTCTTCGTGAGAAAGGGTTGGTAAGTCGTTTAGCATGCTCTGCTCCTTTATTTAGGAGCAGAACTATATAAGGACTGTTAGTAACTAGCAAGGAAATTGATTGAAGCACCCATTGCATTTTCGTTTGTGTAGTTCGCACTTAGATCTAACTGGAACAAGTTGAGTGGCGAGATACCAATACCGGCTGTGACTGTTCCTTCCGAATCAGAGTAAGCCAGGTTCTTGTAGTACCCTCCCCTTAACTTAAGCTGACGTAGAAGATCGACTTCGGTACCAATACGAATCATCTGTTCGTTGTCTTCAAACGAAGTAAACTTTTCAGTCTCATTCAAATCGTAATCGACACTCAACGTAAAGTAGTCAGACACGATACCTGCACCAACGGTGTATACCGGTTCAAGTTGGTAAGTGTATTTACCACCAACTTGGTGTGTCGCACTACTTGTGCTGCTGGTTAACGTTCTCGTCGTATCTTTGGTTTCGATGTCTCGTGAGATCAAGTTAGTTGCTGCAACACCGACTCGGAACGGGCCGAAGAACCAAAGCGCACCAGCATCCATGTTAAATGCAGTGTCGCCATCACTGTTTTCTCTAACGTCAGACAAATCGTAATCATTAACCGACGCGACATAGTTGTATGTGTAAATACGTTGGATCTTAGGTGTAATACCAAATGAGATATGTTGGCCCATAAAAGTTTGGTATTTTGCTAAAGAAATGCCGACTTCTGCGACACCGATAGAAACAGCTTCAACAGTAGACAGTTCAACTTTGTCTTCATCGGAACCTGTTGTGTAAACGTTAGGTGTCGCAAATGATTCTGTGTAGGCTTTCGCGAAAAGGTTTGCAGCAACAAACTGATTAGGCAGAGCAAACGCGACAACACCACCAAGTTCTACATTAGCTTGGTTACCATCGAGTTTATTAAGCGCTGCATCTAAGTCTGCGGTATTTGACGCATCAACGACGCTATCGATATTCGATTTCATATCGTTAGGGTCATTATAGCTACCGCCAAAACTTGGCGTAATCATGCCCATATCATCGTTACGACGATAAATAGCAACAAGTGCCGGGTTATAGAATGGAGCGGTTAGGAAGTTTGCTGAAACAACACCAACACCACCCATAGCATCACCACGCGCTTCAATGGCGTAATTTGCTGCTGAAAGAGGAAGACTGGCGAATGCAATTGATGCTGCGAGTAGTTTAGTTGTATTTTTCATGCCGTTTATCTTTGTTAGATCCCTTACATAGTTAACGGCACAATTTTAAATTACTTTAACTCTTCTTCGCTAGAAATATCATAAGTTTTACTGATAGTTTGTGCTTGTTCTATCGCTATGTCCCCTTGCCAGCGTGAATGCACCATTGAAACCGCTAAAACATAGCGATCATTTGGAAGCTCTTCGCCGGTCAGGTTCATCGGATAATCAGATTCATAGCTCTTGCCCCATACCTGCTCATAGCGCTCGTCGACGTAATCGTACAAACCAATTTCTAGCTTAGGGAGTGGACAATATGGGTTCAGCAGCTCTTTTTTATCAATACGCCACGTGTCTTTTGACGACCAGCGAACTTGCTGACGCATGGCTACTTCGCCAAGAATAATCCATGTGCTCCAAGAGTTGCCGCCATCGCCTTTCACACTTAAACGATACAAGCCTGATTCAAGCTGAGATGGCAAATTGTAACGCTTGCGGTATAAACTCACCGATGCGTTATTTACCATTTCACTCTCTTTAGTGAGTTCACTATCCGAAGAAACGATCTTATCGACCCACCTCTCAAGAGTTATATCTTGGATGTTATTATCGGATTCAACATTAATCGCGACACGAAAAGTATCTCGACCAGGGCTTTGAATGATGTGTCTTTTAACGATGACAGAACTGATCCAATCAGGAAGTGTTTTTCTAGTGAGGGTTTTTCCACAATCTTTGTTCAATGCTTGATCGAACAGTTCATTGAGGTGATCTTCGCGTGATTGAGAAGAGTTGATTTGCCAAACTTCCACTAATGAATCAAACATCTGAGGCAAGTCATTATCTAATAGATGTTTATGTACTTGAGTCAGAGCATCACTACTCTTGAACCAATCAGCTGCTTGCGTGGTATTAGCTACACAAGACAAGATTAATAGTGGAAGTAAGACTTTTTTCATTACGCTTTCATCTTGTAACCAACGCCACGTAGCGTTTCGATTTCTAGACCCGGTAATTTCTGTCTTAGTTGCAGAACGTGGGTGTCTACTGTACGTGTTGTTGGGAAATGGTTGTAACCCCATACATGGTCAAGCAGCTCGTCACGTGTGAAAACACGACCAAGATTACTTGCCAAAAACAGCAGTAGGTCAAACTCAGTACGAGTTAAGGTGACTTCTAGCTCGTTGAAAAACACTTCACGAGTCGCTTTATCAATAATAAGGTTTTGAGCGACAACTTTTGATGCGTCTTGTTCTTCAGCGTCTGGTAGGCGAAGTTGAGCTCGAATTCGAGCAAAAAGCTCAGCCTCTGCGAATGGCTTAGTGAGGTAATCATTCGCACCTGAGTCTAAGCCCGCGACTTTGTCTTTTACTGTCACAAGAGCCGTTAGCAGGATTACAGGAATATCTTTCTTTTTCTTCCAACCTGGAAGCGAATCTACTGAGTCACCATCTGGGAGTTGACGGTCTAGGATAACTAGGTCCGCTTGCTCCCAATAGCCTTCAACTTCAGAGATCAGTTCTGCATGCAAACATTCATATCCAGCTTGCTCAAGGCTAACTAATAAACCGTCAGCTAAATTTTTATCATCTTCAACGAGAAGCAATGTCTGTTTCACAAGGTATCTCCAAAATAAATGTTGTTGGGGGGCCGATAAGCGTCATGTGACCGCCCATTTTTCCGACCATAGATTCAACTATCGTCAGACCTAAACCGAGTCCACTCTTACTTACGAATGGCTTTCTTAGTTGCCCCCAATCTTTGCGAGACAAGTCTCCATTATCTATAACTTTGAATGTCAGCTTCTTGTCAGAAGTATTCAGTTCTAGTATCACTGGAGCTACACCGTATTTCACGGCATTTCTGATCAGGTTGTCGATACACGTTCCTAACCAATATACGTTTACTTTTGCAGCAATATCTTTGTTTACGCGAAGTTCTATACCTGGAGCAAAGTCTTCTTCAACTTTGTATTGAAGCCACTCCTCCACACTTGGTACCCACTCTGTCGCCAACGGTTGGTTGTCTGATTGCAAATAGTCTTTGCTTGCTTCTGCCAACTGCCTCAAACGGCGCGTATCTTCGCACAGCCGACGAAACTCATCATATACTGATTCAGGCAAGTGTTCGAACTCTCGTCTGAACCCTTCAACCGTCAATGACAAACTCGCAATCGGCGTTCTTAATTCGTGCGTTAGAATTTGAAGAACCAGCATACGGCTCTTCATCTCTTGTTTCTTACTGTTCCAACGGTAAATCGCCCAACCCAAAACAAGCATGATGTTGGCAATCACCAAGATAAACATGGCAACTTGCAGAAGCTCTGAATGATCTTCTATTTCCCAACACACATTGCCGCGTTGTACGAAGCAACTTTTACCTTCCGAAGACAAACTGAACGATAAACCAGAAAGTGTTGCGTTTTCATTCCAGACTGATTCTTTGTACAGGTAATATCTGTCGCCGCGCTTTACCCACATTTCGTCAAGCTCTACAAACATGCTCGCACCTGCTAATAGTGCTGTGATGGCCTCACTGTCCATGTTTTGTAGGCGAGATAAAAGTTCATCATGCTCTGTGTTTGGTCGCTCTTGAATATGCATAAAACGTTTCAGAGAGTCGAACTTGTCTGGATATTTTTCTACATATCTCGCCGCATAAGACCCCCCACCAGGGTGAATCAAACCACTACGGCTAAACCAGCGATCAGAAAGCTTGGTTCCTTTGCACATTGCACGAGTAAAAACCAAGGGTTCTGTAATCAAAGGGCTTAACGGTAGTTTTCCGCTACACGTTTTTGATAACTGATATAAACGCTGGATGTCTTTTAACGGATACTCTGCAGTTTGTGGCAACATAGAAGACGGCATGATCAAGCGTGTTGGATAATCAGCCTGCAGCACTCGAATATCATAAGATTCGATTGCGGTTTCATGATCAAAAAGTTTGGTGAAATTATCGATACGCTCAGGCAAAGAGTCAGCAAATGCGTTTGCAGACACAGATAACGTAGCGATAAGAAGAGTAAATGTTCTTTTGATGATCACAAACCAACGCAAATTCATATAGATCAAACAAATATATACCATTCGCTATCAAAGATAAATTTTTAACCGCATGAAAAACAATAGTAATGGCGAGTTATAACAATAAATAGCATCATATTAGAATTGTGTTGCACAAGCGTACTCACAAGTTTAGTGGATGAATCCAACGATCATTCGAACACGTTTTGCGTCAGTTTCCACGTCCTACTTGTTATTAGTTTTGAGTAAAGCAACTTACTGAGAACAAAAAAAGGAGCTCAACGAGCTCCTTTTTAGTTATCACACAAAGTGCTTTCTATAGATGTTCTAGAATACCTAGACAGCTCTGTTTCGCATCACCAAACAGCATCTGCGTGTTCTCTTTGAAGAACAATGGGTTTTGTACACCTGCGTAACCCGTATTCATCGAACGTTTGAATACGATAACGTTCTGAGCATTCCAAACTTCAAGTACTGGCATTCCAGCAATTGGACTGTTTGGATCTTCAAGCGCAGCAGGGTTAACGGTATCATTTGCACCAATAACCAATACAGTATCAGTCTCACTTAAGTCGTCGTTGATTTCGTCCATTTCAAGAACGATATCGTAAGGCACTTTCGCTTCAGCGAGGAGTACGTTCATGTGACCCGGTAACCTACCCGCTACTGGGTGGATACCAAATCGAACATTGATGCCCTGCGCTCGTAGCTTCTCAGTGATTTCATGCACTGGGTATTGAGCTTGAGCTACAGCCATGCCGTATCCTGGGGTAATGATGACAGACTTTGAGTTTTTCAACATGTCAGCTACATCTTCAGCTGATGTTTCGCGGTGCTCACCCTGCTCTTCATCGCCATCAGACACCACCACTTCTTGGCCGAATCCACCAGCAATAACGCTAATAAACGAACGGTTCATCGCCTTACACATGATGTAAGACAGAATCGCACCTGACGAACCAACCAATGCACCTGTTACGATAAGCAGATCGTTTGCAAGCATGAAACCTGCCGCCGCCGCTGCCCAACCAGAGTAAGAGTTAAGCATAGAGACAACCACTGGCATATCTGCGCCGCCAATCGATGCCACTAGGTGGTAACCGAATGCGAATGCGATAAGTGTCATCACCATAAGCGCGAACATGCTGCCGTCCGCTTTAACGAACATAATCATTAGCAATGTAGAAGCAACGATAGCCGCTAGGTTCCACTTGTGCTTATGAGGGATGTTCAATGCAGATGAAGAGATAACGCCGCGAAGCTTACCAAACGCAACAATAGAACCTGTAAACGTCACCGCACCGATAAACACGCCAAGGAACACTTCCACTAGGTGGATAACGTGCTCTGCATGAATATCTGCAGGGTTGATAGAAACAGCAGCAGGTGGATCAATATAGCTGTTATAACCCACAAGTACCGCCGCCATACCTACGAAGCTGTGCAGAATTGCCACCAGCTCAGGCATCTCAGTCATTTCTACTTTTCTTGCGTAGTGGATACCAATACCACCACCGATCACCATAGCAATGATGATCCATACAATACCTGCAGAATGAGGGCCAAAGATCGTTGCGATCAACGCGATTGCCATACCTGTGATACCGTAATAGTTACCTGCACGTGCAGATTCCTGTTTCGATAACCCAGCCAAGCTCATTATAAAGAATACAGCAGCAACAATATAAGCTGCTTGTACTAATCCTTCAGACATCTGTTACTCCTTAGTCTTTACGGAACATTTCAAGCATACGTTTGGTCACAGTAAAGCCACCAAAGATATTGATACTTGCAATTAATACGGCAATAAATGATAAGAACGTGACGACGCCACTTCCTTGTCCTATCTGTAACAGTGCACCGACTACAATGATGCCTGAAATCGCGTTTGTCACGGACATCAGAGGCGTATGCAGAGAATGGCTTACATTCCAAACTACGTAATAACCCACCACACAAGCGAGAACAAAAACGGTAAAGTGAGATAAGAACGCAGCAGGAGCAACCGACGCTATCCAAGCGAAAGCACCAACCGCAATTGCAATGCCGGCGACTTTCTTGACTGGAGACACAGGTTGTTGAACCTTCGGTGGAGCTTTAGCTTCTTCAGGTTTAACTTGTTGTGGTTGAGCTGACACTTGAATTGGTGGCGCAGGCCAAGTAACTTCGCCCTCTTTAACCACAGTTACGCCACGCAGCACGACATCTTCAAAGTCAATATTGATGTTGCCATCTTTCTCTTTACATAGCAGCTTCAGTAGGTTGACTAGGTTAGTGGCGTATAGCTGAGATGACTGAGTCGGCAGTCGACCAACCATATCGGTGTAACCAACAACTTTTACGCCATTAGCAGTTGTGATCACTTGATCGGCAACCGTGTATTCACAGTTACCGCCATTCGCAGCTGCAAGGTCAACAATAACGCTACCTGCACTCATGCTGTCTACCATCTCTTTAGTAATCAGCTTAGGTGCCGGACGACCTGGAATCAGTGCCGTTGTAATGATGATGTCAACGTCTTTCGCTTGAGCCGCATAAAGCTCTTCCGCTTTCTTGTTGAATGCTTCAGACATCTCTTTTGCGTAGCCATCACCCGCGCTGGTATCTTCCTTGAAATCGACTTCCAAGAACTCAGCGCCCATAGACTCGACTTGTTCTTTAACTTCAGGACGAACATCGAATGAACGAACGATCGCACCCAAACAACCCGCAGCGCCAATTGCCGCTAGGCCAGCAACACCCGCACCAGCAACCAATACTTTCGCTGGTGGAACTTTACCTGCCGCTGTAATTTGACCCGTGAAGAATCGACCAAATTCATGCGCCGCTTCAACCACAGCACGATAACCCGCGATGTTAGCCATAGAACTCAATGCATCTAGCGCTTGAGCTCTTGAAATACGAGGTACAGAGTCCATCGCCATCACATTGATGTTACGGCTGGACAATTGTTCCATTAATTCAGGATTTTGAGCAGGCCAAATAAAGCTGACCAATGTTGCGCCATCTTTAAGTAGATCGATTTCATTTTTAGACTCGTCAACGATCGGAGCGTTAACTTTAAAGATAATATCGGATTTCCAAGCTTCATCTGCGGTAACAACTTTTGCTCCAGCTTGTTCATAAGCTGCATCTTCAAAACTTGCTAACGCACCTGCTTGTGATTCAACACAAACTTCAAATCCTAATTTTAGAAGCTGTTCTACCGATTTCGGCGAAGCAGCGACTCGCGTTTCACCTGCGAGTGTTTCTCTTGGTACACCAATTTGCATAGCTATTCCTTGACTATTGGCACAATGACTTATTCGTTTGTATCTAACGACAACTAATACTTCAAGCGTTTTGTTCAAAGAACAGGAAAAGTTATTACTTATAACGATTTGGATGGATTTTGAGCGCTTCATTTGAAGAAATGACGAGCCTCTCGAACAAAGAGGTCAAACCACTTGCAAATAATCCTTTAAATAACAACCTTCTAGCTGTTCTTTATCCCTAAAACTAAAAAGAGCTTTCAGCATATACACTGAAAGCTCTCTAAATTATGACCAACATCAATTCTAACCCTAATTGGTTAGCTAAATATATTGTCGCCCATTTGGTCGATGAACATCTGCGATTTTTTAAGCATCAATTCATCGGCATCTTGTTTGTTTGAAACAACATCTGAACGAATGAAACGGTGGGTTTTGATTTCACCATCGAATTCTTTCTCGATTCGCCCAGCAACACGGTATTGACCAGATTCTGCAATGGCATCTTGATAGATATTGAAGCCTTTATATTCGATTGGTTCAATCTCTACTTTTTGTTCGGTTTTTTCTTTGCCACCAAATAATCTAGAAAAAAATCCCACGTTTTATACTCCTTAAATGACCGTATTAACCCTAAACTATCATGAGTGTTTACGGTTCAACAATGGCTTTTCATACCATTGCAATTCTACATCTTCATCAAAATTGTGTTGACTAAATATAACGGGCACATTGTCGTCACGTTCGCGTCTTCTATCGTCAATAATCATGCTTTCCGCATTCTTGACTGCGATCTCACTATTTCGTTTATAGAGCACCAGTTTGTCTTCTGGTAATGCCGAAAGAAAATCGATATCGAAACGAATATAAATAGGTTTAAGCTGCCCTAAAGCCAAGCACGCAAGATCAGCCAGCTGTTCGTTGGTATAATTAGACACATATTCCTCGGTAGCCAAAACATGACCAACCAGAGTTTCCATATAGTTATGTACATCAACACTAATTTGCATACTACACCTCCATTTGTAGCTATCACGACAGATCGTGTTCTAGCCTGATTGGCAACGACCTACATATTGTTACCTTACTATACCCTACTCATTACTACAGATTTACTAACTACATGTTAACTAACTATAACGACTAATTAATTTCTCATATATACTATGTAGTTCGTTCTATGGTTAATAGCAACTCAAATACATATAAAAAGAGTTGCACCAATAGCGACCTATGACTATGTTTTTGCTCTGATTTAGGCAAAAAGCTTGGCAATCGCTTGTTTAACCGTATCCTACGTATAAAATTAAATTATAAGATCATCAGTATAGTTAGGCTCACCAAATAAATGGCATCTTCTTTTGTAACGTCGAGCATGTTTCGATTTTGCTTCCCCCTATTTTTATTGGCAATTATACTCGTTGGTATGAACAACGTCATTCTTGTGACGGATTCAAACTTAGGGTTTGCTAGCAACCTTCCATATATCCTATTGAGCGTTGCCGTTTTACTATGCCATACATTCAGACAAGGGCGTATGGCCATGGTGTCATCAACCATGCTAGTAGCATACCTGATCATCCAAGTTCGCTTACAAACGCCTCTTAATACCGGAACGACTTTGTTAGAACTATCGCTTCTTGCGTCATTAGTTCCTGTAACCTGTTTATTGGTGTATGCATTTCCTGACAACGGCGTAAACTCAAAATCCATGCTCCTCTACGCCATCGTTCTGGTTCTTTTCATGGTTTGGGCACAATTGATCGTTTCTCACTTCCATGCTGGTGGGTTTGAATCATGGAGTGAAGGCCTTCTTTTTGTTGTCAGAGATTTCTCAAAACTGCCTTTGGTTCTAGTGTTATATAGCCTTTGCTTACTTGGCCTTACAGCCATTCTTGTGTTGGTGTATAACCGCTCTATTGATGTTGTCGTTTATAGCGCAATCTTGCTTTCTTCTTGTACGTTCATCTTCTTTGACGTGCAATATATCTCTAGCACAATGTTCTCGTTATCAGGCACTTTGATCATCGTTTATGTGATGTCTGCCAGCCACGATATGGCCTTTAATGACCAATTGACTAACATCCCTGGCCGACATGCCTTAGAAGTGGATATGAAGCATCTAGGACGTAAGTATTCAATGGCCATGGTCGATATCGATCATTTCAAAAAATTTAACGATACTTACGGCCATGACATTGGCGACGACGTATTGAAGCTAGTAGCACGTATATTGAGAGAGACCACGGGTGGAGCTAAAGCTTATCGCTATGGTGGTGAAGAGTTCACGATCATTTTTAAAGGCAAATACTCGGAACAAGTTAAAGAACACCTTCAAACTTTGATTTCCGAGATTCAGAACTACGACATGACGATTCGTAATAGCCACGAGCGTCCTGATGATCATGAAGTGGGTATGAAAAAGCGTGGTAAGAACGGCAAACCATCGGAAGTAGTAAATGTGACAGTAAGCATTGGATTGTCTGATAGCACGACGACCAAACACCCTGAAGAAGTATTAAAGCTTGCCGACAAAGCGCTTTACAAAGCGAAAGAAACTGGTCGAAACAAGCTATGTGTTGATAGCTAAACGTAAGTGTTGATAACTAGACTAAAGGGAGCTTAATCTTGGTTAAAGAAGATAACTAAGCTCCCTCCTTTTAAACTACTTCCGTAGTTGATCGTAAATCCAATTCCCACATTATCGACCCATTCATTAAATAGATTTGGATTAAGCAACCAACCTACACTGCCCTCATAGTAAGAAGTGGTACCCATAGAAGCCACGGTGTCACCGCCAATATCAATTCTTCTAATACTTGAGTACATTGATGTGATATTTTTATCCCAACGTACTAGATCATAGAAAATCTTGGCCTCATTAGCGATATACCAACCTTCAGGGTTTCCGATATCACCGTTATTGGCTTCTCCCCAACCTACACCATTAAAGTAGTGCCAACTGGTACTGAGCTTGTATTTACCCCAATCATTCTTGTCTTCGAAAGTCAGCTTGATCTTAGGCTCAATGATGTATGCCCATGCATCAGTATTATAATAGAGCCCGTCCAATTGATCTTGAATAGGTTCAAGCAATGAAGAGCGATATTCAAAGTCATTACGGTAATATGAAATATGGTTACCAATTGCCGAACTGAAGCTCCAGTGTTCGTTGAGTTGAGACACATTGGCAAACGCCACGTAACCAGAAATCACTGACTCTTTTTGAAAGTCACTTTTAATTGTTGACGCATATTCCACATCATTCTCAATTCGTAACGCTGAGAGGCGTAGCGTTACCTCTTGATGGTTGTCTTCAATGTAACTTGGTAGTTCAAATGTATAAGGGAGACTGAGGGAGGTGATGTTTTGTCGGCGACTCACTGAATCATTCGAACCAATATCTTCATTGTCCAAGCTCAACACTTTATTTGGATCGAAATTATTGATACCAAAGGTAAAAACATCAGTATCATTCAGTAATACACTGGTAGCAAAGCGCTGCTCTAATTCCTTACGGAAGAGATCAGACAGGGAGCTGGCATATACGGTGGTTGACACTGTAGTTAAAAATAGAGGAGCCGCGGTTAAAAATAGAGGAACCGCAAGCGCCCAATAGGTGTTAGTCACAGAAAATGACTTTGAATGTGGCATTTCTTTTATCACTTAAAGCATTTCCTAGCTCAAATGCTAGTAAAGTATAAATTCAAATATCTAAAAGAGCTCATCAACTAACGTGCTAGCTCTAAAATGTTGCGTTGTATAAAGGTATTTCTGCCACTTTGTTTCGCTTGATAAAGCGCTTGATCGACCTTTTCGTAAATAGAGGCAATAGATTCACCACCTTCTGGTACAAATGACAACACACCTTGTGACGCTGTCACTCTATCGGACACCGTTGAATAATCGTGGACGTAATTCATTTCATGTAACGCTTCTTTTATACGTATCGCCTGTTGCATAGCAGTATCACTATCCGTATCACTTAAAATAAGAACAAACTCTTCACCGCCATAGCGACCGACAAACTCTCCCGCTCGAACAAAAAGCAGCCTCAAGGTATTAGCAAGCTCTTGCAAGCACTTATCCCCTTGAATATGGCCGTAATTATCGTTGTAAGGCTTAAAGAAGTCTACATCTAGTAATATGACTGTCATTGATATATTACGTCTTCCATGCCACGCTATGCTCTCTTCAAGCTTAGTGTCCATATATCGACGGTTATACAATTTAGTCAGGCCATCTTCATTGGCTTGTTGCTGCAGGAGGATATTCAGCTCTTCGAGCTTGGCAGTACTCTGTTTTAACTCTCGCCTCATATGCGCGATACGCTGCATCGCGATCAACTTGGAATTCAAAACAACTTTGTTCACAGGCTTTATCAGGTAATCATCCCCACCTGCATCAATCGCTTTCGCAATCATTTCAGGTTCTTCATGACCACTCAAAAAGATGATAGGAACCCATTCTGGGAATTGCCTGCGAACCTCATTAGCAACCTCAAAACCATCCATGTCTGGCATGCTGATATCAAGCAACACAAGTTCAGGATCAAAATCAGAATAAACATTCAGGGCTTCTTTTCCGCTACCGACAGCTTCTACAATATGACCCAGCTGCTTGAGTCGAATAGCAAGTTGCATCCTGTCTAGTTGAACGTCATCAACCAGCAATATGCGCATCGAAGATCCCTTTTCTATCATCACATCACCTTTATCTAGTGTTGAATATTCAAAGTAGCTCAAATTTGAGCTTAAATCATGCCCTAATCTCTATATTATATTGACTTTTTTACAGATCTTTTTAGCATTGTTTCTTTTTAAAGAGAAATACTATGTCAGACGCTACAAACAACGAAGTACAAGAAATCGATTTAACCACTATCTCACCAGAGCTTCGCCAAGTTATCGAATTTGATGAAGTGCCTAAAGAGATGCACAACATGGTTACTTCTATTCATGAGGTGTCTGAAGAAGCAGTGCGTGAAACTTGGAGCAGCCTTCCAGCAAGCGCACAAAATGTTTTGGACAATTTTGAGCAGTTCCACGCTCTAATCTCTGTTAGCCAAGCTTTTGCTGGCGTAAACATGATGGAAGAGTTCCCTACTCTTAAACTTCCAGAAGGCATGTCTGATGAAGAAAAAGAAGAGTACCGAGCTCAACTGCTTGACCAAATTTTACATAACTGTGTAAAAGACATGGCTAAGCAAATCAAGAAAGCGCGTCGCGATGCTATCTTGAAGCGTGATTTCAAAGAAGTTTTCATCCGCTAAGCTATTCATCGCACCTAAATTTAGGTTGAATGTTTAACGAAAACTTAATGATTAAGCCGTATGTTATTTAAAACATGCGGCTTTTTTGTGCCTGCAGCTTTTTCTGTTCGTTGCTTGAGAGCTTCGCTCACAATATCTTTGTGTTTTTTGCCACTGAAACTCTTGTCAGTGTCGCTTTTGACATTCTACAAATAAGTAATATGCCTTAACACTCATACAGTGTGGCGCAAAACTGGCAGTGATACCGTATAAAAATGACGCATGTATCCATTCATGGAATCAAGATCGAGTTTTACAAACTATAGAATAAAAATAGGAACGAAAAACACCGCGTGAACTTAATACCTTGCCACGAGAATTTGATAACTTGCCGTATGGACTTAGTGTGTTACAGCGATATCTCTTTGAGCGACACTTACACCTTTTATTTGCACATAAACACGTTGTCCAATTTCTAGGTTCAACTCATCAAGCGCCCACAATGTAATGGTTGCCCATAGATAGCATCCAGGCTCCAATTCTAACTCTACAGCCACACTCTGCTTATTCGTGCCTTGTTGATGCGTCTCTACGCTTTTAATCGTGACTGGAAGGATATTACGTATCGAAGTCCCTGTTGGCTGTTCTAGCGTGATGGAGACGTCATTTGCCCTCACTTGCAACCTCACCGTAGCACCAAGCTTGCTTGATACTTTCTGAACCCAAAGTGACGTCGATTTACCTAGCGTTAAACGAGACAGCGCATAGTCATCATTGTGTTCTGCTAATGTTCCTTCAAACAGTGAGCTTTGCTCTGAGAAAGATTGCCAAGGTTGCATCGCTCTCGATGCCCATACCTCTTCCGTCACGCCCGATGAAATAACTTTACCTTGGTCAATAATCACAAGGTGATTTGCCAAGCGTAAAATTTCATTGAGGCTATGAGTGACATAGATGATCGGTATTTGCACGCTTTCGGATAAGTTTTCCAAAAACGGCATTACTTCGCGCTTACGGGGCAAGTCGAGAGATGCCAATGGCTCATCCATCAACAAAATACTTGGCTTTGATAACAAGGCACGGCCAATCGCCACTCGTTGCTTCTCACCGCCAGACAAACGTGCAGGGTAACGATCAAGTAATGAACCCAAAGACAATAGCGAGACAATTTGTTCAAAGTGCGCTTTATCAACACCTTTCATACCGTACTTAAGATTAGCCCCTACCTTCATGTGTGGGAACAAGCGTGACTCTTGAAATACATAGCCCACATTGCGTTTGTGAGTCGGCAGGTTAATGCCATTTTGACTATCAAACAGAGTGGTTCCAGATACGCTGATCAAACCTTTATCTGGCTGTTTAAGACCACTAATCGCATTGATAAGTGAGGTTTTACCTGCACCAGAACGGCCAAAAATTGCAGTAATGCCACTGCTAGGCAGTTCTAAATCGATATCAAAAAATGTTTCACCAAGCTGTTGCTGATACCGGAGGATCAAAGCACTCATGCATTACCTCCTAGTCGCTGTGCAGACTTTTTGTTAAGCCATTCAGATAGCATCAATGAACTAAGGGCAATCACAATAGAAATGATACACAAACGCGCTGCTTCCATTTCCGCACCAGGGGTTTCAATAAAGGTATACATGGCCAATGGAATGGTTTGAGTTTCGCCGGGAATATTTGAAACGAAGCTGATCGTCGCACCAAACTCACCTAGGCTTCTTGCGAATGAAAGCATGGTGCCGGTAATGATCCCAGGGATCATCAAGGGCAAAGTTATCGTAAAAAACACGCGAACAGGTGAAGCCCCCAGTGTGGCAGCGGCCTCTTCAAGCTTACTGTCTACGGTTTCTAGGCTCAACCTGATAGAACGAACCATCAACGGCAACGCCACAACCACGCAAGCAAGTGCCGCGCCCTTCCAGCTAAAGCTGAATACAATACCAAACACGTCATTGAGCCACGAGCCAATAATGCCTTGCCTACCCATCATCACTAACAGTAAATAGCCGATGACCACTGGTGGCAATACCAAAGGTAAATGGACAATGCTCTCTACAATACTTTTGCCTACAAATTGCTTCTTAGCAAGCAGCCAGGCTAAGCCAATGCCGATAGGGATAAGCCATAAGATGGCAAACCCAGCAACTTTCAAGCTCAGCAATAAGGCTTGATATTCGTATTCCGATAAATACATCATTTAACGCACTTCAAATCCAAAACTGTTCAAGGTGTCCTTCGCTTTTTCGCTATTAAGGAAAGTATAGAACTCTTCTGCAACGACTGTATCGCTCAATCTCGCTACAGGGTAACGTATTGGCGTATGTAAATCTGATGGGAACGTCTTTACTAGGTTCACTTCTTTAGACAGCAGCGCATCTGTTTTATAAACAATACCAAGCTTAGCCTCACTGCGCTCTACTAAAGCTAAGGCCATACGAACATTGTTACTTGGTGCTAATCTAGTCTTCACATCGTCCCATACACCTAACGTTTCTAACGCCTCTTTAGCGTAGATACCCGCAGGAACAGAAGTGGTATTGCCCACAGCAAGCCTTTCATTAGTAAGCAGTTTAGCCCATTGATCACCTTTTGACAGGCTCAGTGATATCGACGTCTCTTTTGGGGCTATCAACACAAGTTCGTTTTCACATAGATTTGTGACATTGTCACTAGAAACCAATTTACTATCGACTAGGTACGTCATCCATTTCTCATTTGCCGAGATAAAGATGTCGGCTGGTGCTCCTCTTTCGATTTGTCGTACCAAAGAAGATGTGCTCGCATACACAGGAATCACATCGACAGAATGGTCTTTCTCAAACTCTTCAACCAACAAGTTGACTGCATTGGTCATTGAAGATGCAGCATAAACTCGTAGCTTTTCGGCAGCCAAAAGATGACTAGAACTCAATACCGAAGTTAAGGCCATGGTTAAAAGGAAGACTCGCTTTTTCATTGTTATCACTTATCTATGTTCGTTTAGGTTCTTTAGCTAACTTCTAAATGGCGGCCAAAGCTGTTAATTCTGGCCAAAGCAGGTCAAGATTTAAGTACTCTTCGATGGCATCCGCGATTCGATTAATACCCAGCTCTTTAAGCTGTTCGTGGTCAATCGCTGTCACATCGTTGGCTCCTGCCCATTCGCAAATAAGCGACAACGCATCACTGTTGTCGAATACGCCATGCAGGTAAGTACCAAAAATCGAGTTGTCTTGATTTACAGCGCCGTCTAGGCTGCCAGATTCTAACTGAACCGGTAAGGCTGTTTCATTGACATCAGTCCTACCTACGTGAATTTCATAACCTTTTACTTGTGCTGATTTTCCATCCAGCGTCATGGTACCGCGCACGTTAGTTAAGGTTTTCTGTTGCGTTAAAGTCGTTTCAGTATCGAGATACCCTAACCCTTCACTGCTGCCGGGTTCACCCTCAACTCCATCCGGATCGTGGATGATCTTTCCTAGCATCTGGTAACCGCCACAAATACCCATCACTTTGCCGCCTAAACGTAGGTGGCGCTGAATATCTTTGTCCCAGCCTTGCTCTTTTAAGTAATCCAAATCGGCTCTTACTGATTTTGTACCCGGCAAGATAATCAAATCCGCGTTGTTTACACGCTCGCCTTTGCCTACGTAACGTAAATCAATGGAAGGATTGAGCCTTAGTGCATCAAAGTCTGTGTGATTGCTAATTCGGGTTAGAACAGGCACCACGACTTTAAGTCTAGCTTCTCCGTCAGACTCTTGGGCTGAAGTAATGGCATCTTCCGCTTCAAGGTTAAAACCATGCAGGTATGGCAGTACACCAATCACTGGCTTGCCGGTTTTCTCTTCTAGCCAATCAAGACCAGATTGAAGCAGCGCGATATCGCCTCTAAAGCGATTAATCACAAAACCTTTTACACGAGCTTGTTCGGATTCAGATAAAAGAGCCAACGTGCCGTAGAGGTGCGCAAAAACGCCACCACGGTCAATGTCAGCAACAATGATCACCGGGATATCAGCTTTTTCAGCAAATCCCATGTTCGCAATATCATTTTCGCGGAGGTTAATTTCAGCTGGGCTACCCGCGCCTTCAATCATCACGCTTTCGTATTCTTCAGAAAGTCGGTCAAATGAGTCAATAACGGTATCCATCGCCACTTTCTTGTAATCATGATAGCCCGTTGCTTCCATATTACTGATCGCTCGGCCTTGCAGAATCACTTGTGCGCCAGTATCTGAATTGGGTTTTAGCAATACCGGATTCATGTGAACAGTGGGTTCAATGTTACAAGCTTGCGCCTGAACCGCTTGAGCGCGACCAATTTCGCCGCCATCTTTTGTCACCGCACTGTTTAACGCCATGTTTTGTGGCTTAAAAGGTGCCACTTTGATCCCTTTCCTTGCCAAAACACGGCATAAACCTGCCACCAAAACACTTTTTCCGGCATCTGACGTTGTCCCTTGAACCATAAGGGCGTTTAACGGTGATCGCATCTGTACTTAAATCCTTAATTTCTTAATGTTCAATTTATAGCTGTACGCAATATTTCTCTGCCTCCATCTTAACGTCATTGCCAAGTAGATGCTCAATAAAATGAATGGAAAATGAATGTGTTACTCACTCTGGATTCAACCCCAGTGTTGTTTAATAGCTCCATCGAAACGAAGCTTATGAACAATAAGCAGCGCATCAACAAATAAAACGTACTAACGAAAAGAAACGTTTCAAATTCAGAAAAACGTTTCTACTAAAAACAACATTAAGGGATTCACCATGAAAAAAACTGTATTAGCTATCGCATCTACTATTATCCTTGCTCCTACTTTCGCAATGGCTGGTGACCACAAAGATAACTCCAATCACGCCAACAACAGCAAGCACGAGAGCGCTATTGCTTACACAGGACCGATTGAAACCGTATCTGTTGCTACACTACTTGCTGACACAAGCATGTTCGCAGAGCAAGAAGCGATTGTGGATGGCAAGATTGTTCGTCAACTAAAGAATGACACGTTTGTCTTCTCTGATGGACAGAGTGAAATTCAGATCGAACTGGATGATGATATCCGTCTTGCGCAACCCCTAACCGCAGATACAAAGGTTCGCATCTTTGGTGAATATGAAGGCGGAAAGACACCTGAAATCGAAGTAGATCATATCCAGGTTCTATAAGCGATTAATATAAAAATACTGACTTTAAATAATTGGCCTGCATATTGCTGGCTTTTTTGTATTATACTGCCGCAAAATACAATTTATATGGAGTCACCATGCTAGGTTGCACGAATAAGACTGTCCTTTTAGGACTCGCTGCACTGTGTTCATTCTCTGCGTCTGCAAACAACTTTAACTACAACACATTCGAGCTGCGAATGGGGACTAGCCCAAGTACTTTCGGTGGTGAAGTCACGACAATGTTCACTCAGAACTCTCACTTTGTTGCTCGTATCGATTCAGAATTTGAAAGTGATTGGGATGCCGCAGTAGGTATGGGATTCAACGGCCCAATCAGTCAATTTGCTGACGTTACTGGTCAAATGCTGTTACACAACATTGAACGTAATGATGACAACCACATTAAAACAGAAATCAATATTGGCTTAAGAGCTTGGTTAATGGCAAACGTTGAAGTTAACGCACGCCTTGGACAACTGATAGACAATGATGACACTCGTTCTATTGTCGGTATTGGTGCTCGCTTCCACTCAACCGATCAACTGTCTGTTGGCCTTGATATGCGAAACAACGGCACTTACGGTCACCAAATCCTAATGTCGGCTCGATTCGGCTTCTAAGCCAGATTTCGTACCTAGGTTTTATTAATAAGCTAGGGTTTCGTCACTAAGTAGTAAATAGCCGAACAAACAAAAAAGCCCCGAACATATTAATGTTGGGGGCTTTTTTTTGTTAGATTCGCTGGCCGTTAGTCGTTCAACACCCTAACTACAACTTACTCTATAAGTTAACCATCAGCATCTTTTTCTGATGATCGAGGTACTCTTCGTAAGTGCCTTGGAAACTCACTAGCTGTTGGTCTTTCACATCGATGATGTGTGTTGCCAATGAAGATACAAACTCACGGTCATGGCTCACGAAGATAAGCGTGCCAGTGTAAACCTTAAGTGCATCGTTTAGGGCTTGGATAGCTTCCATGTCCATGTGGTTGGTTGGTTCGTCCATCACAAGCACGTTGATGTCTTGCATCATTAGCTTGCCAAATAACAGACGGTTCTTCTCACCACCAGAACAGTTGCGAGCTTTCTTGTTTGCATCGTCAGCCGTAAACAGTAGACGACCAAGAATACCACGTACCATTAGGTCATCGTGCTTCGCTGTACGCCATTGTGAGATCCAATCGAAGATGCTCAGGTCGTTATCAAAATCCTTAGTGCTGTCTTGTGGGCAGTAACCTACAGAAGCATTTTCAGACCATTTAACGATACCTTCGTTCTGCTCTAGCTCTTGAACTAAACAACGTAGCAGCGTGGTTTTACCTACACCGTTCTCACCGATAACCGCAAGGCGTGTACCCGCTTCAAGCAGTAAATTACCACCAGTAAACAGTGTTTCGCCATCGAAGCCGTGACCAAGTTCTTGAAGTTCAAGAGCTTGACGGTGCAGTTTCTTACCTTCACCGAAATTGATTGATGGGCTCATACGGCTCGATGATTTCACTTCATCAAGCGTGATTTTGTCCATTTTCTTAGCACGTGAACTTGCTTGCTTCGCTTTAGATGCGTTAGCACCAAAACGGTTTACGAAGTCTTGAAGCTCGCTGATTTCAGCCGCTTTCTTAGCATTGCTTGCTAGAAGTTGTTCGCGAATCAAGCCAGATGCTTCTAGGAAGTACTCGTAGTTCCCTGGATAAATACGTAGCTCACCGTAGTCGATGTCCGCCATGTGCGTACATACAGAGTTCAGGAAGTGTCTATCGTGCGAGATGATGATCATTGTACATTTACGTTGGTTTAGCTCTTCAGCCAGCCAGTTGATCGTATGAATGTCCAAGTTGTTGGTTGGTTCATCAAGTAGCAAGATATCTGGGTTTGCAAACAGTGCTTGTGCCAATAGCACACGCAGTTTCCAACCTGGAGCAACTTGCTGCATCAGACCGAAGTGGAACTCTTCCTCGATACCCGCTTGAATCAGGATGTCACCCGCGCGGCTTTCTGCTGTGTAGCCGTCCATTTCTGCAAATTCACTTTCAAGCTCAGCGACTTTCATACCATCGTCTTCACTCATTTCTGGCAAAGAGTAAATACGGTCGCGCTCTTGTTTTACTTCCCAAAGCTTTCTGTCGCCCATGATTACAACGTCGATAACGCTGTATTGTTCGAATGCGAACTGATCTTGGCTCAAAACACCCAGTTTTTCTCCAGGAGTGATAGAAACGTTGCCCGAACTTGGCGTTAATGCGCCACTTAGGATTTTCATGAACGTTGATTTGCCGCAACCATTAGCGCCGATCAAACCATAGCGGTTGCCGTTACCAAATTTAGCAGAGATGTTTTCAAACAGCGGCTCTGCGCCAAATTGCATTGTGATGTTCGCGGTAGATATCAAAGAACTAATTCCTAAGCGTGTACTGACAGTTAATTATTAGGCAGAAAGACGTGCCTAAATAAGAAGTACGAAAGTATGGATTAAACATAAAACGAAGCGCGGATTATATAGAGATCAGGATCACATTGTCGAGGTTAAACAGTGAACGGATAGCGAACAATGGACAATTAAATGCATTTCGTCGGTTATTACGCCATAAATAGAAAAAATCCCCGCTAATTCCATTAGCAGGGATTCAATTTATCAAAACAGAAATGTCAGATTGAGTCAGAACTCATAGACTTAAATCTATTTAGTGATTTTCTTCTGAACGTATTTTTTGCTCACATCGACAACCGCAACATCTCTAAAGAAGCTTCTACCCAACAGAAGTGGGAAAGAAAGATGCGTTCGGTCGGCTAGAGTGAATTCAGTTTTGTCTTTTAGATCACCAATTTGAATTGAAGCCACAACCACAGCGCGTCGTTGTGTTCCTTCTGCGCTTGATTGCTTGATCTTCACCCAGCGTTCTACTGGTAAGCTGATTTCTTCCGTTGTGATACCGTCGTGTTCAATCTTGAACTTAACCCAGTCTTTTCCGTCACGTTCAAAATCAACAATATCAACCGCACTGATTGAAGATGTTGTTGCACCTGTATCTACACGTGCTTTAAACGCTTCTTTCAAACCAGGAACAAATACCCACTCTTCTTCACCAAGGATCAGTTTACCATCGCTTGTTTTAGTCGGCTTTGGAGCTGGCTTTTCTTCAGGCTTTGGCTTCGCTTCTGGTTCAGTTGGTTTTACTTCTTCAGCCTTCTCTGTGGGTTCCGTTACTTTCTGACCTTCAGTTGCATCAGTCTTTGAAGAATCATCCACAGCAGGTTGTTCTACTTGAGGCTTTTGTTCCGGCTCGGCAGGCACTTGAGTCGTCGTCGAACAAGCAAACAAGCCACCACTTAGCATTAAAACTACAATCGCTTTCCAGTTATACATTCAGTCACCTTCTATTTTGAAACGTTGGCTATCGCTTTAGCTACATAAGGAATATGAGATTCAGAAAGGCCTGCGATATTAATGCGTCCGTCACCAACACCATAGACTCCATATTCTTCACGTAATTGATTCATTTGAGTTTCTTTAAAGCCTAGTACACTAAACATGCCTTTATGGCTTTCAATGAAATCAAATTGTGACGTGTTATAAGTATTTCGCAATTCATCACATAGATTTTGGCGCAGATTTAACAAACGTTGCTGCATTTCACTCAATTCTCGCTTCCAAATCGATGTTAGCTCTTGATTCTGAAGAATTGTTTTAACCAAAGCTGCACCATGGTCTGGCGGCATTGTGTAAGTAGAACGAGCAAGGGTAAGAAGTTTACCTTTAGCATTGCCAACGTGTTCGCTGTTCTTGCCAATCACGATAGCGGCACCCGTTCTTTCACGGTACAAACCGAAGTTCTTTGAGCAAGACGTTGTAATCAACATCTCTTCAACGTTATTTGCCATGTGTTGAAGACCTTTCGCGTCTTCTTCTAGGCCGTCACCAAAGCCTTGGTAAGCAATATCAACGAACGGTAAGAAACCATTCTTTTGCGATAACTTAGTGATTTCCTGCCACGCTTCAAAGTCGATGTCAGCACCCGTTGGGTTATGACAGCAACCGTGCAGTAGTACCACGTCTGATGGACCGGCTTTTGAAAGGTCGTCCAGCATTTTTGCAGTATCAACTTGCTTCGTTTCAGGACTGAAGTAATTGTAGTAGCGAACTTTTAAGCCTGCCGCTTCCATCACCGGTTTGTGGTTAACGTAGCTTGGGTTTGAAATCCAAACTGTCGTGTCTGGTTGAGAAACTTTCATTAAGTCACCCAACATACGAAGTGCACCACTTGCACCCGGTGTTTGAATCGCAGCCACGCGATCCATTGCAGAAGTCCCTTTAAGCAGCAGATCAACCATGCTCTGGTTAAACTCTTCACAGCCTGCTAGGCCAACGTAAGCTTTGGTTTTCTGAGTTTCAACAACGATATCTTGAGCCTTAGAAACGGCTTTCATGATCGGAGTTTCGCCTTGGTCGTTTTTGTAAACGCCAATGCCTAAATCGACTTTATCAGTACGAGTATCGCCGCGGTAAGCAACAGAAAGAGATAGAATTGGATCTAAAGTTGGTTTTGGTAGATGTGAAAACATGAAAGTCACAACCCTTTGAAATTCAAGTAATGAATTTCACGTTAACATTTTAGTACTAAAATCAGAAACATTTTTTAATAGAAGCGCTTAGTTAGAATAAGTAATCAGAGATTGGTCGTTTTACATCACTAAACAGCGCAAATTTCGAACAGCTACTGATAAGTTATGAAATTATGGTGACTGGTTTAGTCAGTTCCCTATTAAGTTTCCAACCAAGAACCATGTTTGAATTGCCTAGGTGTCATTCCTGACCACGCCTTAAACCGAGTGCTAAAGTTAGCGGCATTGGGATATCCAACTATCTCGCCAATGTGTTGAATCGACCAATCGCTCGACCTGAGCAATCGTGCAGCGTATTCCATTCTCATACGCATAATATGCGTCATCGGGCTATGAGAATAATAACGTTGGCACAAACGATGGAAATGCGGCTCTGAGCACGGGAATAGGTTTGCTAGCTCATGCACATTCCACTCTTTGTGAAGCTGCTTTTGCACGTTATCGAACACACGCCTCAAGCGAATCAAATTTCGAGATTGCTGCTGCGGGACTGGCGCATTAATCATGAACTCTATTTGCGCTACGCTGTGAATGGCAATCGCTCCACCTAAATCAATGGGCAAGGCAATACTTCTCAGCAAGGTATGAATACAAGACGAAACAACTTCTGCTGCTGGAGAGAGCGTATAACTCACCTCATCACTGACGACATTATCCCATTGCTTGTCAGGCGATAGAAAGATCCACGCGATCTGCCATGTTTCTTCCTCAATACCAAAACCGTTCTCAACGCCTGCTGGCACAGTAATACACGAACCTGGCTCGAGAATATATCGACACCCTTCACTTTCGAGCCACCCTTTGCCTCTTACGGTATACAGCAACATGTGTTTTTGTTGGTTTTTTCGATAGACAGAAAAGAAATCGCGGCACGATGCTGTCCCACATTGAACGATACCGAGCTCTTCGAATGCCAATACATGGCTTTGATCGACAAACTCTTGATGCGTCTTTTCAGAGATCTCGTACCGTTCTTGTTTATCACTCATTCCATTGCTAGCTCGTTCATGTTGCCAAACTACCAAAGTAGATAGTTTGACAAAAGTTTGTGATGAGTCTGAACAATACAGCTAAAACAAATGCCGATACACTTCTCGCATATTCAACAGAGGGGAAATGCGATGCTCTCGACATATCGTCATTTAGATAAAGAATTTTGGCAAAAGCTATTACACATCGGTTTACCTGTCTCACTGCAAACCATGTTGTTTTCATTGCTCGGTGTGGTCGATATTTTCATGGTCAATCAGCTTGGTGATGCGGCAACTGCAGCAGTTGGCGTTGGCAACCGTATATTCTTTTTTAACTTAATCATGGTTTCCGGAATTAGCGGAGCAGTCAGCGTGCTAGCTTCGCAATATTTTGGTGCGGGCGATTTCAATGGCATTCGACGTGTCTTGTCGCAATCTTGGGCTTTGTCGATCTTTGCCATCATCCCTTTTGTATTCATCTATACATTGGTTCCTGAATCAGTAGTGTCTGTGGTGGCCTCAGACCCTGATTACATCCGCTTGGCAACGGATTACCTTTGGATAACAGGAGCCAGCCTTATTGGTACCGCGATCGTCGT
Source organism: Vibrio sp. TMPB1044 (assembly GCF_030442075.1). Lineage (NCBI taxonomy): Bacteria > Pseudomonadati > Pseudomonadota > Gammaproteobacteria > Vibrionales > Vibrionaceae > Vibrio > Vibrio sp. TMPB1044. The sequence goes on along the minus strand of NZ_JAUJED010000023.1, from coordinate 46,580 downwards.
GCCGCTAGAAAGCGCATTGCGATCGGTCGGTGAAGCCAAATTGCCAACCAAGATCAGTATTTGGGCAATCATCGTTAATGCAATCCTCAATGCCCTGTTGATCTTTGGACTGTTTGGCTTTCCAGAACTCGGCGTGGTTGGCGCAGCGATTGGCACCACGGTTTCTCGATTCTTTCAGACGATTGCACTGCTTGTTATGGCGAGAAAACATTATGCACATCTATTCCCTACAATTGAGAGTTGGCGTGATGCAATCTTACCTAAGCACAGAAAGAAGTACTTTAATATTGCTATTCCTATGTTAGTTCACGATACGGCATGGGCTGGTGGAATACTGATTTACAACGTCATTGTTGGTCAGATTGGCGTTGGTGAACTTGCGATCATCTCACTGTTATCGCCAGTTGAAAGTATCTTAATTTCAGCCTTCTTAGGCTTTGCCGTTGCCGCTTCAATCATTCTAGGTAACGAGATCGGCGCGAAGAATTATCAACGTGTTGAAAATACCGCTTGGGGCTATGTACTTGTGAGTTGTGCGCTTGCGACACTATTGGCACTGCTATGCTTTATCGCCAAGCCAGCCATTGTTCAATTAATCGATTTGACGCACCTGGAACTCAAAGATACAGCGGTCAACGTCGCCTTGGTGATGGCGGCTGGGATGATATTGAGAGTATTCAATATGGTTGGGATCGGAGGTGTGTTAAAAAGTGGTGGCGACATCAACTACAGCATCTTCATCGACATATTCGGCCAGTGGGCAATCGGGATTCCCCTCGCCTATTTCACTGCGTTAGTACTAGGATGGTCTTTAGAATGGGTACTAATGATTGTATTACTGGAAGAACTAGCGAAAATCGCTTTAACTAGCCAGCGGATTCACTCTAAGAAATGGATCAACAACTTAATAGAAGAGCCAGAACAAATCGCTGTATAAATGCTAGTTTGAGTTAACAAACGAAAAGAACTCACACCCAAGGGCCAATTGGTTGCATTGCGCTAACCATGACGCCCTTTTTCGTTTTACGAGTATACGAAGTCACGACAACCGTTATATGTCAGTAAATCGATGAATGATTTGGTTTGAACTGCCACGCCAATCTAGCATTGGATCCGCTTTGTCTTGCTCAAAACGACCATCAATCAAAGTATCCACGTATTCAAGCACTTGCTTCTGCTTTTCATCTAGCTCGTCTAGCTCGTAACCCGTCCACATCCAGATATCTTTGCCTTCACATTCAGCTTTCACACGCTGAACAAGCTTAAGCACTTCAGACACGTTCGCAGGATGGAGCGGATCACCACCAGAAAGCGACAAACCACGACGTTTGATTCGCGGATCATTCAGATCAGCAATGATGTGGTCTTGAAGTTCTTGAGTAAACAAATGCCCTGAATCCAACCTTTGCGTCGATTGGTTATAACACCCACGGCACTGATGCACACAACCCGACACAAACAAAGTGCATCGTGTTCCTGGGCCGTTTACAACGTCGATTGGGTGATATTGATGATAGTTCATAAGGCAGTATTGAAAACTCGTGATGGCTTAATGGTTTAATTCGAAAAGTAGCGAGAAGTGAAACAAATGAATTGGTATCGACATAGCGCTGATACCAATCTTATTCTTTGAGGCGTAGCTCTTCTATGTAAGCTAGCTAATGATCTTAGCAGTTACTAAAGATGCTTCACGCGACGTTTAACTTCTTCTTGCTTGCCGAAGTTAAATGGGCGTGCATCTGGGCTACCAAGGTAACCACAAACACGGCGCGTTACCGATACTTTGGTTGAGTCATGGTTGCCACACTTAGGACACGTAAAGCCCTTACTTGTACAGTCAAACTCACCGTTGTAACCACATTCGTAGCACTCATCAATTGGCGTGTTGGTTCCGTAGTATGGTACGCGTGTGTAGCTGTAGTCCCATACGTTTTCTAGCGCTTCGATGTTCTTCTGCATGTTCGGGAATTCGCCGTAACAGATGAAACCGCCGCTAGATATTTCAGGATAAGGCATCTCGAAATCAATCTTGTCGTATGGGTTCACTTTCTTCTGTACATCTAAGTGGAAGCTGTTGGTGTAGTAACCACGGTCTGTTACGCCATCAATCACACCAAACTCTTTGGTATCGATGCTGCAGAAGCGGCTACATAGGTTTTCACTTGGTGTGCCGTACAGGCTGAACGCGTAACCTGTCTCTTTTGTCCAAGATTCCACTTCACGTTTCATGTACTCCACCAGCTCAAGCGCTTTAGCACGCATTTCGCCATCGTCGTACAAGTGAACGTCAGTACCGTAAAGTGCTGTCATCGCTTCGTGGATACCGATGTAACCAAGAGAAACAGAAGCACGGCCGTTTTTGAAGATATCGGCAATAGAGTCATCAGCTTTCAAACGAACGCCACATGCACCTTCCATGTATAGAATTGGCGCAACACGCGCTTTAACGTTTTCTAGACGAGAAATACGAGTTTCTAGCGCACGGCGAGCTAGCTTCAGTTTTTCATCAAGTAGTTCGTAGAACTTAGCCATATCTTGTTTTGCGTTAATCGCAATACGTGGCAAGTTCAAGCTAACAACACCTAGGTTGTTACGGCCTTCATGAATCAACTCACCATTTTCTTCGTAAGTATTCAAGAAGCTACGGCAACCCATAGGCGTTTTAAATGACCCTGTCACTTCTACTACTTTGTCGTAGTTAAGAATGTCTGGGTACATACGCTTAGACGCACACTCAAGCGCCAATTGCTTGATGTCGTAGTTTGGATCTTGCTTCTGGTGGTTCAAACCATCTTTGATTGCAAATACCAGTTTAGGGAATACCGCTGTTTTGCGGTTCTTACCCAAACCAGCAATACGGTTCTTCAAGATAGATTGCTGGATCAGTTTTGAACCCCAGCTTTCACCTAGACCAAAACCAAACGTCACGAATGGTGTTTGACCATTAGCGGTATGTAGCGTGTTTACTTCGTACTCTAGAGATTGGAATGCGTCGTAACACTCTTTCTCTGTACGAGAGATAGCAAAAGCTTCTGGGCTATGAATGTCCCACTCTTTCGCTAATGACAAATGCTTCTCGTAGCTCGCCATTACGTAAGGTTCAAGAACCTCATCGATACGGTTAATCGTTGTACCGCCGTAAATGTGGCTCGCCACTTGGGCGATGATCTGTGCTGTTACCGCTGTCGCCGTAGAAATAGACTTAGGCGTGTCGATTTCTGCGTTACCCATCTTGAAGCCATGCGTTAACATGCCTTTCAGATCGATAAGCATACAGTTAAACATTGGGAAGAACGGTGCGTAGTCTAGATCGTGGTAATGAATGTCACCACATTCGTGAGCTTGTACGATGTCACGTGGCAAAATGTGAGTTTTCGCATAGTGTTTAGCCACGATACCCGCCAGCAGGTCACGCTGAGTTGGGATAACTTTGCCGTCTTTGTTGGCATTCTCATTGATCAGATCAACATTGCTTTCTTCGATCAAACCTTCGATCTCGCGAGTTAAAGCGCTTTGCTTTTCACGCGCGATGTCGCGGTCATGACGATATTCAATGTAGGCACGAGCCAGAGACTTATACGGTCCCTGCATTAGCTCGTTCTCGACCATAGTTTGAATTTCAGAGATATGAACTTCATCGTAGTCTTCGAGCTTCAACTCAACTGCTAATGCCACATTCAGTGCATAAATAGCAATTTCCTTATCGGCTTTGTCTGATGCTGCTTCCACTGCAGCTTGGATGCGATCTCTACTGAATGGAGCTCTTGAGCCATCACGCTTGATTACGATTGATTTCACCACTTCTCCTTACTCTTGATGTATTCACAGACTTATCCACAAACACACTATATAGAGCGATTTATCGTTTAACTAACACTAGATATTGTGGCGTATTTAACGAGAACCACCAACTTTGAGTATTGATTTAGATCAATAAAACTCTCACGCTGACTAAGATCAATTCAATATTATTACGCTAGTTCTCAAGTCGAAAAGAAACAATGTAACAATAAAAAAACTGCTAAAAAGAGTTGAATTTTTGGTAAGTGTTGTAGGATAACGGCTCAACTATATTGGACGACAAAATCAGGGATATTTGGGATGAAACGACTTCAAAACTGGATAATGTTAGGCTGCTTACTCAGTAGCCAGACATTTGCTGAACCTTTGACCATATCCAGTTGGAATATCGAATGGTTATCAACCAACGAGGCTGTGAATAAGTTTTCTGCCCAACGTGATCAAACTGATTTCGACAAACTTGAAGAATACTTTCAATCCTTAGATGCGGATGTGGTCGCCTTTCAAGAAGTCGATGACGTAAATGCCATTCAGCGCGTGGCTGGCGATCAATACAAGATATTGATGTCTGACCGAGCATTACCAGAAAACAGTAACCATCAGTTCAAAGAAGTGAACCAATACACAGGCTTCGCAGTTCGTAAAGGAATCACACTCACCGATTACGCTGACTTTCCTCTGGAATCGAATACTAACAGCAAGCTTAGGTTTGCCAGTTACGTGGTCGTTGAAACAGGCTCGAAACAAATTCACATGTTGTCTGTACATTTAAAGGCAGGCTGCAGCGGCGCGTATAAGTCTAACCGCGATTGTTCACGCCTAAAAGACCAAGCTCAACAACTGAATAAGTGGATACAACAAAGAGAACGTAACGGTGAAGACTATGCGATCTTAGGCGACTTCAACCATAACCTATCCTACTCAAGAGATTGGATGTGGAAGGATTTAACTGAAAACACGGATGCTCGTTTGGCGACAAGAAAGACCCGTGCGGATTGTAAGGTTCGCTCAAATCGTAATAACCACCGCACACACCAATTCCGCTCTGTGATTGACCACATTGTCGTTAGCGATTCATTGAGTGCATCACCTGCAAAGCAGAAAGTATTTGAAACGCAAGATGTGTTGGACTACAAACTCAGTGACCATTGCCCAGTTTCAACGACTATTAAATAATAGATAGAAATGTACAAAGAGGCTGACTGGCTTTCTGATTAAAGAGCGTCAGCCTCTCAATACTCATATCAAGCCTATGCGGTCAGCGATAGGTTTAACGTTAACAAATTTTATTCGTTCGACCTGCCAACCACATTCCCGCCAGCATGCTTATCATAAACACCCACACAGTTGGGTTACCGCCACTAAGACTTGTAACTGCAGGCCCTGGACAAAAGCCTGCGAGCCCCCAACCGAGTCCAAACGCTGTTGAACCTAGAATCAGTTTTCTGTCGATTAGCGGGTTGTTACGGCTATCTAACGGCTCGCCATTGATTGCTTTAGCGCGCTTTTTAATGACTAGGTGATAAAACGGAGCGAACACCAGTAGCGCACCGCCCATGACGAATGCCAAGCTGATGTCCCAATCGCCAGTCACATCTAAAAAGCCAAGCACTTTGTTCGGGTCAACCATGCCTGAGATGATCATACCCATGCCAAACAAGATTCCAGCCAATAAACCGACAATGATAGTAAATGAAGAATTTTTCATTATGCCCCCAACCCTATCAGGTTTTTGATAAGCACGGTGGCTATTGCCACACCCATGAATACACACGTTGCGATAATCGAGCGTTTAGACAAACGCGCCATCCCTACAATGCCATGTCCGCTAGTACACCCATTCGCCGTTTTAGTGCCAAAGCCGACTAACAGACCAGCAATAACGACTACCAAGAGGTTCATCTCTTCCAATTGAGGGAGTTGGTAACCGGTAGGAATTAACAACCAACCACTTACGATCATTCCAACAACAAATGCGATACGCCAATACTTGTCAGTTTTATCTGTATCCACGCCTTTGCTTTCTTTGTTGCTGGTGCCAACTGGTAATAAACGGCTGACAATGCCACTAATACCTGCAACTCGACCAATGCCCAACATTAAAACAATGGCCGACACGCCTAACAGCATGCCACCGAAAAAAGCATTCCAAGGAATCAAACTAAGCACAGACCTCTCCTATTCACAAACATCATAAACTCATAACAACCTTTAAATTAGAGTTTACTAATAAATATAAATTAGTCAATGCTAATGTAATGGCGTTATATGTTTCGATTTGTAAGTTTGGAATTAACAAACGCCCAGCATGAAAAAGCCCCTAGGCGTTAACCTAAGGGCTTAAGATTTATTCTGTCTTTTCCTAAAGAAGTTATTTGCTCTTGTTCTTCTCAGCTATCCACTGCGACATGTACTTAGTGCTCGCCATACTATGGTGCTTGAGCATTGAACCAAAGAAATTATCCAGTCGATGCGAATCAAGCTCAGAATCTAACGCAATCAGTCGCTCGATCAATTTTTCGCCCAGTTGATTCTGTTCATAGTGCGCTTCAAGAATTGAATGACATTGGCTTTGAGCTTTAAGCCATTTCTCTTCATCTTTATAAAGAGCGACTGCTTGTTCAACAAATTCGTCGATATCATCTGCAACCGCGCCCGGCCATTGCAACTCACCTTGTGGCAACATCCCTTCACGACCAATTTCGCTAGTCACGTTGGGAGTTTGCAACTTCATAGCATCAAGTAACTTACCTTTAATACCTGCACCAAAACGTAATGGCGCAACACAAACACGCGCCTGTTCCATTACTTCTTGAGCGTCTTTGGCCCAACCTTTAATATGGAAGCCGGTTTTAGGGTTGTGCAAAGCCGTTGCTTTCGGCGGCGGATAAGATCCGTAAATATGAAGTTCAGTATCAGGCAGCTGCTTACGAATCTTCGGCCAAATCTTCTGTAACTGAAGCACAGCATCCCAGTTAGGCGCATGTCTAAAATTACCTATCGTCATGAAATGCTTACGTTCTTCAAAGCTTTTCGTACTTTCAGGCAACGTGTTGAGATCAACCATGAACGGCAGATGATGTAACAGCTTTGGATCGATATTGAACTTAGATTGGAGCAGTTCCATCTCATGGCTTGAGATGATCAACGAAAGATCACAGCGTAGAATCGCGGCAATTTCACGTTTCGCCAAGTCACTGTACAGGTGTTCTTTCGTTAACTCAGTCTCTTTCTTAACTGCTTCATGTCGAGCATTGCGTAGGAATTGTAAATCTTCAGTATCCAGTAGCTTAAAGGCATTCGGACATACCTTCTCAACGCGCCAGCCGAATTGCTCTTCCATCATAAAGCGGTCAAACATCACGACATCCGGCTGCAGCTCTTCGATGTACTGGTCAAAGCTATCGCAATTTAGCTGAATAGATTGGCTTGTGATTCCCTCTTCAGAGAGGTCGATCATGTGCTCGGTTTCTTGAGCTGGCGTTGCGAACTCAACGGACCAACCTTGTCGCTTAAATAGACGTAAAAGTGACATCATATGGCTACCAGCCGCCGATGAATTCGGTTCTGGCCAAACGTAGCCAATTGCTAAAACTTTCTTCAAAACACTTCCTAAGAAATAACAAAAGGGGCTGTAGAAGTCCCTAATTAAACGTAAATCAATTTACATCGCTGATTATAATTGGTTCTAAGTACTCAGCGATCAGATTCGTTCACCCACATTGCGAGCTATCATAAGCACTTCATCCGCAGAGTACAGGTTTGAAATCGTGGTTTCGACTTCTGCACCCAACGTCGATTGATAAAGCTTTTGTGCAAAGTTGTCTGCTCTGGTGGTCACTAATACATGTTTTAGTGTCGAGCCTTGCTCTGCTAGCTTGTGCTTCACTTGGGGCAAGGAGTCTAGAATCAGCTTTTTGCCTAATCCTTGCCCCTGCGCGCTCGGTAACACAGCAAGTTGCTCTAGTTCCAAAACAGCTTCAGGTCTAAACCCACTCTTTTGCACCCAAATTATGTAGCCGACAATCTCACCTTCACTCTCTGCAACGAAGTTAAGAAAGCGTGGTGCAGCGCTTAAGTTACATTGTAACCAATCTTTTGAGTTTTGCTGTCGAACAAAAGTAGCTTGGTGAACTAAAGCCGCCCCATCAAGGTCGGCTTTTGTCATAAAACGAACTTGCGCGATGCTACTACTCATTCTCAGAATTAGGACGCGTTTTACAGTGTAAAATGGCTCTTTCTAAAAGCTCTAAAGCCGACTTATCTGCTTCTGGAAGCTTAGCGTCCGACTGACCTAACGGTTCAACACGGCTACCCCATTTAATATGACCAGCACCCCAAGTTAAACCGGCACCGAATGCCGCCACAAGGATGTTTGAGTTAGGTTTAACAAAGCCTTGCTCTAACGATTCACACAATGCAATTGGCACAGTCGCAGCCGACGTGTTGCCGTAATTTTGAATGTTCACAAACGCTTTCTCACGTTCAATGCCCGCCATGTCGCACAGAGTTTGAATGATTCGGATGTTTGCTTGGTGTGGAATCACTACATCGATGTTGTCTGTTGAGATGCCAGTGCGGCTCAATACTGTGTGTGCTGCTGCACCCATGCCTTTAACCGCACGTTTGAAGATCTCTTTACCTACGAAATCAAAGTCCCAGTAACCGTTGTCAGCAGCGAAGCGATCCATAGAAGTACCGAACTTTGGTACTGCTAGAATATCACGGCCTTCGGCGTCACAACCGATCTGCGCTTCCTGTAGGCCAACTCGCTCTTCAGTACGCGATAGAACCACAGCGCCAGCGCCATCACCAAATAGAACCGCGGTATCACGCTTGGTCCAGTCGATGAAGAATGAAAGACGTTCTGCGCCCACAACGATCGCATTGCGGTAGTTGCCGGCTTGAATTAATCGAGTCGCGGTTTCAACACCGTAAATGAAGCCAGTACATGCTGCATTAAGGTCAAAAGCCGCTGCGCTCTTGATACCTAGGTTCTGTTGAACCTTAGACGCAGTATTTGGAATAAGAGAATCAGGGCTGCACGTTGCGATGATCACGAGATCGATATCATCGGCAGTAAGGCCAGCACACGCCATTGCGTGTTGAGCAGCAACAGTCGCTAGCTCAGAGGTATTTACATGACTGATACGACGGTTTTCGATACCAGTTCGAGTACGAATCCACTCGTCAGACGTATCAATGAAAGTGCTTAAATCATCGTTGGACAGCACGGCTGGTGGCAGACACTTTCCCCAGCCAGTAATCTCGGCGTAAAATTTTGTCATCATTTACCTGTTTATTGTTTGTTTTTATTTAAGTATCGTATTCTTGTTTTAAACAGTATAAGCGTTCCGTGCGTGATTCGTAAATCGCGTTAGGCACGGAGTAGCAATAAAAAGAGAAAGTTATGTCTACATTCAACACACGTTGCCCTTCTTGTAATGGCGTAAACCGAGTTCCTTCAGAAAGAATTTCAGAAAGCCCAACCTGCGGTAAATGCAAAACAGCATTGCTCGATGGCGCTCCTATCGAGGGAACGTCACTTAATTTCCAATCTATCTTAAACAGTTCACAGCCTGTGGTTGTCGATTTCTGGGCGACATGGTGTAACCCATGTGTTGGCTTTGCGCCAGTGTTCAGTGACGTTGCTAAAGAGCGTTCGGGAGATATTCGATTCGTTAAGATTGATACTGAAGCTCAGCAACAACTTGCCGCAATGTATCAAATCAGAAGTATTCCGACGGTAATGGTGTTTAAAGATGGCAAACGTGTCGATACGATTAACGGTGCGTTACCAAAAGGTCAATTTGATCAATGGCTTAATCAAGCTTTAACTAAGTAAGTTTGTTTCAATTCTTTGAGTAATCAACAAACAAAATAGGTTAAGGAATCTTAATAAATAAGGCTCCCTAACCTATTGTAAATCCGTCTGTTTTCTCTAATCTTGCCGGCTAACCAGTCATTTCATGCTCTGCGCTCTCATTCGCGCCTTGCTTATTTGTACTGCCTTTCTTATCCAAGCTATATTGCTCTTTAATCTGATCAGCGACTTTCTCAGCAATCATTATGGTTGGCGCATTAGTATTGGCCCCGACTAATGTCGGCATAACCGACGCATCAATGACTCTTAAGTTGTTCAACCCATAGACTTTAAGGTTTTTATCCACCACGGCTAATGAATCACTGCTATGTCCCATTTTACATGTTCCAACGGGGTGATATTGGGTATCAGCCCGGTTACGGATATCTTGCTCAATAGCCTTGTCATCATTGGCATCGACAGGATAAAAAGCATTGCCACGGATATCATCGAACGCTTCGCTTTCTAGCATTTGATACTGCTTCTTCCACCCTTTAATCATAATCTCCATGTCTTCTGGATGACTGAAAAATGCAGGATCGATCTTAGGTGGATCGTATGGATCGGCGCTATTCAGTGTCACGGTGCCATGGCTTTTAGGTCTCAGCAAGGTGACGTGTGAGGTAAAGCCATGACTGGTATGAATTTTTCTCGCATGGTCATCGACTACTGCGACCACAAATACAAACTCTAAATCCGGCACAGCGATATGATCATCGGAACAAAGAAAACCGATTCCCTCTGCAAAGTTACTGCTCATCTTGCCACGGCGTTCTTTATGCCATAGCGGTAAAGCTTTGGTCATTTCAGATGCCATTTGCAGCGAGATACCAAAAGTTTCGCGCTTTTCACTGCACTTGTATGAGTGAACTAAGTCGATATGATCTTGCAGGTTCTTACCCACTCCTGGCAGCTCATGAACTTGTTCAATGCCATTCACGGTTAATTCGTCTTTTGCGCCAACGCCCGATAGCAACAATAACTGAGGAGAGCCAAAAGCACCTGCAGACAAAATGACTTCCTTGTTGCATCGGATCTGATAACGTTTACCATTAGAACCGTATTCAACCCCGACCGCTTTCTTACCTTCAAACAAGACTTTATGAGTCGTTGCTTTAGTCACCACAGTAAGGTTGGGACGCGATAGATTAGGGGTTAGATAAGCCTTAGCCGCGCTGCATCGCTCACCATTCAGCTGAGTCACCTGAGTCGGCATTGCACCAAACTGAGCGGCACCGTTGATGTCTTCATTGCGAGGAACACCTATCAACTCACAGGCAGTTAAATAGCGTTCCAACATTGGGCTTGGTGACCTAAGGTTTGCCACATTCAATGGACCGCCTTGGCCGTGATACTCATCTTGATGGACTTCGTTATTCTCTGCTTTTTTAAAGTAAGGCAGACACGATTCATAGTTCCAGCCATCATTGCCTAAGCTCTCCCATGTATCGTAGTCATAGCGATGTCCACGGGCATACATCATGGCATTGATTGAGCTAGAACCACCGAGTGTCTTACCTCTCGGTTGATAGCCCTTACGGCCATTTAAGCCTGGCTGTTCAACAGTCTCGAAAGCCCAGTTGTTGAGCTTAGTCGGCATCATAGCCACAACACCCACTGGAGTATGAATAAATGGGCTCGTGTCTTTGCCACCAGCTTCTAACAAGCAAACTGTCACATTAGGGTCTTCCGACAATCGAGAAGCCATCACACAACCAGCCGAACCACCACCAACAACAATAAAATCATAACTATCCATTTGCCATCTCCGCTATTTCTAATGGGTGTAACTCTCGCTTCAAGATTTTACCTGTTGCTGTCATGGGTAAGGCTTTCCGAATGAATACTTTACGCGGGTATTTGTAGTCGGCGAGTTGCTCACGACACCATACTATCAAGGCTGCGCTATCACATTGCGTATGTTCGTGAAGCACAACATGGGCGTGAATCTCTTCACCCAACTGATCATGGTGCTCGCCCACCACCGCGACCATTTCCACATCAGGGTGACACATCAATACTTCTTCAATTTCTCGTGGATAAACGTTGTACCCGCCACGAATAATCATGTCTTTAACACGGTCAACAATGAACAAATTGCCGTGCTCATCGACGCGCCCGATATCTCCCGTTAAGAACCAACCATCACGAATGGATTCAGCTGTCGCCTCTGGCCTTTGGTAATAGCCTTTCATGACACTTGGACTTTTGATACAGACTTCGCCTAGCTCACCCATTGCGACAGAGTTGCCTTGTACATCAGTAATCTTGATGAGATGGCCACATAACGGCTGACCGACACTGCCGGACAAACGATCACCATCAATGTGATTAAAAGTAGCAACAGGCGCCGTTTCTGACAGTCCATATCCTTCAAGGACTGGAAGCTCAAATCGAGATTCAAATTGTCGGATAACCTCAAGCGGCATAGACGCACCACCAGACACACCAAGCCTTAAGCTATGTTTAACCTGTTCAGACCGTTTGCTTGTTTTTTCTGAAGTATCAGAAGACTCTTCTCCCGCCTTTAGCAACGCGATATACATGGTGGGAACGCCAGCAAAGACACTCACTTTGTGGCTAATGATCTGATCGATCACCAGTGACGGCTCAAAGCGTGGAATCAAGACCATGGTTGACCCCGTCAACACGCTCGCGTTCATCATGACAGTTTGGCCAAAGCTGTGGAACAGAGGAAGCGTAGCCATGGTCGTGTCGCTGTATTCCAATCTCATAAGATACTGTGACGACATCGCATTGGTTTGCATGTTGGTGTGAGAAAGCTCAGCGCCCTTTGGCTGACCCGTTGTGCCAGAGGTATAAAGGATCACAGCGGTATCATCACCATAGCAAGCGACAGATTCAAAAGGAGTCAAAGGTTGTGTTAGCCAGTCAGCGATTGATTCATGCTGCTCATTTGTTTCTGAAGTAGTGTTTGCGCTTGTCGGGATAGGCATCTCGACAAAGTGTTCACAGTGCTTTGCCTGCTCAAAACCTTGTAAACCATAGCGACCAATTGGAAGCTCTTCACTGCCCTCATAGCATAAATAAGCTTTCGCATCAGAGTCATTGAGGTGATATGCGATCTCTCGAGCCTTAAACAACACGTTTAAAGGCACTACTACACAGCCTGCTTTTAGAATGCCGTAATAAGCAATGGGAAAATAAGTGACATTGGGACACGACAGCGCGACCTTATCTCCCTTCTGCAACCCAAGTCTTTTCAAGTTAGCAGCCACGTTTCCAGAAAGTTGTTCTAACTGAGCGAAGCTGACTTCATCCGAGCCCATACGTAGAGCAGCTTTAGTTGGAAAAAGCGAAGCACTACGCTCCAAATTAACAGCAAGATTGTGCATCCATGATCTCCTTATGCGGCTTAGACCTGTTAGTGGCGGTCACCGTAGACGTTCTAATCGTTGTAATAAGTGTCTTTCTTGTAATCACGAGCCTGCACACTGGTGTGTCATGTAGGTAAGAGTATTTATTTATTGAGCAAAATAGTAGTTATTGAGCAAAATGTCTGAGACGCTCCAATGTGCAACCCAAGAAATTACAACATTTTGGTAACATTTCGAACAGGTTTCAAAAAGACAAAAACCGGTGAAATTCGGACAAAGCCTGCGCAAGCCCAATAAAACCTTGCACACATAAACCAAAATTTGGAACAAGCTTGCGAAAGTGAGAACAAGCAACAGGCATAAATGTTAAAAGTTCGGTTAAAATATCGATATTCAACAAGAGGCAGCTTATGGAATACACCGCAGTTTACGAACCCGATATGCAAGCATTCGGCATTCTGGATCTTCAGTTGCTGCATCGTTACCTATCACCTGCTCTCTGTATCGAAGAGTTACTCGAAGGCAGTCACATCGATGCTCTCCAACTCAACACACCTGATACACACATCACTTTGGCGCAAAAGCTTGCTGTGTTCAGTAATGCGTTAGCGAACACAGATGAAGGTGGTTTAGGGTTAAGAGTCGGCCAACAAGCACGATTTAGTGACTTTGGTGTTTTGGGTTATGCGGTATTCAGTAGCGAAACGCTGTTGGATGCTTTACTGATTGGGTTCAAGTATCTGCAACTTGCTGGCCCAGTTCTTAGAAAGACCATGTCAGTAGAAGACAACGTTGGCTACTTTCGGGCAGAGCAACTGATCGAACTTGATTCTTTACTGCCTTTTTGTTGTGAATACTGGTTCGCGGCGATACACAGTTTGTGCGAAGAAGTCTTGCAACAACCCTTTCCTTCTCAAGTGATCCGATTCCCCTATCCAAAACCTGAATACGGGGATCTTTATACAGAAGTTTTTGGTTGCCCGGTTGAATTCAATAGTGACCGTCTTGAATGGGAGTTTGACGCAACCACCTTGTATTCGTCTCTTCCTACCGCCAATACCATCACTTTACAGATGTGCTTAAAGTCGTGTGATGACATGTTGGCAAAAGTCAGCGCACCCACCAGCCTCAAAGAGAAAGTCTCACAGATGCTGATTGAAAGGCCGGGATGTTACCCTTCGATAGAATCCATTTCTTCAGAACTCGGCATGTCTTCTCGAACACTGCGCCGTCACCTAAAGGCTGCTGATACAAGCTATCAGAAGATACTTGATCATGTTCGCTATCACCTTTCCCGGCACTACCTTTCTTCAACTCAAATGAGTATTGAAGAGATATCTGAACGAGTTGGCTTTTCTGATAGTGCTAACTTTCGACATGCCTTTCGTAAGTGGAGTGGTAACTCGCCACGCCAATACCGAAAAGAAGTGGTCTAACACGATTAAACGCCCTAAATTAAAATCTGATGAATACAACGAATCTCTCTTCGTCTTTCAAATTAAATAGTCGTTTGAACAACGCTTTATCGGCTATTTAACCGCAGAAAATATCGCGAAAACATGAAATATCACAACGGTATTTTAGCCAACAAACACGATAAATTTCTTTTATCTTCACGACCATTTTTATTCGTTTTACCCAATTCAGTTTCTCCCCCATAGTCGCGGAAAATTCATCGTTTCTTTTACTATTTAGAGGCTCCTGCATTGGACAACATCCAACCAGCAACTCGCATAACTGTTCCTGTTATTGCATTGTCTTTTTACGCGATCGCTTCAGGCTACTTAATGAGTTCATTACCATTAATGCTGTCTGAGTATGGCTTAGACAAAGATCTATCGAGTTGGTTGGCGAGTGCATTCTATGCAGGTCTACTGGCTGGTACATTATTGATTGAACGTGCCATTGCGCGTGTTGGTCACAAAGACGCGTTCGTCATCGCATTGAGTGTGTTCATCGCAACGATCCTTGTATTGCCATTGATCCCACACCAAGCTGTATGGCTATTAGCTCGCTTTGTGGCTGGTGTAGCGGTTGCAGGTATCTTTGTGATTGTAGAGTCTTGGCTAATGAGCGGTGACGAATCACAACGCGCAAAACGTCTCGCTATCTACATGTGCTCACTGTACGGTGGTTCTGCAGTTGGTCAGCTTGGTATCGGTTACCTAGGTATTACTGGTGGTGTACCTTTCATCGCAATGTTCACCCTTCTGTTTGGTGCGATCATTGTTCTGATGTACGGACAAGCAACACCACCACAGATCCACGATGCGCAATCTTTGTCTTTAAAGCAGATCAGCAAATTAAGCCACAGCGCGCTAATTGGCTGCATTGTGTCTGGATTAACGCTAGGTGCGATTTACGGCTTGATGCCAGTTGAACTTGCTCAACGTAACATTGCGCACGAAGACATTGGCGGTTTGATGGCTTTGGTTATCATGGGTGGCATGGCTGTACAGCCGATGGTGACTTGGTTATCTCACCACATAGGACAAGTGTTATTAATGGCTCTGTTCTGCCTGCTAGGCGTTGCAAGCATTGGTGTGCTGACTATCAATCACGATTTCTACGTACTAGGCATGAGCTTGTTCGTATTAGGCATGGCGACATTTGCGCTATACCCAATCGCGATTAACTTGGGTTGCCGAAACCTTGACCCAAGCTACTTGGTGTCAGTGACTCAGATCATGCTACTTTGCTACAGCATCGGTTCTGTTGCCGGACCAATCGTTGCAGACAGCTTTATGGATTCACAAGCAGGATTATTCACATACCTGTTCGCGTCTCTACTTGCTACAACGATCTACATGTTGATTGCTAGTCTAAAGCGCTCTCACCTACAGATTGCAGGCGAGTAAGCTCAAATAGACAGACACAAGAGACGTGTCATCAGGGCTCTGAGTTAAGACTTCATGTCTAAGCGAAGAGCCCTTTTTGTTTTATGCCAACGGTAAGAAAGATCGACAACAAATAACAATAACGTCTATTATTTTAGAAAGTTAAGGTTGAAATACGTAACCTTCACCAGTGATGGTAATGATTAATCCATCTCCGAATAACGATCTTATTTCGGATATCGCAACAATCACAGATGAGTTGGTCACTTTCTCACTTTCCCAGCCAATCTTCTTTAATTGACTAACACTGAACAATTCACCCCTATGTCGATTCATAAATAGAATGATCTTTCGGTATGCCAAAGGCATGGTAGCCAGTACGTAGCCGTTCTCTACGTTGCGAACAAGTTTGGTGTTGAGTTCAACAATTTTACCGTTTAATTCAAGTACTACGTTGTTTTCAGAATGGTTCGTTTCTATTACAGGATAAGAGTCCATTTTTATATCATTCCCTTACTATATAGCCAGCGACAATGTCAGATTTGTTCGTATTTATATAACGTCGCTTATATGTGGACGTTTTAGATTTGACGATAATCAATGGAATTCGTACGGTAAAGAGATTAAATTTTTATTATTAAAATATTAATAGGATATCAATAGGAGATTATTTATTACTCCATGACATACCCTTCGTTGGAAATTGTTTGAATACAACGACAGTCAAGAATCCTTCTTATTTCGTAAATAGCGACCAAAACAGAAGCAGATGTCACAGCTTTACCAGCCCAGCCTACGCTCTTCAATATTTGCTTGCTAACTACTTGACCTCTGTTCAGGTAAAGATAGAAAAGCACTTTACGATGAGGCTCAGAAAGCGTTCCTATTATTGAACCACAGCCCTGTTTTCGAACAATTTTCGTGCATGATTGAAACTCTTTATTATTTAAAGTGAGCTTTGATGGAAGAGTAAAATCATTCACCTTACCGATAGCTTGTTGCATTTATTCCTCGCATTGCATATGCATTGATGTTTTTTAGATATTTCCAATAGTACCGAATAGAGTAAAAATACTAAATTGATAGATAGCTCAATACCGTAATATTACTGCAAAGCTTGATCTTGCGTAATTGATCGAGGAAACAAGCAAAGCTAACCGGGCAGTCGATGACTCTTTCGATACTGACTGGGTGACAAGCCGAAATGCTTTTTGAAACGATGCGAAAAGTTATAAGGATCCTTGTAGCCCAAGCGATTAGCAATCATAGAAACAGACCAATCTTGATATTTCAGCAGACTGGTGGCTTTATCCATACGTAATTGAATCAATTTGCTGCGTGGTGACAGGTTAAATAGCGTCTTGGTGACTCGGTTGAGTTGCTCTTCACTAATGAACACTCTTTCGGCCATCCCTGCTACTGTCCATGGCTGGTGCAGACTGCTTTCAATCTCGTTATAAAGCGCTTGAACACGTGCAGTGGTGCTGGTCGACTTAGGCTCAAACCCCGTCAAGGTTCGAATAATTTCACTCAAGAGTAACTTACGGTAACTGGCTCTACCGCCTATCTCAAAGTAAACCAAGTTCATTAATGACCAGATCTGCTCACACTCTCCGAACGGCACAATCCCCTGACCTAAACTTGCGATGTGCTGCCACTGCTTAGTGTCAGGCGTCAACATCCACGCCATTTTCCAATAATTATATTGAGGATCGAGTTCAAAACGAAATGGGGTTTCAGCAGGAAGAACCACGAGTGTATAAGGCGTAATCGCTTGTACCGATGTTGCGGTTGTTAGAATACCACCACCTTCCATAGTGAAAATCAACGTATGAACATTAACGGATTCACGCTCAACCCAATAACCATCATATAGCTTCGCCATACCGCCCATATAAACACCAAAGCTTTTCATCTCTGGAATATCTTCAACGGTCAAAAAACGTTCTTTGCACTGTTCAGCGAGAAAAACATCATCATACCAAGTTGATTTTG
Organism: Vibrio sp. TMPB1044; assembly: GCF_030442075.1. Lineage (NCBI taxonomy): Bacteria > Pseudomonadati > Pseudomonadota > Gammaproteobacteria > Vibrionales > Vibrionaceae > Vibrio > Vibrio sp. TMPB1044. The sequence continues at coordinate 28,746 of NZ_JAUJED010000023.1, read as the reverse complement.
GTCTCATTGAATCAATGACGGATTTGCACAGGTTTTGTTGTTTTTTAAACATGTTGTTACTTCACTCAAATCACTATAGTTCTGCCATAAATCGGAGAGCTTATGACAACTAACATCAACCCTAACTCATCTATGAATAACAAGCCAGAGAGCATCTTGCCTCGTATCGTTAAACTTGGCTTACCTGTCGCTTTGCAAAGTGCGCTGGTGGCTATTCTTGCCCTTGCTGACGTATTAATGGTCAGTGATTATGGTATGGAAGCAGCTGCAGCTGTGGGAATTGCGTCAAAATGGCACTTCGTTGCTATTATGATTATGGCAGGGTTGGCCTCAGCAAACGGTACATTAGTCGCTCAATACTGGGGGAAAAATGACCGAAAAAGCGCACGAACTGTATCATCGATTGCGATGATATTTGGCTTAAAAGTTCTGCTGCCTGTTACTGCAATCATCACTCTTGGTTCTCAGTTTTTAATGATGTTGCAAACCAGCGATCAAACCGTGATTGAACTTGGCGCAACTTACCTATGGTATGGCTTCCCTGTTCTACTTCTGACTCACATTGTTGTCGTGGTAGAAGCAAGTATGCGCTCATCAGGTGACACCGTAACTCCGCTGTTATTAGGTGGCGTTACCATCGCACTCAACATTGCGCTTAACTTCATTCTTATTAAAGGTGCTTTCGGCATTCCAGCAATGGGCGTCGCAGGTGCGGCATTGGCGACAACCTTAGCGCGATTGATTCAAGTGGGCTTGATGTATAGCTACATGCGTATGCGTAAACATTGGCTATTAACGACACCGAGCTCACCACATCGCCCGTCATTGTGGTTGTCTTACCGTCGCATTGCTTTGCCGTTGACGATGAATGCTGTGTTGTGGGCAATGGGTACCATGGCATATCAAATGATTTTCGGTCACATGGGCACGACTGAGCTTGCGGTGTTTTCGATGCTCGCACCATTTGAATCGCTGTGTTACTCGATCTTCTTTGGTATCTCAGTGGCGTGTTCTGTACTGCTTGGCCACTCACTCGGCCGTGATGAATTTGATGATGCTATGAGCATGGGTCTAACATTCATAAAGGCTGTGATTGGATTTGGCGCGGTTGTTGGCCTTCTTCTCTTCCTAGGCAAAGAGCACGTGTTGAGTTGGCTGAACTTAACAGACGAGAAACTGTATCCACTCGCCGCGCCAGCAATGATGATCATGTGCTTTGCTGTGGTGATCCGCATGCTGAACATGGTGATCATCAATGGCATTATTCGCGCTGGTGGCGATAATGCGTTCTGCCTGCGTATGGATTTCATCGCGATGTGGATGGTGGGCATTCCAGTATGTGTTTACGGCGCGTTTGTCGCTGGATGGGATTTCAAATACATCTATGGTTTGATGTTGGTAGAAGAAGTGGTGAAACTGGCAATTTGTTCTCATCGTTACCTAAGCCGACGCTGGATCAACAACCTGACGGTGACCTACGAACAACCTCAAGTAGCGTAATCTCTTACGTTCAAGGTTCTAGTTTTAGGTATCGAATATAAACACAAAAAGGTCTGAGAAATCAGACCTTTCTTGTTTCTGAACCGTTTTGTACGGCAAACAATACGTTACTTCTTGTTCATTCGGATATGGCGGTTCGACACATTCGGCAGCGGCTTCTCGGGCACTTTTCGTTTTTCATGTATCAAATGCCTGATCGCTAAAATCGGATGCTTGAGTAACATTCTTGGCCCGGCATAACGCATCACTAAACGCATCTGCTCTTTAGGGTCGGGCTTATAGCAATGAATCGGACACTTATTGCAGGTCGGTTTTGCTTCGCCATAAGGGCAACGATCAAGTCGTGTTTCGGCATAGCGCAACAATTGCTCACACTCTTCACATAACGCGCCATTCGGACACACTGCACCGTGGTGATCTTTACAGTAGATGTGCACCATCGCAATAACGGTTTTGTACTCCGTCGCGAGTTCACCTTGTAGAATATTGTTATGTTGGAACATGATTAACTACCCAGAGAGAGACTGTACAGATTGAGATTAACGCTTTCACTTATCACGTCTTCAACCCGCTCGAACGCAAAACCCAGTTTAGTCAGTAGTGCGATGCTTCGAATGTTATCAGAGGTAGTGATGGCAACTAAATGATCGATGTCAGCATTCTGCTTAGCTTGTTCGATTATTGCTTTTGCCGCTTCATGAGCAAACCCTTGCCCATACACTTCAGGAACAAAGCCATAGCCAATATCATGCGAGTCTAAGCTATCTCTTTTAATTAATCCGCAAATACCAATTGGGGTTAAGGAATCCTTTATTTCGACCATCAATAGGCAAACACCCTTCTCTTCATGCATCTTAAGAATGTTGTTTTCGATGTACTCGACAGCCTTTTCAGTGTCGCTGATTTCCTTATCACCAATGTAACGCAGGAAATCTTCTGAGCTGTATAATCGTTGAATAAACGCCGCATCTTGAGGTGTGATCATTCTTAATCGTAAGCGTTCGGTCTCGACTGCCTGCATAGTGATATTTTCCTTGGTGAATACCATGTAAATATTGAGTTCTAGAGCTAAAATGATTATCCTCCACCGCCTAAACTAAATACAAGGCTATGCAGCAATGAACCGTAAGAAAAAAATCAATCAAATTCTAAAAAAGAAGCAGAAACAGGCGAATTCTAAACTGCATAGTAGCAACAAGCCTCGCTACATTTCTAAAGCTGACCGTGCAAAAATGGAAGCTGAAGAACAGGCTAAAGCAGCTCAAGAGCAGGCTGAAGGCACAGTCGAAACAACTGTTGAAGCTGAAGAGACAAAAACTGCAGAGTAAGTTTATACTCGCAGCCCTTGTCTAGCTCAATACACAGAGCAGATGAACAAAAACAAAAAAAGCAGCCTCTATTTGGGCTGCTTTTTTGATCGAGCGGTTTATTAGCTCGCTTATTTTAGCCACCTAACCTTTGAAAGGTTGGACTTCCCAACGAGCAAACGGTGCTTTTGCGTTGATTCCTGCTCTACCCCAACGATCAACAGAATCCACAACCAAGATACGCTCATTCGGTACCAATGATTTAATCAAGTTGCTTGGCTTTTTCGCTGTAACTAACCATAGAGCATCGTCTTCTGAAAACATCGCTTTGAGTTTGGTTTTGTCTTGTTCTGTCCATTCAAGTTCAGCTTTGAACATACGTTCTTCAACAAACAGTTGAGTACCTGAAGCGAAATCTTCCAAGCTTTCTGAAAGCAACAATACAGAGTCTACGTCGTTATCCAGTAAGACTGCTTGTTGCTTGTTAATCAGTTCACGCACATCAAGCATTACACGCTGTAGGTTGCTATCAATGGTCTCAGCTTGCGCCGGCCACAATAACTTAAAGTCATCAGCAACAATCGCCGCCATACGAATCAAGTTGGTTGGGTTTAACCATGCGTATTTAGACACATCGCCATTTGATAACGTCAGCGCGGCAACACCTTGTGCTCGTGGTGTAATGGCTTGAGCGGCATCAACCTCAACCAAACGGATATTGCCTTGTCTTGCGTAAACAAATGTAGGATCAGCTTGCCAGATGGATGACAACGTGACTGCTACCGTCGCCTTTTCGCCGGATTGAAACACTTTACTTGCCCCCTTGGTACCAAACCAATTCGGCAGACGATCAATACCATAGCGCTTTGGTGGCAGGTACTCCGTCGTGATGTCAGTGCCTTTAGTTAGCTCTGTCGCTAGTGCATAGGTTACAGGTGTACTCGTTAGAATATCTTCCGCATTCACGTTCAGTGACATCACAGAACCTGCCATTAACACACTACCAAGCACACCTACTTGAGCCACTGTTTTTACTGAACTAGCGATACGTTTTACTGAGCTAGTGATACGATTCATTAAACAAGTCATGATTACGCCTTTCTTACAATTCGGTATAACGTTGCTGCTAGGAAAAACGTTGCAGAAACGATGATGATTGAAGCACCTGACGGTACTGGCAATTTAAGTTCCATTGGTAATACCGTACCAACCAAACAAGCAATGGTCGCAAGCAGAGCTGATAACAGCACAAAGCTACCCATGCGTTTAGTTAGTAGTCGAGCCGTCGCACCTGGAATCAATAACAAAGCGCCTACCAAAACTGCACCCACGATCTTCACGGCAGCAATCGTGACTAACGTAATCATCATGACAAACAGGTAGTCGTAGAAACTGGTGTTGTAACCGCGAACCTTCGCAATATCAGGACTGATACAGGTAAGCAGGATACGGTTGAATGTCGGTATCAAAAGCAAAATGATGATCGCGCAACTGCCTGCGAGAATCGCTAAGTCTTGGTCCGTTACCGTAAGGATCGAACCAAACAGTACGTTCTCAAGCATGTGAATATTGATCTTACGAGCCACGTACATCAGTAACGCTGCACCCACTGCCAATGCCAGCGCAAGGAACACACCAACCAAGGTATCGTATGGAACGTTGGTTCTATTTCTTACAAAATGAAGAAGCAGAGCGAAGATCATACAGAAGCTAAACAGACCAATGATTGGGTTTTCTGGTGGCTCACCAAGCAAAACACCAATTGCAATACCAGTTAACGCGGCGTGACCAACTGCTTCTGAGAAGAAAGCCAGACGCTTGGCAATCACCAAAGTACCCAGACCACCTAATAGAGGACCAAGTAGTAACGCTGCAACCAAAGCGTTTACCATGAAGGCATACATGAAGCTTTCTGATAACAGACCCGCTTCAACACCACTAATGGCAAGTTGTCGTAACCAATCCATTACGCAACCTCCTTCGATTCAGAAATTGCAGCGCCACTGCTGTAATGCTGGAACAGACGCTCAATCTTAGTTGGATGCAGAACTTGCTCATGCGGGCCACTATCCACTAAGAATCGGTTAACGACATGCACGTTCGCTTCAAGTCGACGAACTGCCGTGACATCGTGGTGTACCGCAAGAATCGTACGACCTTCATTAACACATTCACGAATCAGCGATTCCAGATAACGCACGCCCTGCTCGTCCATACCGGTCGTAGGTTCATCCAACACCAATAGACTTGGGTTATCCAATAACGCTTGAGCAAACAACACGCGTTGCTGCTCACCACCCGATAACTGTCCCATACGGCGGTCGCTACGAGTCGCCATACCCACACGATCTAACTGTGCGAGAGCCAGATCCAACTGCTTGGACTTACGACGCCAAAACAATGGAATTCGAGTTTGGTTAAGCAACACGAAATCCATGACAGTCAAAGGCAAGCTCGATTCGAAGGTCGCTTTTTGAGGAACGTAACCAATACTTGGCTTTTCTGGCCAATGAATGTTGATTTGCCCAGAGAAAGGCGTAAGACCAAGAACAGATCGCAACAAAGAAGTTTTGCCACCGCCGTTTGGTCCCATGATCACATGGCACTCACCCGCTTTAAGTTCTAGTGAGATATCGTCAAGAATGACGTTGTTGTCATATTTCAGACCAAGTTGATTGATTGAAATCGATGGACCTAACATTATGCGTTCCCGATTTTGGCTTGGTTCGCAGCCGCAAATTTCATTGCTTCGATTAACGTTTCTATGTTCTTCTTCATCTCCACTTCGACCTTGTCGTCTTCATACTCGCCGTGGGTCATGTGAGAGAAACGGTAAAGCTGCACGCCAGTTTCAGCTTCAATCGTGTCAACAAAACGGTTTGGCATGTTTAGCTCGTAGAACAGAACATCAATGCCTGATGCGCGGATCCTCTCGATCGTCTCTTGCAGTTGGCTAGCACTTGGCTCAACACCGTGTGCAGGTTCAATCACCGCCGCCACATCCACACCAAACTCTTGGAGGATATAGCCATAAGCATTATGCGTGGTTGCGACCTTCATACCTGATGTATCGAGTTCGCCCAGCGACAGCATTGCATCACGCTTCATGAGGCGGAATTGCTTAGCGTATTTACGTGCATTCTTGCGATAAAACGCAGCGTTGTCTGGGTCGAGCTTAGAAACCTCGCTGGCAATGGTGTAAACCTTTTGAATGGTTGTCGAAAGCCCAACAAAAGTATGCGGGTTAACGGCACCCTGACCAACAGACTGACCAAGAGCAGGAAGTAGAGGTACATCTTTGTTTGCTTCGATCACGACGAGGTCATCACGTTGCGCGGCTGAAATCACTTTAAGCGCGAAGTCATCGTGACCAATACCGTTTACCACGATTGCATCCATCTGGCTCAATCGCTTCAGGTCGTTCGGTTGTGGTAGGTAGTTATGTGGGTTAAAGCCAGCGTCAACCAAAGGAAGAATGTTCACTTTGTCTCCGACTACGGCTTTCACATAGCTGTAGTAAGGTTGAAGTGTGATACCAATCGTCAGTTTGTCACTGTCGACATTGTATTCTTTTGCTAATGCATTAGGTGCCATGAACACCGCTAGTAACGACATGAACAGAGTCATAATTCGCATAGTAATTCTCTTATTATTAGTGAGCATCACTTTCATGATGCAGTTCAATTTCTGATTCATTCACAACCATTTTCCAGCCGGCAGACTCAAGCATTTGTTGGTCAAAAGTATCAGGCTGTTTCGCTACACCATCGAAGAAGATCCAGATTTCTGGAGAAACGCTGTTCGCGTTTAAAATAAAAGAATCTGCAAAACCATGATCAGTTGGTGTAGCTTGTCCACTTGGTGTCGCATATTCACTTGGAGTAGAGAAATAATAACCACGCTCGTCCAATAACCAAGTATGAGAACCTTTGCGCTTCCAGCTTTGGTCTTCTACAAATGGCGTAACCCATTCATCTTTAAGTGATGCGACACTCGGCCATTCGCCGTCTGAGTCAATACGCAGGTCACGAATCTCTTCATGAGCCAAACGCAGCTCTGATAACATCGCCAAGTTTTCTTGTTCAACATCAGTCACCAAAATTTGATGATCAAGCACTGCTTTAACGTGGGATTCTGCCTGATGAAATGGGATAGCGACCATGGCAAAGCTCAGGATGAATACAATGCTCAGCCCTACCCATTTGCCTTCTCTGCCACCCGTGTCTGCACGTACACCTTCAATCATCATTTCTCACTGATCTCAACAACGTCCACTTCAACAGGAAACTCGTGGCCTGAATCAAACACAAGATAGAACTCAGTGTCTGGGTTTGGAAACTCAACGATAGAGCGCTTATCCGTCATCTCTTTCGCAATCAAGTTGTCTTCGTAGTCGTACATCTCAACCGCGTAATCAATCGCTTTACTACCGTCTGAATAACCCGCTTCACAGGCCACGGTTTTGCCTTCAAACCAGCAACTCATCAATGGAAAGTGTGCTTGTGCAGGTAATGCAGCGAAACCAAGTCCCAGTGCTAAGCAAGGAGTCATTAATGCGTTAAGTTTTGTTTTTATTGTCATGGTTCGTACCCTAGCCACAGTGCAAATTCTCAGTAATAAACTGAGCGATAAAGGGCTCAAATGAGCCCTTAAGTTTTTGGTTGCTTAATCAGGAACCTAGCCCCCGATAGCACAGATTATTGAAGCAGTGTTTCGAACGTTAGGTGAACGTTCGCGCTTGCTTTGTCTGCCAGTGGGTTGTCAATCAACTCACCTTTGTAGTTCGCTTTCATTACGTAACGACCCGCTACGTCTGGAGTAAAGGTGATCTCGCCGTTCTCATCGCTCACCACGTCAATCTGCTCTTGGTGGTTGCGGTAAAGCGTACCTTCACGAGTGATTTCCGCCTTCACGCCTTTCTGAACATCACCGTTGTAGAAGAACTGGAACGTTACGGGTTCGCCTTCAACGATGTCTGATGGGTGTGTCACAGGCTTCATTTCAAGAAGCTTGCCTTCAATTTTAAAGACTGAATCTGTTGGCTTACCTACCGTGATGTAGCTTTCTGCGCGCGTGAAGCTGATTTGTGTTACCACGTCACGTGATTTTTCAGGAAGCACAGAGCCACGCTCCGCTTTGTTTGCCTTCATCCATTTCACCGTGTCACGGCGGCCTGCTTTGTATTGTGTGTAGTAAGACGGTTCATTGTTGATCGCAACTTTGTGCGTACCTTCTTCTTCAAAATAGAAGTCGAAGATAGAACGGCGCTTACCACGAATAACAAAGTTAGGACGCTCGCTGCGACCATCTGGCATGATGACATGAGCATTTTCGCTACCAGCAGGCTTATCAAACACAAACGTACCGTGAGACGCAGTTACGTCGAACGTTAGCCAATCACCACCTTCTTTAGATACAGTGAAGTGAGATGGCAGGATCCAACGCGGGTGAGCTTGCGCTGTTGTCGTTGCTGCTAAACCAAATGCCATAACACCCGCTAGTGCAAGTGCCTTAATTTTTATCTGTTTCATCATGTTCAATTCCATTATTTATAATTGTTAGCCGTGTCGCTCTATCTGAGCCTACGATGACGACTGTCTATTCTGTTCAGTTTGCTTTTGCGATTTCGCACTTACTATCTAGCGATATAGTTCAGAGTGATTTCACCCGTCTCTTCCGTTGCCTTTAGCTCATATGAAGCATTTGTATCCGTTAGTGATACTTTTTGACGAAGGTAATTACGGCCACCGTGTTCGCGAACAACTTCGATATGAACCGTGTACTCGCCTTGTTCTAGCGTTTCACCGCTGTCGCTCTTGCCATCCCAAACGAAACGGTACTGACCAGCAGGGCGTGTTGCAGACGTCACAGCGTCAACCAGTTCACGATCGTAACGGCCAACCTTTCTCCACCAGCTACGCAAATCCTTAAGCCATTCGTCTTTACCGACCCAAAGCTCGATGGTTTTCACTGACTTTCGTTCGCTGTTCTCTACCCATACCGCCACATAAGGACGCGCGTACATAGAGGTATCGATCTTTGGTAGCTTAAAGTTCACATCAAGTTTTGCCGTATCAGGGATCGCTTGTGCCATAACTAGGCTTGGCAAAAGAGATAAAGCAAAAAGCGCCTTGCTCCAGTTCATTTTTTTCATGTTTAACAACCTTTTAAATCCGTTTAACCATTAATTATTTCTTCAAGTCGATTCATCAAACTGATTCGTCAAGTCAAATAATGGTTAAGGCACGGCGACAAAATAGATAACAAGTGAGATTGCAGACCCAAACACCGTCCACTTGATGGAGGTATTGAGTGTCTTTTTCTTAGGTAGCAGTAAGCACACGCCAGTCAGCACAAAGAAGATCATCAGTAGCGCGGTGATATCGATAAACCATTTCCATACTTCTCCGCTGTTACGACCTTTGTGTAGATCGTTCAACAATGCGATAACGCCGTAATTAGTGGTTTCGACTTCTACAAATTCAGACGCAACGTCAACAAACACGGAAGCGTTGTAGCCTGGTCCTTTGAAGTCCATAGACACTTCACCGATCAGCAACTCACCGTCTTCAATCTCTGCGTAGATGTCCAAACCTGAAGGAACGCCGGAGAGGTTAGCTTCTTCAAACAGAAACGTTTCAAATGCTGTCTCGTCAGCTTTTAAACGGCCGTCTTGGATTGTAAATAAACTCGTAGGAAGCGTTAGCGTAGAGCGTTGAATATTGGGTTGGCTTGATTCAAATAACTCAGGTCGGTTCAGGGTGATACCTGTCACTGAGAAAAAAAGAACCACGAACAGAAGTGCCATAGAAATATAAACATGAAGTCGACGAGCCCATGACTGAACCGCCCTACTTTTTAACGACATACAAACCAATACCTATAAATTTTATGGCGACAATTTAGTTGATAATCATTCGTATTGGCATTCAATTTACATTGTTTACGTTTGCCGAGCGGCGTAAGGAAATTTACATAACATTACATCGGAAGTAATCGAACTGTATGCATATTCTTGCTAACGTGTACTAGAGGGATTTGATTCGTTCTATTAGAGGTAATCGATAACAGGGTCAAAGCTCAAAAAACCTCAATCTCAACATCCTTGACTGAGATGGGTTTAAGGTAACAGTTGTGGCTTTAAGGATAGAAAGTTGGGACTATTTGACCACTGGTTTGAGATAGCTAATTAAGCTTAAAAGGATTTGAAATGCGTATTATTGTTTTGGCTTTTGCTGCGCTAGCAACGGCGTGTACCAGTCAAGTAGCCAGCACGGAAGAACATATTCAACAATACATCGGTTCAGACATAACCGATGTACAAGAACGTTATCTCACCGAACGCTCACGCCCTATCAGTTTTTGGGCGTCTCGCAACTATGCTTGGATTGAGACGAAGAAGCCGTTAGACAATGGTTATACAGTACACGCATTCAAAAATCCTTATCGTGACTGCACCATTAATTGGGTCGCTGATACCAGTGGCGTAATTCAGAGTGCGACGTCCAGCGGCACGATGTGCGAGCCTTAATTGACGCACTGGAACGATAAAGATCAAACAGCTTTAATCGCCAAAAATTAAAAAGGGTGTCATTTGAACCATCAAATGACACCCTTTTCTCTTTGTTACTTTCTCTTTGTTACTTTCTCTTGTCTTCTGTTGTGCTATTAGCAGTTAAACGTTGCCGTTATCACTCACTGTTCTTAGCTGAGTCAGATATTTAATCCAACCTTTTGCTTCAGAAGAAGGCTCAATGTTGTTCGCACGTTTCGCTTGAGCAAGAGCATTATCAAGATTCTTTAGCTTGTACCATGAACGTACTTTCGCTAAAGCAACATCGGCTTGCTTGTTTTTGTCTTTCACTTTGTCTAAAACAACCAACGCTCGGTCGTAGTAACCTTGCTGAACCAATAACTGAGCTACATTCCAATGATACTGCGCGTCTTTTTTAGACGCTAACGTCCACACTTCAATGGCACTATCCCACTCTTTAGCTAACTGCCAGTAGGTCGCCTGCTCCGCCAGAAGTTGAACATCGCTGTTCGCATCATCTAACTTAGCGATCTCTTGTGCAGCGCGCTCTGGAATGCCTCGTTTAGCATAAAGCTGAGCCAGTAATCTGCGGTCTGAATTTTTCAACTCAACACCTTGTAGATCCGCCAACGCTAACGTGTTCAATGCATCGCGGTTACGTTCTAGTCTTAACTGAATGCCCACAAGTTGACGCCACCAGTTGTCTTTTTCTGGCTGAAGTTCAATCAGGCTTTCCAGTGTTGGAATAGATTGCTTCCACTGCTTTAACTGTAGTTGCGCACCCAGTTTTAGAGACAGAGGCGACAGTTCTGATTTTGCATTGAACTTATCACGATTACCAATCGCTACTAGTACTTTTGACCAGTTTTCGATTTGGTATTCCGCTTGTGCAATTCGCATCCAAAGCACTTCTTTCTTTTCTGCCTCTGGTGCTGTTTTTACTAACTCGTAGTAATGTGGAAGCGCGTTTTTGAACTGCTGATCGTTTAATAACAGATCCGCAAGCATACGCTTCGTTATCCAAGCTTGTTCATCCACCAGCAAATTAGTGTCTACGGCATAAGTAAGCTGCTTAATTGCCTTATCCGTTTTGCCATCTTGCCAGTAAAACACACCCAGCATACGAGCTACGTACGCTTTGTCGTAGCCCTTAGAAAGCTCTAAACCTGCAAGTACGTCAATGGCCTGTTTAACCTGTTCATCTTGAGCAAGCTTATGCGCCTTTTGAACACGAATAGCAGTATATTGGGTTAGCTCTTGTGCCTGTGTTGTAAGGGGCATTAACAACAAGCCCAATAATATCCATATCTGTTTCATCATTTTGCCAACTTAAACTCTAGTTTCACGGTTTGACCAACCTGAGCTATCGCTTTTCCATCGACGACTTTCGGTTGATATTTCCATTTTTTAAGTGCTCTCATCGCTTCACGTTCAAACATACGACGTGGGTTTGCGTCAGTGACTTGAATATCAATTGGGCGCCCCGTTTCATCGATGGTAAAAGACATAATCACATGGCCTTCAGCTCCACGCTTAAGCGCTTTCGCTGGGTAACGAGGTTCTACTCGATACAGAGGCATTGCCTGTTGGTTTGACCCAAAATCAGAAAATGTCGGAGCGTTAATTGCCAAGCCATCAATGGATGTATTCAAATCCAATGACGGCAGTGAAGACATCGAATTCAGAGGTGTAACTTCAGCTTGTGACTGAGATGTTTGCGCTTCCGGTGGCGGCTCTGGCATTTCTGGTTTTTCAGGGACTGCACGTTGCCTTCTTTGGACTTCTTGTTCTTGTTCCACCATCACCATGTTGAAACTTAACGTCTCACTGTTGTCTGGTGAACGTTGGTGGCCATTATCGACCATCCAAGCCATAAAAGAAAACAGAGCTAAGCCCAATGCGCCCGCTAGCGGTAAAGCAAGAAATAGGCGAATCATTTATGAAGATCCTCCAAGATCATCGCTTTTCAGCAGCAAGCGCAATGTTTTTAACACCCGCACCTTTCGCGGCGTCCATCACTTTAACAACCGTACCGTTGTAAGCGTGCTCATCCGCTTGAATAACCAAAGAAGCATCAGGTTGTTCTAGCAACAAGTGTTCTAACGTTGCTTGGACACGTTCAACATCAACAACACGTTTATCGATGAAGATGTCATTCGCAGAAGTAATCGCAACAAAAATGCCCGCATCCTTTTGGCTTACTACGTTAGACGCTTGTGGGCGATTGACTTCAACCCCTGATTCACGAACAAATGAACTGGTCACAATAAAGAAAATAAGCATGATAAATACAATATCAAGCATCGAAGTAAGGTCTATTTGAGCCTCTTCGTTTTTTGAATGACGTCGACCGAGTCTCATCGTTGACTCCTTAAAGATTTTTCTAATTTCAATTCTAAGCGGTTACACACTTTCGCCAAACGAGCGTGAACAAACATGCCCGCTAATGCAGCAACCATACCCGCCATGGTTGGCAGTGTTGCCAACGAGATACCTGAAGCCATCAATTTAGGGTCACTGCTACCTTGTGTCGCCATGACATCAAAAACAGAGATCATACCGGTAACGGTACCTAGCAAACCCAACATCGGACAAATAGCGACTAACAGCTTAATAAAGTTCAAGTTTTGGTTAAGTAAGATACTCGCTTGCCCTAACCAACCTTCACGAATGGCCTTAGCATGCCAAGAAGAGTGATCTTCTCTTTCATGCCACTTAGTAATCCAAGCTTGGCGCTGCTTTGGAAAGTAGAACGCAAGATAAAGCATACGTTCTACTACAAGCACCCAGTAAACTAGGACAACAGCTGCTAGCCACCACAGGACGAAACCGCCCTGCTCCATAAAGCTTGATAAAGACAGCAGCCAGTCACTCGTTAACCAACTCGCTGGTAATAGAGAACCCGACAGAATATCCATTACGCAGCAGTCCCAACTGGTGAAACGACAACTTTTGATTCATCCGTCTTTTCTGCCTGCTCAGCAACGAGGCCAATACCTTGTTTCTCAAGAATATTGCGAATGTTTTCAGCCTGAGTGCTAAGAATGTTATGCGCTAATAGAAGGGGCATTGCAGCAACAAGACCAAGTACGGTTGTTACAAGTGCCATCGAAATACCACCCGCCATCACTTTAGGGTCGCCATTACCAAACTGTGTGATCACTTGAAATGTTTCGATCATACCCGTTACTGTACCTAGAAGGCCCAACATTGGTGCTAGTGCTGCCAATAGTTTAAGCATTGATAGGCCTTTCTCTAAATGAGTCTGCTCATCAACAACCGCTTCTAAAAGTCGCAACTCTAACGCTTCTACCGTTTGGTTTTGCTCTTTGTTGTAAACTGCAAGAACGCGACCAAGAGGATTGTCGCCCGCTTGTTCAGGGTTCTTCAGTTGTGCGCGAATTTTCTGACGAGCGATAGCTAAAGAAATACCACGAACCAATGCGATGATTAAGCCAATTGCAAGCAAGCCAAGAATCACTTTACCAACAACACCACCCGCTTGAAGGCGATCTGTGAGGCTTGGTGTTAGCGCTAGTTGCTCTAGCATGAACCCACGAGAAGGATCGACAACCACGTTAGACACGTCGCCATTAGCTAATGTAGATAGCGATGCTAAAGTTGGACCATTCGATGGTTGTTTCAGATACGCAATCGCATCTTCACGCTGAGTGTTCCAGCTAACATAGCCTTGGTCTGTTACTAAACCGATTGAACCTAAGCGATAAGCGTCGACAGTTTGTGTATTGCCTTCACCATTGATGAATGCAATTTGAGATTTGCTAAGCTCAGAGCTCGCTTGGATCTGTTCAACCATACTCATCCACAAACCGGTCAGCTGTGGCATTGAAGGCAGTGATTTAGCATCAATGATTTGATCAACAGTTGCAGTGTGTTCAGCGCGATCAACACTGTTCACGGTTGAGCTAAGTTCTGCGCCGAGTTCTTTTGCGTTTTGACGAACGACACCGAACAGCTCGCCTAAGCTACCGGTTTCTAAACGCAGCTTCTCTTCTAAGCGAGCAAGCTTGTTTTCGTTATCACTGAAGGTTTGAGTCAGAACATCTGTCGCACCTTGGATAGAGGTACGTTTCGCTTCAAGCTGCGCTTTGATCGCTTTCAGTTCTTGTTCTGTCTTTTTGAAATCAGCTTCACGCACCACGTTGTGAGAAGCTTGAGTTCGGCTTTCTGATTTTGCTTTATTAACAAGCTGAGCTGTCGTGTCTGATGCAGAGAAAGCAGAAAATGAAAAGGACGTAATGCAAAGCAATGCTGCTAATGGTTTTAAGTTCATTACTTAACCTCCGCAACAGTTAAAGAAACAGGTAAAGTAATTAGGCTTGGCGCCGCTTGTTGGCTAGCAATATCGTACGCTTTATCTAGTTCAGACTTCATTGAAGAATCTAACTCTTGCCATTGACCTTTTGTTTGATCCCAAGACCAATATTGGCTGCCATTTAGGTTGCGAGCAACTAAAGAGATACGACCTAGGTGCAACACGTCAGCTTCAATCGTTCTGTCGCTGCTCAATACTACTCGACCTTGATAAGCACCTAGCTTGATTCCGTAGTCCATCTCAATTTGGTATGCCTCTAGAATACGGCGGTATTTCTCAGCATCACTCACATCAGCACGAGTCATCATTGCTTGCAGCTTTTCTACTCTTTCTAGACGCTGTTCTTTCTTGATTGGCACATCTTGCTCAACTAACTGTTGAAGGCCATCAATCATCTGGTACATCAAAGGCACAACACCTTGACGTGTGTATTTGATTTCGTCGATCTGCCCTTCAATGCTTTGAGCTTCTTGATTTTGGCTGTAAACCAAGGCGGCAAGGTGATCGTGATAGATTTCTAGGTTTTTGACTTCTTCTTGCAGGCGCTCAATCTCAGCTTGCAGCATTAAAGTTGCTTGTGAGCTTTTATCAATAACCTTTTGGCTCGAAGCCGACGCGTTATTGGTTTTATTTTGAATTGATTGAGCTTGTTCTAAGCTATTTGCCATAGAAGACGTTGCGGCCAAACTGATGGCAAGCGCTAGGCTAGTTTTTAAAAGATTCATAATTGTAGTCATTTACTATAAGAAGAAGGTCAAATGAGTTTTATTGATAAGCGG
Organism: Vibrio sp. TMPB1044; assembly: GCF_030442075.1. Lineage (NCBI taxonomy): Bacteria > Pseudomonadati > Pseudomonadota > Gammaproteobacteria > Vibrionales > Vibrionaceae > Vibrio > Vibrio sp. TMPB1044. The sequence continues at coordinate 13,290 of NZ_JAUJED010000023.1, read as the reverse complement.
TCTCATTATCATTAAAACCCACTCACATAGCTAGGGATATTTTAAGAAATAGCAGAATCACGAAAGGGGAAAGTCGAAACCTTCCCCTCTATATTTAAGCTAACAATAGTACCCTACTAACAAATTAGTATTTTACCTGTAAAGTCGCCATGTAGTTGCGGCCTTCGCCGATTACTACGTCTTCTGCAAATTGGTGTTTTGAAGAAGTTGAACCACCACCCGCTAGGTATTCTTTGTCAAATACGTTCTCTACTGTTAGACGAGCAACGAAGTCTAGAGAGTCGTCGTACTTAAGCGTGTATGCTGCACCCATATCGACACGAGCATAGCCATCTTTCTTGAACGTGTTCGCACTATCACCGTAACGAGAACCCTCGTAGATAAGGCCTAGGTTAACATCAACTTCGTTTGTCGCTGCGTAAGTAGACCAAACGCTTGCTGCAAACTCAGGTACGTCAACTGGACGGTTACCTTCATACGTTTCATGGTTCGTGATTTCTGCATCTAAGTACATTGCTGAGCCAGACATAGAGAATTTTTCAGAGATAAAACCTTGCGCGGCTAACTCAGCACCACGGTGAACTTGTTCGCCACCTTGTGTCTTCGTCCAATCGCCTGATGAAGTGTCTTCTACATCCATTGAGATGTTTTCTTGGGTAATATCAAATACCGCACCAGAAACGAATAGACGTTCGTCCATCAGTTCCCACTTAGTACCGACTTCATAAGAAACACCCGTCGCGGCATCAAGAAGTTCACCATCGTTCGTGTAATTGCGGCTACCGCTAGAGACAACGCCTTGTGGTTCAAAGCTTTCAGAGTAAGAAGCGTAAATGCTACCGTTTGATGCTGGGTGGTAAATCACGCCAAGCTTAGGTGCTACGTTTTCTTCTGCAACGCCATCACTTACTTTACGGTCGAAACGAGCGCCCGCAAGAACTTGCCATTCGTCATTGATAGTAATCAGATCTTGAATGTAGAAACCCCAAGTATCGTAAGTGCTCATCTTACCTAGCGATGTTGGACCCACTGACGGTGCTGGTACCGTTGCATCTGGTGCGTATTCACCGCTGCTGAAGCGATCCATACCACGATAATAGCTGTAGCCTAACCAGTTAGCGCCGAATAATAGTTGGTGCTCTGTGCCAGCAAGATCAGCGGTTGTTGTTATATCGACATAAGCTGTTCTGAAACGCCATTTGTCGTGACGGTAGTTGCCGCCTTGAGTCACGGTGCCTGTACCGTCAGGATTCATGTTTGAAAAGCTTGGGTAGCTTTCCATATCGATACGTTCGAAATCTTGGTAGTTGAAACCTGTTTTTAAAGACCATGTGTCAGTCAGGTTAGCAGCAATATCAAAGCCTACGTTCTCAACATCGTTTTCAATCTGTGACCACTGCGCATCCCAGATGTGCTTGTCGCTACCCACGCGGTTGCCATCTAGTGTGTATAGTGCACCAGAATCTACGCTACCTTCGTCATTGGTCTTGTCGTAGTGAACAGAAACCATTACGTCTTCAGTTACATCGTAATCAACGAATACACCGCCAACAAAACGCTCAGTCTGTGGTTCGGTACCGTCACCGTATGTTCTCCAAGAGCCGTAGCTTTCTTTAGACACAATTGCGCGACCACGTAAAGTTTCCGCGTCGTTCAATGCGCCACTTACATCAACAGTCGTACGAGAGTGATCATTCGAGCCAATGTCTTGGCTTAAGCTTACTTGCGTGTCGTAAGTAGGTTTCTTACTGACCATGTTGATCAAACCACCAGGTGCAGAAATACCGTAAAGAAGACCAGAAGGTCCTTTAAGTACTTCAACACGTTCTAGAAGTTCGATTGGTTGACGGTAGTGTGACCAATGTTGCTGGCCATTTTTAAGGAAGCCCGAAGAGCTTTCTACCGAAAAACCACGTAATGAGAAACGCTCACGGTTACGGCTTGTACCACCCGCACTTACACTTGCGTCATTCTTAAGAACGTCACCTAACGTCGTTGCACGCTGTTCATCGATGATTTGCTCATCGATTACTGAAACTTGTCCCGGAGTCTCTAATTGAGTCGCCTCCATGCGCATTGCTGTTGTGTTCGTGTCGGCTTTGTAACCGTAGTCACGACCTTCAACAACCATATGCTCGTCTGTTTTTACTGTTTCTGCCAATACTGCTGGTGAAGCTAATACTGCACCGATCACTAAAGCCAATGGGCTCTTTGAAAACATGTCCTTTACTCCGCTTTTATTCTTTATCCGAACACCTTGTTATTTATTCGATGTGTTCGTTGAACCGTTTCCGGTACCACTGAATTATTTCGGGAGTGAATATAAGTGATAATTATTACCATTTGCATTAAATTTACATTCTTTGCATTCGTAAAGTTTTGTAAAGGCGTATTGATGACTTGTTTTTATGATATTAAGCAAAACCAATTCAATACAGATATTTAGAGAGCATTTACGCTAAAAAATGGTTGTCACTATCCAGTTTTTTTGAAACGGCGTTATTGGCCGGGTCAATTTAAGACGCGAAGATCAATAAGAAATTCATCTCTTCTTATTTACTACCTTTGAAATGACAACTTTATGTATAAAACCCTCGATAGATGTAAAATTATGGTGAATTATATTGTTCAATTTTGTTTAATTGACACAAATATCAGTGATTCTGATCACATCTATAATTTCAAACTCATTTTTTGTTTTTCGATTTTAACAACCGACTGCTAATCTCCTGCTCACTTTGAAAAGGTATCAAAGTTATAAATAATAAGGAGTGTTCTAAATGAATACCAAGAAACCTATGTCTTTGACCGGTCGAGTAATCCTCGGTATGGTCGTAGGTATATTAACGGGATTTGCCATTCAATCCCTTTTTGCAGACAGCGGATTTGTTAATAACTACATCGTTAACGGATTCTTTGAAGTAGGCGGGCAAATCTTTGTCGCCAGTTTAAAAATGCTTGTTGTGCCACTAGTCTTCGTTTCACTAGTGTGCGGTACAAGTTCTCTTAAAGACTTATCAACTCTTGGCCGTATGGGTGGCAAAACGCTTGCACTTTATATCGGTACTACAGCCGTTGCTATCACTCTAGCACTCACTATCGGTAACCTGTTCCAACCTGGAGCTGGTGCGGATCTTACTGCTGCGAGCTCTTTCAAATCAGCAGATGCCCCTTCTTTGGGCCAAGTAATCATCGACATGTTCCCAACCAACCCTATTCAGGCGATGGCTGAGGGCAAAACGTTACAAGTTATCGTATTTGCAGTGTTGTTTGGTATAGCAATCAGTGCAGCGGGCAAACCCGGTGAACGTATCGCTGCCGTTTTCTCTGATCTTAACGAAGTGATCATGAAGCTAGTTGCGCTACTAATGAACCTTGCTCCTTACGGCGTATTCTTCTTAATGGCGAAACTGTTTTCTGGCCTTGGCTTGGGTGCGATTTGGAACCTAGCAGAATACTTCTTAGTACTTGCAGGTACCCTACTGTTACACGGTTTGGTTACTTACAGCGCAATGCTTAAAGGATTCACAGGTCTTAGTCCGATTACATTCCTACGTAAGATGGAAGATGCCATCATGTTTGCATTCTCAACAGCATCTTCAAACGCAACGATTCCAGTAACCATGGAAACGGCTAAGAACCGTATGGGCGTAGACAACAAAGTAGCGTCTTTCACAGTACCACTAGGTGCGACTGTGAACATGGATGGTACTGCTATCATGCAAGGTGTTGCGACTGCGTTTATCGCACAAGCTTACAACATCGACCTGACTATGGGCGATTACCTGATGGTTATCCTAACGGCGACACTGGCGTCTGTAGGTACCGCAGGTGTTCCTGGTGTTGGTCTTGTTATGCTAGCGATGGTATTGAACCAAGTTGGTTTACCGCTTGAAGGTATCGCTCTAATCATGGGTGTTGACCGCCTTCTTGATATGATTCGTACCGCTGTAAACATCACAGGTGATAGTGCCGTATCTATCATCGTGGCGAAGTCTGAAGGTGCTCTTGATGAGTCTCGCTTCAACGACCCAGCTGCTGGCGAGAAAGAAGAAGAAGTTAAGCTAGCACGCCAACAGGCATAATCTAGTTTCTCTGACGCTCTTGCCTTCGAGCTAAGGTGTAATTAATGGCTACACCTTAACTCACAAAAAGCGCATAAACAGAAACGCCACTGCAGATGCAGTGGCGTTTTTTATTGGGTATCGTTTTTTGAATTCGTATTCGGTATTAACTATCTCTAGAAAAAGTACTTAAATTAATCGTCGATTGGGAACATAAGATTGACCCTGAGTCCCCCACCTTCTCTATTCTCAGCAGTAACGTGCCCATTCATCACACCCATTGCTTCTTTAACAATCGCAAGCCCAAGACCATAACCACCAGACTGTTTATCACGCGCTGACTCAATTCGTGTAAAGGGATCGAAAATCCCTGCTATTTTGTTATCAGGAATACCATCTCCGTCATCTTCTACAGATATGACGCTGTAACGTTTGTCTATGACCTGTTCATATGTAGTGACGACAACATGCGCACTATCACCAGCGTATTTAATGGCGTTACCCACCAAATTGCCGATAACCCTTAGCAACAGTCGCTCATCAATATTTACCATTGAAGTCGGAGTATCTAAATCTCCGATTAAAGTTTGATTGGTTTTTAAATCACTTTGCATTTGGGCAATCAGCATCGAACAGTAGTGCTCAAGATGCATTAGCGTTAACTTAGAGTCGTAGCGAGACGTTTCTAGTCGGCTGAACTCAAGTATCTCACCCACCAGCTTATTCATCTCTTCTGTCTCATTTTCCATCCGTTCAAGCAATCCTAAGCTTTTCTCATCCACCTTATTGCGTAGTAAGTGTAATGCGAGGTTTTGCCTTGCTAATGGTGTTCTCAGCTCATGTGATACATCACGAATCAGTCGACGCTGCTTTTCTGCCAGAGACTTGATCTCAAATGTCATATGATCAAAATCATGCGCGAGTTCGTTGAACTCGCGCGTCGTGGAGTTTAACTCCGAAACCACACTGACAGTAAAGTCACCTTGAGCAAGTCTGCGGCTAGCCTCCCTCAATCTATCCAGCGGTTGTTGCAAGCTCTTCGCCATAATAATTGAGAACAGCGATAATACGACTAGAGCAATCAAAGCTTTGATCATATAGGAGTATGGAGCAAAGGATTTAGCCGGATGGAACTGGTGCGGTAGTTGAATTACGAGCGTGTTGCCATTATTCAGAGGCAGGCCGAATATAGGCTTACTAACACGATCACTCAGTTGATGATCTAAGGTGCGCAAGTACTTCAATTTGAATTCAAAATGCGGATGCATGTTACGGTGCGTGATCGGTCGATTATCTTCATCGATAACGAACAGATAATACTGTTGAGCATTACCCCAATCCGCGAGTTCATCCATGTCTCCATCTTCGATCAACACATTCGCTTGATAAGCAAGATCCAACATTTCAGCTTTAACGGACTCAGGGACTTTTAGCAGAGCTTTCATCAACGCTCTTTCAGCGACGCCTTGAAGAATCAAGATACTGACTAAGATAACCGTGAGATAGCTAAACAGTTGGAAAGTGAGCCCGTCTTTACGTTTAGCAATGAACTCCGGGCAGCGTACCAACTTAGCACTCATGCTCCGACAGACTCTAGGTAACTGTAGCCTTTACCACGCACGGTTTTTATATGCTGTTTCGACAAGCCAGCCTGAACCAATTTTCGGCGTATATTGCTAATATGCATATCTAAGTTACGGTCGAAAGGACATAACTCTTTCTTCAGGACATGTATCTGCAGATCAGACTTGGATACAACAATACCATCATTTTTGATCAGATAATCAAGTAGGTCCTTTTCAGTCCCCGTTAGAGGTAAACGGGAGAGTTGTTCACACAAGCCGTGATTAGATGAAGCAAAAGATTGCCTCTGACGCTCGAACCCAACTCGGCGCAAGATCACCTTAATTCGGGTTAAGAGTTCAGGAACATTAAAAGGTTTAGCGATGTACTGGTCGGCTCCAGCTTGATAGCCATCGAGCATTGAGGCATCGTCATTAAGAGCGGTTAGCATAAGAATGGGAGTAGCAAAACGCTGACAAATACGTCTTGCTACTTGAATACCGCTTAGATTTGGAAGCATTACATCGAGTAAAACCAAATCAACAGGGTGAGACTGAATAAACTCTAAAGCCGATTCACCACAATGAACGGTATCAACGTGATACCCCTCATTTTCCAATACTTCACCCAGTAACTCACACAACTGAATATCATCATCAACAACTAAAACGCGAGACATTGCACACACCGATAAATAAGAACTGTTTGCATTCTAATTATCGTTATTATTGATTTCAATTATAAAGTGACTGATTTCCTCTATAGAAGAAAATCTTTTTCGATCGGTACAAATTTTGACGCAGAATCGATAAGATTTTGAGCGGTTAATCCCGGGACACCATACACTTCAACAGGCTTACCAAAACGCTCTTTGATTCGCTCTACAAGAATTTCAAAATCACCATCTCCTGATACTAAAACAATCGTATCAACCGTCTCTGCAAGCTCTATCGCGTCTAACGCAATACCCACATCCCAGTCACCTTTTGCACTACCATCTCGACGCTGAATAAACGGCTTTAACTTCACATTAAACCCCACACCACGAAGGATATGATGAAATTGACGCTGCTTTGGGTCTTGGCTTGAGATTGCGTAAGCATTAGCTGCAACAACATTACGCCCTTCCGTGGCAACATACCAAAACTGGTTATAGTCAAAGTTAGAACGGTATTTATCCCGTGTTGTGTAGTAAACGTTCTGAACGTCGACCAAAATTGCTATGTTTTCCATAAATTCATACCTTTAGATTTTCCGTATACCCTATTCTATTCACTTCTAAAATGCGAGTCGCTTTAGACAATAAAAATGAACCTATCCGCTCTCTTTAGCGTAAATCTAACTATGCTTATTGTATGCCTATTGGCTTTACTCGTTGCTCAATAGGACTGAACTTCAGCCGAGTCACATTCAAATAACGATCAGGCTTAAAGTTATTAAAGGGAGGCTGGTTATGCTACACCGACAAACACGCGAAATGTGCTTAAGCATCAAGTCAACCCAATCAGTGCTGCCTGTGGATCAACCATTCGGACCTGGCGTTGGTACTGGTTTGCTTAAACTAATGACTATCAGCATGATCTTAATCATGTGTATGACGATTAACTCGGCCCTCGCCTACCCAGCGTACTCTCACTCCAAAGCACTACCGCACCGAAGTGTTATTTATTTCGCACCAACCGAAGATTCGATCGTTAAAGAGTTTCTCAATGAGGTTTTAATCAATAACTGTCAGTTAGAAGAAAGAGATGTTGTCATTATGGTCATTGCGGAGAGCGGCTACACTGTCCCAAATTGGTTAGTGGAAGAGTTTAACCTGGAGGCGGTAACAAACAGCTATGACATACCGAAAGGATCGCACACCGCGGTATTGATCGGTAAAGACGGAAAAGAGAAGCACAGATGGAATGGTAAGACAGATTGGAACTTAATCACCAACATAATTGACGAAATGCCCATGCGCCAGCAAGAAATGCAGCGACCAGGCAGTCGCTGCAGTATTTAACTCACTCGAAATTGGTAAAAGGTAAGGGGTTACTTATTGAACCACGCCAGTTTCTCATGAAGCTGAGCCACGCTGCCAACAACGATCAAAGCCGGGCTTTTCGCGACACTCGCAAGGTTAGCTAAGTCACTCAATCCACCTCGATACACCTTCTGTTCTTGGCGAGTACCGTTTTCGATAATCGCTACAGGCATGTCTGATCGCATACCATTATCAAGTAAGTTTTTCTGAATATTCGGGCTCTCTTTTAACCCCATGTAAAACACTATCGTGTGGTTGTGCTGCGCAAGAGAGCGCCAATCGATATCTTCGCCATCTTTCTTTAAGTGACCAGTAATGAACTGGACGCTTTGTGCGTGGTCACGGTGCGTTAGAGGGACACCGGCATAAGCAGTTGCCCCAGCTGCTGCAGTAATGCCTGGGATGACTTCAAATCTAACGTCATTCTCAGCTAGCGTTTCACACTCTTCACCACCGCGACCAAAGATAAACGAGTCACCACCTTTTAGGCGTACTACATGCTTATTCTCTTGCGCTTTGGTGACCAATAATTGGTTGATCTGATCTTGCGGTACGCAGTGATGATCAAGCTTTTTACCCACATACAGCATTTCTGCTTCTGGGTTAGCCATCGCCAAGATATCTTTTGATACCAAGCGGTCATAAACCAAAACGTCTGCTTGTTGAATCACTCGTGCCGCTTTTAACGTAAGTAAGTCTGGGTCGCCCGGACCTGCACCTACTAATGAAACAAATCCTGTGTTTCCTGTTTTAACATTCGATGGCGATACTTCTGACATGCTTTGCTCCGAAAGTTAGCTTGTTATATTTCAAGCTTAATTCTGTATGACGATTCATCATTGTATGAATCACCAATATCCCTACTTCTTAGACTATCAGTTGTTGCCATAAAACTTCACGATTAATTCTAATCAAGATAGAAGTTTATATAACAAAACAATCTATTACGCTGGAACACGCTGACTTTTGCACCATTAACAAGCTCACAATGCTCATTGATAGTGCGCCCTTGATCAAGTAGAGACTGTTGAGATCAAAAAAGCCCCAAACCAACTGCTTGGGGCTTATCATTTTTCATCATTTGCTCATTAATCTAGAGCAAAAGAATTACTTAGCGCCTAGAGAAGGAGCTGTTCTAGCGTGTGTTAGGAACAAAGGAACACATGTTAGGAACAAACCACCCACGATGTTACCTAGGATTGTTGGGATAAGGTTGAAGTTCAACCATGTCGCGATACCGAAATCAGCGCCAAGAATCATACCCAGTGGGAATAGGAACATGTTTACTACTGTGTGCTCAAATACTAGTGCGAAAAAGATGAAGATTGGGAACCACATCATTGCTACACGGCCAGCGACAGTACGTGCCGTCATGTTACCAATCACACCTAAACATACCATCAGGTTACAGAAAATACCGCGTACGAAACATGTAATCCATCCGTCCATACCCATGTTTTCAAAACCTAGGCTACGCCCTGTAGAAACTGCAATAAACTTTTGCGCAACAGCGTTTGGCTCTAGAGAAAAGTTACCCGTTAGTGAAACGGCAACTAGGAAAGCAACAATCAAAGAACCGATAAGGTTACCAAGACCAACAATACCCCAACAACGAAGGATACGGCCCCAAGTAATGCCTGGGCGGTTGTCAAATTTAGCTAAAGGCGCAAGACCAAATACACCCGTTACTAGGTCATAGCCCATTACACTTAGAATGACAAAACCAACCGGGAACACAAGAGCGCCAACAATACCGATACCTGTTTGCACGATAGTTGTGATAGCAACAACAACCGCAAGAGAAAGGATGATACCGGCCATAGTGCTTCGTATCAGAAGATCACGAGTACTCGTTTTAGTTTTAGCTTCACCTACATCGATCATAGTTTGAACGAATTCTGCCGGTTTAAAATCAGTAGACATAAGGTTGTCCTTAAAAGTTAAATTTAAAAGTTAAAATTGGATAGGAAAAGGCTCTAGTTGCCGAGTTAAGGCAATATCGAAAACTAGAACCCTTGAACTATCAAATCTTACTCATCCAAAGATTAAGCAGAGATTTCTACAGCACCTTTGGTAACACGAGCTTTGTACGCTTTCACGTTGAAGTTCTCGTCTTCCATGCACGCACCTGTTGTCAGGTTAAAGCGTTGCTTCTTAAGCGGGCTTGCCACCCAAAGCTCTTCTTTGTGCTCTACAATCAGACCACGTGATAACACGTTAGACTGGAAGTAAGGGTCGGTGTTGCTAATCGCGAATACTTCTTCAGCCTTAGTTGGGCGGAAGACTGCTACTTGCTCACCACCAACCAATGCACAAACACCTGTACCTGGGATAATATCTTCGATCTTACAAACTTTGGTAAATGCCATGATGTCGTCTCCCAATTAAACCAGTTCAACGTGAAGGATATCGCCCTTCGCTTCAGGGTGTTTCTCTGTGAATGTCGCTGGACGATGTTGTTCACGGCCATCTTCAACAAACACAACGTTTTCATCACGGTCATCAGCATTGATGAAGTGTGCAAAGCGTTTAAGTTGAGCTTCGTCGTTGATTGTATCTGTCCACTCACAAGCAAAGTTATCCACTAGGCCAGCAATGTCAGTTTCAAGTTGGTCATTGATGCCAAGCTTGTTGTCTACAATCACTTCACGTAGGTAATCAACACCACCTTCTAGGTTGTCCATCCATACCGAAGTACGTTGCAGTGGAGCAGCCGTGCGGATGTAGAACATCATGAAACGGTCGATGTATTTGATCAGCGTTTCTTGGTCTAAGTCGCTTGCAAGCAAGTCTGCGTGACGAGGTTTCATACCACCGTTACCACACACATACATGTTCCAGCCCGCGTCAGTCGCGATGATACCTAAATCTTTACCTTGAGCTTCAGCACACTCACGAGTACAACCAGACACACCAAACTTCATCTTATGAGGAGTACGGATGCCTTTGTAACGGTTCTCGATCATCACGCCTAGGCCAACTGAATCTTGAACGCCGTAACGACACCAAGTAGAACCAACACATGTCTTAGCCATACGAAGTGCTTTTGCGTAAGCTTGACCCGTTTCGTAACCCGCAGCGATTAACTTCTTCCAAATAGCTGGTAAGTCATCTTTCTGAGCACCGAACAGACCGATACGTTGTGCACCCGTGATCTTGGTGTACAGGTTGTATTCTGCAGCAACATCAGCAAGAACGCTTAGTGCTTGAGGTGTTACTTCACCACCCGCCATACGAGGGATTACAGAGTAAGTACCGTCTTTTTGCATGTTACCTAGGAAGTTATCGTTGGTATCGTGCAGTTTCACTAGTTCAGGCTTAAGGATGTGTTCACCCCAGCAAGAAGCAAGGATAGAACCCGCTAGTGGCTTACATACTTCACAGCCGTAGCCTTTACCGTATTTCTCTAGTAACTCATCGAACGTTTTGATTTCTTCGATGCGAATCAGGTGGAAAAGCTCTTGGCGAGAGTAAGCAAAGTGTTCACACACGTCGTTCTTCACTTCAACACCAGCTTTAGCAAGTTCAGCGTTTAGTACTGAAGTCACTAGTGGAATACAACCACCACAACCAGTACCTGCGCCTGTTACCGCTTTGATATCACCAATGGTGTGGTGACCTTCGGCAACCGCTTGAGCGATCTTGCCTTTCGTTACATCGAAACAAGAACAGATAACCGCAGATTCAGGAAGCGAGTCTGCGCCAAGTGTTGGCTTTTCAGCACCAGCGTGCGCAGGAAGAATCAGTGCATCTGGGTGTTCTGGTAGGTCGATTTCGTTCAGCATAAGCTGTAGAAGATCGCCGTAGTCAGATGTATCACCAACCATTACTGCACCAAGAAGCTTCTTGTTGTCTTCAGAAACGATGATACGCTTGTAAACTTCTTGCTCTTCGTTTTGGTAAACGTAGCTCTTACAGCCAGGAGTACGACCGTTCGCATCACCGATAGAGCCTACTTTCACGCCTAGAAGCTTAAGCTTCGCAGACATGTCAGCACCTTCAAATGTGCTTTCGTTACCAACAACGTGGTCAACCGCTACCGTCGCCATTTTGTAGCCAGGAGCCACTAGGCCGTAGAACGTTTGGTTCCAAGACGCACACTCACCGATAGCATAGATATCTTTATCAGTCGTTTGACAGTGATCGTTAATCTCGATACCACCGCGAGGTGCAATACCTAGGCCCATTTGACGAGCAAGTTTGTCTTGTGGGCGAATACCAGCAGAGAATACGATGAAATCAGTTTCTAGCTCAGTACCGTCTGCAAAACGCATTACGTTACGAGCTTCAGTGCCTTCAGGAGCAATCTCAAGCGTGTTCTTACTTGTATGTACGTTTACGCCCATACGTTCGATTTTTTGACGAAGTTGGTTACCACCCGCCTGATCAAGCTGCTCAGCCATTAACTTAGGAGCAAACTCAACAACGTGAGTTGTCACGCCAAGTGCTTTTAGTGCGCCTGCCGCTTCAAGACCAAGTAAACCACCACCAACAACCACACCAGACTTAGAGTTTTTAGCCGTAGCTTCAATCGCTTTCAAATCTTCGATTGTGCGGTAAACGAAACAATCTTTACCTTCGTTACCTTTGATTGGTGGTACGAATGGGAAAGAACCGGTAGCAAGAACAAGTTTGTCGTATTGAATTTCGCGACCAATGCTTGAGTAAACTGTTTTCTTTTCACGGTTAACGTTGATTGCACGTTCGCCGATCAGCATGTTGATGCCGTGTTTCTCGTAGAAGCCTTCTTTAACTAAAGAAAGTTCGTCTGCAGTGTGGTGTGAAAAGTAAGAAGAAAGGTGCACACGGTCATATGCTACTCGTGGTTCTTCACAGAACACGGTGATGTCCATGTTTGCAACATCTGTCTTCTCGACTAAATCTTCGATATAGCGATGGCCGACCATCCCGTTACCGATTACGACTAGCTTCATCTTGCTCATAAGAATTCCTGAAGGTTATATATTTCTTAACTGAGCGAATAATGAATTATGAAAGAAAATGAAAATATGATGTAAATCAATTACGAAAACAAACTACCCTAAAGGGGTAGAACAAAAGAGGTAGATCTGCTTAATTAGCAGGCTAAACAAACGAATAACCGCAGACTTAATGGGGTTTAGCGGGGTTTTATATACACTTTCTTGCACTAGAGAGGATGTTGTAAAGTTTCATAATAGATTAGCAACAACGTAAGTAAATGACAATCATTTTCATTTATAGTCATAATAACTGTAATAACTCATGAAAGCATTACAGGTTCATGAGCAACTATGTATAAATATGAAGAACTTAATGACCCAAAGGACAGGCGCCCTTTTCCATTCCCTACTAATTCCACTTACAAACAGCGCAATTAGTTTAAATATGCTGGTGGTTGTTTAGTAAATGATAGATTTCCGCAAGGAAAAGACCGACAAAGAAAATCATCAGACAAGGGCTTGTTCCTAGAGGCACTAATGAACAGAGGTCAAACATCGGTATTTGGAAGTAATGCTAGGAAATGGAATTTCAGATAGCAAAAAGGCCAGCATTTCTGCTGGCCTTTCAACTTTAAGTGATGGAGGCGCCTCCCGGAGTCGAACCGAGGTCCACGGATTTGCAATCCGCTGCATAGCCACTCTGCCAAGGCGCCTT